>CAMHGK010000093.1 GCA_946184695.1 uncultured Bacteroidales bacterium | reverse complement strand
CTGAAGCGTTACACTTTCATCTGCAGAAGCGACTCGTATATTTAAATGAATACTTCCTACTTCGATAGTTAGCCTATGTGTGATGGCATTGTCTGCCCATGCCATCATCGGAATCCATAAAGCTAACAGGAAAAATATATACTTTTTCATATCTCAAGATGTTTTATTGTTCGTACATTATTTAACGATTTTACGGGTGGTTTGTCCTTGTTTGAGGATATACACACCGTGTTGCATTAGAGATGGTTCACTGACAACGCGTCCTTGCAGGTCGTAATATACCGGTTCGCCGAAATCAGCACTTATCTCATCAATCTGAGTCGTACCATTCTCAACCATGCGTATGCGGAACCGTGTAGCGGTGGAGCCTGCCGCAGCCGTGAAGGTATATGCCGACCGCGTAAGGTCGGTTTCTGCACCTGTCAGCAGGTCGGTCAGTATGACCGATGTCTGCTCGTCGGGATTGTTCTGTAGCGAAAGAGTGTAGTCTCCTGCTGTCGGGAAAATCATGCCAAGGCTGAAAACGCCGTCCTCAAGCGGTCGCTCGTCGATGGCATATTGCACGCCACCGTCCTGTACATAGAGTTGCGGGACAGCACCTTGTCCCATCATCTTGGCGGCATCGTGCTCAAGTTCGTAGGCAGTGGAAGCCTGCTCGTTGATAACGATGCGGGTGCGGTCGTGTCCGGCTTCGCCGCGGAGTATGAAATTATAGACGCAGCGCAAAGGATTGGTTTCCTGTGCCTGCATGCCCCGTGACGGGACTTTTCTGGTTTGCCACAGTCCGCCCGGGTCGTTATGCAAACGACCGTCTTTGCTGAAGGTAATGGAATTGGTCCCTTCCGGACATTGTACGAAGAACGTCTCGTTGGGATAGAGATAATACTCGTCGTCAAGCGGCGAAAAGGCATGATAATAAGCCCCGTCAAACACGGTTATAGGTGCCGTGAAATCCATATAGTGTATATCGAAAAAGCAGGGATAGGGATTGCCTATATGGTTCCAACTCTCGCTATGCTTGTTTGGCGAAGGATGGGTAGTGAGTGGCACCATAACATCGCCGCCGGTAAACAACTGCTGTTTGTTCTCCGTCTCCATAGCCTTGACACGCAGGGTTGTTTGCCTGTAACTATAATACTTATAGCTGGTGCTACCATAGGAAACATAAGGTTCCGCATATTCTCCGTAGTATCCAATCAGATAGCCGTGGTTGGCATGCAATACCTCGTTTGCAGAGAGTTGCCGCCAATAGTGTTCACTGCCACCGACAACTGTTGCGCGTTTGGCAGCGTCAAATTCCATACATATCACCTCCATGTCGCTTTTGTACTGAAAGTCGGGGAAGGTGATATCGGACAATTTGACATCAAAAGGAAATGATACAAAGTAATATGTTTGTCCTATACCTACTTGACCGATGTGGAAAGTCATTTCGATTTCATCTGCCGTAACGGGCGAGAGGAATATGGCTGTAGAGGGTGTGATTTTATAATTGGTTCCGGTAATCGGGTCGGTGTATTTTTCGAAATAGTACTGCATGCAATCCTGGTCAAACATGAATTTCTTGAGCTTCACGGGTTTGTCAGCATCAACGGTCAGTTGAGCAGGATAGAAGAATTGCATATCCGAGTAGCTATAGGAAATATATTTTGGACCTACAGTTTCATAATTATGGAAGAGTCCGTAGGATGAGCCGTTTGCGTTATTCTCTGCTCCCACTCCATACCATCTTGGCACTGTGAGACGTGCGTTGTCAGCCAACCCGTCGGTTTTGCTGATGGTAATCGGTTGATAGCCAACAAACAGGTGTTCCACCGGCTCTGGTATAGCAACAAGACTGCCGTCTTTGTAAGGTGCGGTTTTGGAATAGATATCCATAGCCATAGTCGGGACATGCAGGGTAATACCTGTTGGCAGTGTGCTCACGGGTTGGTCTAATCCCTGTGCAAAACCACTTGACGTTCCCCAATACGGCGGATAGACCGAGCGGAGGTACAAATCCTTGAACTGGTCGGAGAAAGTGACGTTGAACTGAACCATGGTAGCAGGCAGGTCGAGCGTGGTCAGCGCACTCGCTGTGGGCAGCAGAAAGACCTCCGTACCGTCAGGGACACAGATCTGCTGCGCATCGCACAGGTAGTCGCCGTCAGCTATCAGAACCCTGCGGAGCGAGGTTCTGTGCCCTTTATAAACATACTCACTCGGAATGTTCAGTGTCTGCTGCTCCGACTCAATGCGGTTCAGAGTCAGGAAGAAATAGCCTGAAGCAACGTATGTGGTATCCATGTTGCTGTTGAAGAACAGCTTGGTGCCGTCGGTCAGCGTGCAATAAAGGGCAGTCCTTTCTGCATCGTTGTACGTATAGGTCGTCTCCGACAAGAGTATCGGCTCCGACAACTGCGCATGCACCCCTGTACAATACAGGAGCGCCAACAGAGCAAGTAGTTTTTTCGTCATGGTCGTATTGTTATTTAGTTATAGTTTTTTTTGTCTGCACGTGAAGTCTAATATTTTTACTATAGGGATACTATAGGGATTGTATAGGGATTGCAAATGGATTGTATAGGGATTGTATAGGGATTGTAAAGGGATTACAAATGAATTAAGCATAAAAAACAAAGCGGCAAACCGCTTTAATCGGATTACCGCTAACTGTTAGAACTATGATGTTCAGTAAAAGATGATATCAGTACATCAACCCGAAAGCCCACAAGGGGATTATTTGCCCTGTGGCATATTCTATTTCATCACGTACTACATACCCATTTGGCACCTCTGAGATTTGTTTCTTTCCTTTCTTTCTGCCTCCGAGCTCAAAAGTATATTCGCCTACGCAGAAATCACTTACACGCGATGATATCACATCTTGTGTCACTTGCAACTGGTTGTAGAAAAAGGTCTCTCGCACATTGCCTATCTCTGCCTTTTCGCCTGCCAGCGTATATTGTATATTAGTATTGTCAAGATAGACTTTCTCCACCTTGCCTAAGCCACGCATTCCGCCGGTGTCGTCTCTAAGCTGCCCAATCATTTTTGCCTTTTCCATATATAACAGATAATTTGGTACATCATTACGGCTTATGTGCAACTCGCCGGCTAATGCTTGTGCATCCGGTTTATATGGGGCGTTTTGTGCGATGATAGACAGCATCTGGCGCAACTTCCTGCCTGTTGCAGGCGACATTCTGGCGTAGTGCGGGATATCCGACTCCAACGTTTGCCGGACGACATTCTGCATACGTTCGTAGAAATCGCCTTCGATTGCGAAGGGGAAATAGCCTGTTCTGAGATACTGACGGAAAAAAGGCAATGGGTGCGGCAATTCATCGGGTTGAGCTTTGCCCGCCAAAACTTCTTCCAATGTAAACACAGGAACACTGATGTTATGTACCAATTGCAAGTATTCGCGGAAAGACATGCCGTGCAAGTGCTGCATCACCACGCGCCGGCTCAAGTCAGCTTCTCCATCCAACAAGTCTAAGATAGAAGAACCGGTAATAAACACTTTCAATGCCGGATGGGTATCGTAAATTTGCTTTATCTCGCGACTCCACCCTTCGTATTTATGAATCTCGTCGATATAGAGGTGTTCGCCACCTTCTTTGACGAACTCATCAGCTAACTCAATCAGCGTGTGGGTTGTGAAATAACTATGGTCGGCAGAAACATACAAACTATGCTCTTCCGGAGTCTCGATGATATGCTGTTTGACCATCGTACTCTTGCCCACTCCACGTCCTCCGGTTAGGCACTGCAAACGCTTATTCCACCCCATTGTGTGGTATAAATATCGCTTAAAATCTAAGGATGTGAGCTTCAATTGCTCTTGCATGTACTGCAATAATGATGTATCTATCATAGTAAATTAACGTTATAATTGCACCAAACAGAGTGCACATTTTTGATATGTGTGCACTTTTTACGGTGCAAATATACGAATTCCCTTTGATGTATGCAAATATTTTTGCAGAAATAACGAAATCCCCCACGATTTTTATTGTCATTATTCACAAACTCCCCGCGATTTTCTTCTTTTTGCGGTAATCCAATAAATCAAAGAGCGTAGTATGCAAATTTGCGTTATCTGCTACTAAATAATAAAAGGTGCTTGAAAAAAATTCAACGCTATGGTTTGCTAAATCAAAAGATATAAACTTGCATTACGTTAATTTTTAGAAGTACCCGTATAGCTTTATTTGCTACTTTTCTTGTCTTGCTTTGTTGATTGATTGTCCTGCTTGGATGACGGATTGTCTTGCTTTGTTGACGAATTGTCCTGCTTGGATGACGGATTGTCTTGCTTGGATGACGGATTGTCTTGCTTGGATGACGGATTGTCCTGCTTGGATGACGAATTAGCAGAAGAGACAATCTCCTCTACCAACTCCCTTGTGAAATTTATCGCTTCTTCATGGCGATGCTGTTCTACAATAGGGGATTCTTTTTCCGGTTCACTATTGTTTTTCATAGTATCCATGCCTTATGAATAGCATCGTATGGGTAGCACAAAAAAAGCACCCGATAGAAATCGAGTGCAAAGGTAGAGCATTTTCGGCAAACCGCTTTTGCAAAAGCGGACAAGCGTTTTACAGAATTGGACAAAATGACATATTTAGCCGTTTCCGCAGGTCATTCGGTAGTCAGAAGGTGACATTCCGACGTTCTGAGTGAAGGTTCGAGTGAAAGAACTGTGGTCTTCAAATCCACAACAATTGCCTATTTCCACAATAGGAATATCACAATCCTGGAGCAGCATGATGCGTGCCTGCTCAAGCTGAATGCGCGTTATATACCGCTTCGCTCCTTCGCCTGTGAGATACTGAATTCTGCGGTTGAGCGTCTTGGACGACATACACATATTGTCGGCAACCTGCGTGACAGTCACCGTCTGATGGTCCATCATAGAGATCACTGACATTATCAACTTCCTTAAGAACTGCTTATCCTCGCTCGAGAGATATTCTGCCGTTTCTGCTACCGGCTCAGCTGCATTATCAGGTGTCGGCTTTTGCTCTGTCTGAAGTTCTGCCTGTTGTTTTTTTGCCTGCCCTACCACCTGCTGTTCTGCCTGATGTGACTTTATCACCTGAACCGATGCAGAAGTGCGTCGCGCCTTACTGAGCTCTTCCATAATATTGTTTATCTGCTCGTTAGCCTTGGACTGGCGGCGGCGGAACCATACCAACCCGAGCGCTATGACAATTAGAATTACCACACCAGCCACCACACCCGTACCTACCAGACGATGGTTACGGCGGGTCAAGTTCTCCTTCTCTTTCTCAAGCTCGTCTCTGCCAAACTCGGCATTGAAGCGCGCCAACTGTTCGGCGGTGGCATGCGAATAGAGCGAGTCTTTGAGCTGGTGATACCGCTCTAAGTGAACACGCGCCGCCTCCGGATTGGATTTGTACAGAATCTCGTATATAGCCCGCTGTGCAAACGCCTCGTTGTAAGGATTACCTATGCGCCGGCATATATCGATAGCTTCGGTCAGATACTCCACCGCCTCATTCTGCCGCCCCATGCCGCTCGCTGCCTGACCGCGTTTGTTCAGCGCTATAGCAAGCGAGAGCTGGTCACCGCTGTTGCGGAAATACGGCACCACCTCGTTCAATATGCTCTCTGCCTCGTCGTAGCGCCTCAGAGCCACAAGTATCGACGCCTTCTGCGTTTGGCGCACAGCCATCTTATGCTGATTACCCGTCGCCGCCTCTACCATGCAGGCGCTGTCGGCATAGCTCAGTGCCAGTTCGATATGATCCAAGCGGTTCTCTATCTCGCTCGCCATACCGTATATCACAGCCATACGCGACGGGTTGCCGGCATCTTTGGCATAGGTGATGGCACGCAGTATATAGCCCTCCGCCTCCTCAGGATTGCCCGCCGACAGCAGAGTGCCGGCTATGGTGTTGAGCGACGAGCTGATGCGGTCGGGGTCGCCGCTTCGGCTGTCCAACTGGTAGCAGCGGTGCATATAGCGCAGAGCCTCGTCGTATTTCGACTGGCGCATATACGCCAGACCCAGCATCGCCAGATTGTCGGATATGGATTTCTCGTCGGCATATTCCATCAGTTCGAGTGCACGCAGCAGATTCATCTGCGCACGCGGATAGTCCTGCTCGGCATAGTACCATTCGCCTGCCCAGTACCAAACAAGCGCTTTCATGGTATCAAGAGGCGTCGAGGCAGTGAAAACCACAGGCTCGTCCATAAACTGCTCTTGGTCCATATAAGCAAAGAACTCACGCGCTGTTGCCAGACACGGACGGCGGTCGAATTGGTCGAGCAGTGTGTCAACCGGCTCTGCCATCTTCGGCTCAGCTGTCATAGCAATCGCTACGCCGACTACCAGCGTAAGTGCTGCAAACAGCCTTTTGATATGGTGATTGATAATCATTTTCTACATATTATGATGCATCGGTCAGGATGCACTCGTTCCCTAAACGGCTGCAAAGTTACAAATTTTTTTTGTCTGAGCAAAATTGGTGAGATAACTTATTTTTTGAACAAAAACGATTATCACGAATGTTTAACCAAGTCAACTTTATATAGGGTTAACTCTCATAAGTGGTCAACCAAAATCAGGAAACTACAGGACAACTAAAACGTGCGCTTCGCTAATTTTTAGATGTGCCCATAATTTTAAGATAATCTACTTGGGTGTTCAGGCATTGCTTGCAAGCCTGCCTCGGTCATCAGTCCCCGCTCTATCAGATTGTGGCAGCGCCGAACATTCAGCTCGGTCCAATGACTGACTTTGCGGCGGGGCGAGAGACGCTGTGCCAAACGACCGTCGCCGATACGCTTCAGCGTGCTATCAATCCAGCCGAAGCATAGTGCCTCTTCCACCACCTCCAAATATGGCAGACAGTCGCCGGCAGGCTTTTGCCTACCACGATAGATAGCCACCCAGCATTGCTCCGATTGCCGATGATTGACGCGCAACCACTCGCGCAGCTGCCGGCGGTCGGTATATTCCAAAAGATTAACTATTTCCACTACTGATTCAGTTTGTGGGTATCATACCCATTAAAAATTCTCTTTGCGGCTCCTATTTCAAAATGACAGCTTACATTGCCGAAGTCGGAGGGAGCCGTTTGGCTTGCCGAGGTCGGAGGGAGCCGTTTGGTTTGACGAGGTCGGAGGGAGCCGTTTGGTTTGACGAGGTCGGAGGGAGCCGTTTGGTTTGACGAAGGAGTCACGAGTCTCTGTTAGCCAAAATCTCTGCTATGCAGTTGTTTGCTACCATCCGCCACCTTTTCGAGGCATGCGGCAGGGGTATATAGTCTTGGTGTTTGGCTTCAGCCTTATCGCGCAGTGCCTGCTCAGTCAGAGCTATGACGCGCTCGCTTTCAAATGTAGTTGCCGCAGGCTCTAACAGCAGAAGTCGTCCGGCAGCGCAAGCCTCGAAATACACGCCTCCGGGCTTGTAGAAACGCTCGTGCTCAGAGCCGGCAGGCGGAAAACCATCGTTCAGAACCACGACAATAGGCATGCCCGCCTCGTGTATGGCACGCACAATCTGCTTCTCCCCTGCACTGATTGCGCCGCTGTAACTGACCGCCCCATCCTCTGCCGCTTGCATTGCTGATGCCTGCCAAGCAGCAACCTGCTCTTCAGAGGCACTGCGCGAACATTCAATAGCCTGCCGCTGCGGGTAGTCGAGCAAGAAAAGATTGCCCAAGGCGGTGAAGGTCAGACCTTCGACCTGCAGTTCACGGCGCAAACGGAACAAATCAGGGTTCAGCCTGCGAAGCATAGCACGGTGGGGGTTGTCGTGGATATAGGCAATCATGCGGTTCAGCTGCCCCTTTGCTACCAAAGTACGTATATACGGCGGCTCAAAGCGATAAGGCAGATGCAGAGCGTTGTCGGTTTCATGCTCACCTGTGCTCTCGTTTTTATTGTATCCGGTGTTCTCGTTTTTATCGTCCCCGGTGTTCTCGTTTTTATCGTATCCGGTGTTCTCGTTTTTATTGTATTCGGTGTTCTCGTTTTTATTGTATCCGGTGCTCTCGTTTTTATCGTATTCGGTGTTCTCGTTTTCATGCTCCCCTACAGATTTAATCTGCGGTGCTATAGAGGAAGCGGCAGTCCCCGGCTCTTGGGTATGCGCCAATATTATCTTGTGCCACGCTTGGCGCATGCTGCGCCCCACTTGTTTGATTGAATATGGATGCTCTTTTTGCACCCACAGCACCACATGTATATGGTCAGGCATCAACAGTTTGGCGCACACCTTGATGGCGGGAAAGAACGATGGCAGTTGCTGTATGTTCTGCGAAATATCATATCCTATAGGCGAGAGCTCCACCCGTGCAGCGGAAGCATCTCCCGCCAATGCCCCTAATATAGGCGCACGGTCGTGGACGACAAAAGTGAGGTGATACACACCTTCACCCTTGAAAATATCTTTATGTCGCTTCCAAGTAAACATAATGTTCTTATATTCTCGTTTTTATTTCTATTCTCGCTTTTATTTCCCCGCAGATTCTATCTGCGGATTTTTGATTATTCTCTTTATTATTATTCCCATTTCTATTCCCCCGCAGATTCTATCTGCGGATTTTTGATTATTCTCTTTATTATTATTCTCGTTTCTATTCCCCCGCAGATTCTATCTGCGGCTTTTAATTATTCTCTTTATTATTATTCTCGTTTCTATTCCCCCGCAGATTCTATCTGCGGCTTTTAATTATTCTCTTTATTATTATTCTCGTTTCTATTCCCCCGCAGATTCTATCTGCGG
>CAMHGK010000092.1 GCA_946184695.1 uncultured Bacteroidales bacterium | reverse complement strand
TGCTAATATATATATTCTGTTTTTCATAGCGCTAAAATTTTGGAATTAGAATTCAGAAATTAGAAATCAGAAATCTATTGGCTAATGCTTATCCTTATCACCACACGTCTGTCTTGCGATAGCGGGTGCGGCTTGTCGGATGACGGTTCATGGAAGCCGTGGTAGCGAACCAACATTCGTTTCTCCGAAATGCCGTGTTCTGTCAGATAGTCAGCCACAACGTCAGCACGGCGTTCCGACAGACGCATGTTGTATGCATCAGGTCCCATCTCGCAGGTGTGACCGTCGATCACTACCACGCGGTTTTCATCTTCCTGAAGTAGCGCTAAAATCTGATTCAGGTGCTCCACTGCCTCGTCCGTCAGGCGGTCGCTGTCGAAGCGGAAGTAGATGATGTGGTGTTTGTACTTGTAACTGTTGAAGTCGATAGCAGTGTTATAGTCGCGCTTGCCTTCGCCCTTGTCGTAGCCTGCAGGAACCTTCCCTTTCGAAGTCTTGCCTTCGTCAGCCGTACCGGCACCGCTACCTGCTACACCGCCTGCTATCACGTTGACGCGATGGTCAGTGAATGTTGTGTCTTTCTCGTGGGTCTTTAGCCACTCCTTGCGAGTGATGAGTGTCACGGTGGTGTCATGGCTTACCACGGGCACCATCCTGATAACCTCCTCTTCGGTCTTCTTTACCTTGTCCTTGCCCGGGCGGATTCTCAGGCCGAGTTTCAGTCCGGCTTCCCACGGATGTGCTGCCGAAGCCTCTGTTGTGGCTATTGCACTCTGGTAGGCGGGCATGAAGGTGAACGTATTATTGCCAAAGCCCAAAGCCGTCTTATTGGCAGGACTCATATCGGTCACCGTATATTGGAAATAGCCGCCTACTGCAAGGTCGGTCACTCTGCCTACGCGGAAAAGGAATCCTACGTCACCAAACACACCGGCTCCCAACCGACGGAGGTCCAACTTGCCCACCTGCTTGAGGTCGCGGTCGCCAAACTCATGCAGATGGTCCAGACTCAGGTGAGTGGCAGGATAATAAGCACGATCCTCTATGTTGCCCTCTTTTACGTTGAAGCGGTTTAAGCCGTTGATCCTCAGACTTGCTCCCACTCCGAAATACATACCTGCCTTCTCCTTCTCGTTGAAATAAAACTGGGCCTGAAGCGAAAGGGGTATGTCGAGTGTGTGCATCGTCTCGCGCTCACGCCACGACTTAATCAGTGTTGTGTGGTTGTATATCTCGCCGTCGGTGTCGGTTACACCCGACCATAGGCGGTTGCCCTGCAGGCGCGCCACCGACGTGGTGTTGCTTATTCTCAGGCCTATGCCTATGCCCACGTTCTTGTGGAAGAAATAGGCATAGTCGATTTCTGCCAATGCCAATGGTGCACCTGTCACCAATCCGTTATTGGCAAGGCGGTAATTCAGCGAACCCCAACCGCCGCCTATATACATCTGCAACTGGTGGCGATGCTTGGCTTTCACGGTGTCGGTCCTGACCGTCTTCTCGATTTTCTCCACTGAGTCCGTCGTAGATACTATGGTGAACATAGTGTCCTTATAAACAGCAAAAGAGCGATAGTTATGTCGGACATAACTGTTGCCCTTGTTCACTCCCGCATCTATAACCACGGGGTCGTCTGTACTTGACGCTTCCTCAAAGATTTGAGGCGTCTCGGATTTGTGGACATACTGAATGGTGTCCTGTGCCTTAGCACTCATACCCGCGCCGGCAAGCGTAAAAACCGCCATAGCGAGTCCAAAAAAAGTAATTTTCTTCATGTATATTAGTTTTTATGGATCTCCAATTATGCATTATGAATTCTGCATTATGCATTATGCATTATGCATTATGAATTATGCATTATGAATTCTGCATTAAGAATTATCAATTTTATTGTGCCCGCAAAGTTACTTTTTTTTTTGAAAGTGTGCAATAGTAGTGTTATTTTTTCAAAATTCTTTAATCCTTTCGCCTTTCTTCTTTTGTTGCGGGCAACCTGCCCGCATGTCCATATCTCACTCTTCTTCCTTCGCCCGATTGCAAAAAAAATAAAAGTTATTGTTGTTTCCGAAAAAAATACTATCTTTGCACCTCTGAAAGATAGGCAATCTCCCGCACGCCTAACCGCACTATGCAACTGTGCCGTCGTGCAAAAAGCCCCCACCATCATGCCTGTCTGCTTGTAAAACAAACTGCCGATGCTAAATCACAACATACATATCTTTGCTGTTCTGCTATTTGTATTGCTGGGCCTCAATGCTCATGCCCAATCCGTTGTCTCACCTGAGGTCAACGACGACGGTAGCATCACTTTCCGCTATCAGGCGCCCAATGCGGGCAGTGTGGAAGTGCTCTGCGATTGTCTTATCAAGCACGAGGACAAGAGTTGGTTCGGTGGTAAGATGCGCTCAGAGCACATGACCCGCTGCAACGATAGCCTTTGGCAATTTACCACTGCCCCGCTTCGCCCTGAGACCTATCAATACCGCTTCATCGTTGATGGCAATTTTATCCACGACCCTCTCTGCAAAGACTCAGCCTACGTGCTCCTGCATCAGGAGAGTGTGGTTGTGGTGGGGGGCACGCCGCAAGCAGATCTCTATCTTGAACCGGGCAACAGAGCTATTAGGGGTAGAATAGATACCATCAGCTATTTCGACGACAAGCAGCAGGTCTCGCGCAACATACTCGTCTATGTACCACCGGTATATAACTTCATCGGGGCAGCTCAGAAAGACATCAGCGTCCTTTATTTGTTTCACGGGATCTCAGGTGATGAGGCTTCGTGGTTGGAAACAGGTCGGGCAATGCAAATCCTCGACAACCTCTTCAATCAGCGTCAGATAAGACCTATGCTCGTCGTAATGCCCGACTGCAACGTGATGAGCAAGATAGCGCCTAAGCATCGCACCAACCTGCTGCGCAACATGTTCAACTACGGTGCACTGCAGCGGTGCGACTTCGAGGAAGCTTTCCCGCGCCTCGCTGCATACGTTGAGCATATCTATGTGGGCGACAATAAGGTCCACCATCGCTATGTGGCAGGACTATCCTCCGGTGCTAAGCAGGCTGCTAACATCGCCCGCGACAACCCGCATATATTCTCCGTGATCGGACTCTTTTCGCCTGTGCTCGGCAAGCGGCAGCTGCCCAAGCAATGCGACGACCTCCCCATGCTCAGCCAACTCGGACTACAACCCGTTTTCGACGACCGTAGCTACTACGTAGGCATTGGCAAGAACGACCTCTTCCACCAGAACGGAGTTAACTTCATCACACGTCTCAACAACCGGCACCTGCCATGCGTCGTCTTCCAAAACGATGGCGGACATACTTGGCGCAACTGGCGAATTTACCTGTCCGAATACCTAATATACTTATCTCAGAAATCCTAAACTATTTACTTACCTCAGAAATCCTAAACTCAGATTATCCCATCTCAAAAATGAAGAACATACGCAACTTCTGTATCATAGCTCATATCGACCACGGCAAATCCACTATCGCTGACCGTCTGCTCGAATATACCGGCACCGTCGAAGGACGCGTGGCGGAGAATCAGGTGCTCGACGATATGGACCTCGAGAAGGAACGCGGTATCACCATCAAGAGTCATGCCATACAGATGCAGTATCGCTATAGTCAAAAGTCGAAGGACGAGAGTCAGAAAAACGACTCGAAATCTACGCAGTCCTTACCCGATGACGGACTCTATACCCTCAACCTGATTGACACTCCCGGGCACGTTGACTTCTCATACGAAGTAAGCCGCTCTATAGCTGCCTGCGAAGGCGCTCTGCTCGTAGTTGACGCCTCGCAGGGGGTGCAGGCGCAGACTATCTCCAATCTCTATATGGCGCTCGAACACGACCTCGAGATTATCCCCGTGATGAACAAATGCGATATGGACTCTGCCATGCCCGACATGGTGGAAGACGAGATAGTGGAACTGCTCGGCTGCCGACGCGACGAGATTATACGTGCCTCAGGTAAGACAGGCATGGGCATGAAAGAAATCCTCGATGCTATCGTTGAGCGCATTCCATCTCCCGAAGGCGACCCCGAAGCACCTCTGCAATGCCTCATCTTCGACTCCGTATTCAACTCTTTCCGCGGCATCATCGCCTATTTCAAAGTGGTCAACGGAACACTCTGCACGGGCGACCTCGTCAAATTCTTCAATACCGGCAAGGAGTACGATGCCGACGAGATAGGTATCCTCAAACTCGACATGCAACCCACGCGCCAACTCTCTGCGGGCAATGTGGGGTACATAATATCAGGTATCAAGACCTCCACCGAGGTCAAGGTGGGTGACACGATAACACATGTCTCCCGCCCATGTGACAAGGCTATTGAAGGTTTCGAGGAAGTCAAGCCGATGGTCTTCGCCGGCGTCTATCCTATTGAAGCCGAAGATTATGAGAACCTGCGTGCCTCGCTTGAGAAATTGCAACTCAACGACGCGTCGTTATCATTTACCCCTGAGTCGTCTGCCGCTTTAGGCTTCGGCTTCCGCTGCGGCTTCCTCGGATTGCTGCACATGGAGATAGTGCAGGAACGTCTCGACCGCGAGTTCGACATGGACGTCATAACCACCGTTCCCAATGTGAGCTACCGTGTGTTCGACAAGCAAGGCACTATGAAGGAAGTGCATAATCCTGCCGGAATGCCCGATCCTATGCTCATCGACCATATCGAAGAACCATTTATCAGAGCCTCCATCATCACCACCACCAACTTCATCGGACCTATCATGACCCTCTGCCTCGATAAGCGCGGCGAGCTCGTCAAGCAGGAGTTCATCTCCGGCAACCGCATGGAGCTGCTCTTCGACCTGCCATTGGGCGAGATAGTCATCGACTTCTACGACAAGCTCAAATCCATCTCAAAGGGCTATGCCTCTTTCGACTACCATGCCAACGGCTTCCGTCAGTCAGACCTCGTCAAACTTGACATACTGCTCAATGGTGAACAGGTGGACGCACTGTCCACTCTCACTCACCGCTCCAATGCTGTTGACTTTGGACGGCGTATGTGCGAGAAACTCAAAGAGCTGCTTCCGCGCCAGCAGTTCGACATCGCCATACAGGCGGCTATAGGAGCAAAGATTATAGCACGCGAAACGGTCAAGCAAGTACGTAAAGATGTTACCGCCAAATGCTACGGTGGCGACGTGAGCCGTAAGCGCAAACTGCTTGAAAAGCAGAAGCGCGGAAAGAAACGAATGAAGCAGATAGGCAACGTCGAGGTGCCGCAAAAAGCGTTCCTCGCCGTACTCAAACTCGATTGATAAGAAAATATCAGCCTCTAAGGTATCTAAAGCCTCTAAAATATCTAAAATATCTAAAACTATGGAACAATTTGTACATTCAGCATGGAGCATCATCCCGTTCGGACTGATGTTGCTTATGATTGCTGTTGCTCCACTTGTCATGGAGCACTGGTGGGAGAAGAATCTCAACAAACTCATTGTCTCCCTCGTGTTAGGAATACCTGTGGCTGTCTGCCTTATCATGGGTGGCATGTCGCATGAACTCATGCACCAGGTCTTTGGTGACTATGTGCCTTTCATTATTCTGCTGCTCGCCCTGTTCGTTATCACCGGCGGCATACACCTCAGCGGCGATATTCAAGCCAAACCGTGGATCAATACTACCTTCCTTGGTATCGGATGGATTCTTGCTTCTTTCATGGGTACCACCGGAGCCGCTATGCTCCTCATCCGCCCTGTGATTTCAACTAATCAGCAACGTAAATATACGGTGCATACCATCCTGTTCTTCATCGCCCTCGTTGCTAACTGCGGCGGACTGCTCACACCGCTGGGCGACCCACCACTCTTTATGCTCTTCCTTCGCGGTGCACACTTCACTTGGTTCCTGCACCTGCTGCCCGAATGGGCGTTCACAGGCATACTGCTGCTCATTATCTACTTCTTGCTTGATACCTACTATTATAGCAAGGAAGACAAAGCCGCTCTCGCTGCCGACGTTGAACAGCAAGAAACGCTACGACTTACCGGAAACATCAACTTCCTCTATTTGCTCGGTGTAATAGCTTCTGTCGCTTTCGTCAACGAAGGCTATATCAAAGCAATGGGCGAACCGGATGCCAACCTGCTCCTCAAGAACCTGCGCGAGATAATCCTCGTAGTGCTCACGCTGCTCTCATATTTCACCACCAACAAGCAGGTGCGCTTTGAGAAGAACAAGTTCACCTGGGCACCAATCATCGAGGTGGCTGTGCTGTTCCTTGGTATCTTCATTACCATGACCCCCGCACTGGCTTTCCTCAAAGCCCATGCCGCCGACCTTGGATTTACTCACACATGGCAGTTCTACTACTCCACCGGCGCCCTCTCTGCTTTCCTCGATAACACCCCGACAGCCGTAGCCTTCCACGGAGTGGCTTCAGGTCTGCCTGAGTCGCTCGCAGCAGCTCAGGCCGGTGTGGTAACGGGTATGCTCGGTGAGACGAGCTTCGTGGCAGGAGTGCCCGAGATTCTGCTCAAGGCTATCTCTATCGCCGCAGTAATGTTCGGTTCACTTACATATATAGGCAACGGACCTAACTTCATGGTAAAGGCTATAGCAGAAGAGAGCCATATCAAGATGCCGTCGTTCTTCGGCTACATGCTGCGCTTCTCACTCATCATCCTGCTGCCGATTTATGTGCTCGTACAACTCATCTTCCTTTAATAGATAACTCAGGATATTTTGTAATAGTCCAATAAACGTAAACCTCTCTCCCCACCACTGTCCTATCGGGCAGGGTGGGGGAGATGATAACTCAACCCCAATATGGAAAACAAAGAACTTACACTCTGGGACTTGTGTCTGCGCTTCTTTCAGTGGTTCGGCAATGCCCTCAAACTGCTCGTCTCGCTTTTCGGCAAGTCGCTTCAACTATGCTATCGCCATCTGTTTGTATCTATAGCTGCTGTGCTCATCGTCGTGGGCTTCTTTATCTTCGATGCCCGGCCGAGCAACAAATGGTACAAAGCTGAAGGCGTCATGCTGCTCAACGGACCTCAGGCTGAACTCGCCCGCGAGGTGCTCAAACCCGTCGAGAAAGCGTTCTCACCCGACATCTCGCCCGTGCAGAACTATAGCTCGCTGCTTGGCATAAGCGAGGATGTAGCAGAGGAGCATAAGAGCTTCAAGACACACTTTGTCATCGACTGCCTCAACGACTCCACCGCCGACTTCATCGACTACGACAACTCGTCCTCGATGACCGACACCCTGCGCATGCGCATGACCGACCGCTTAGCCTTCACCTTCCAGACGCGCGACCCGCAACTCGCATCAGTCTTCGCCGATTCCGTGCGTGCCTATCTATGCCGTGACCCGCGGGTCAAGGCGTCGTTCTGTGCATACGAGACCGACCTGCGACGCGAGTCGCTACTGCTCAACCGACAGATCCACCTGCTCGACTCACTCACCGACGAGTTCTATTTCCATCAGGGCATCTATCCTAACCTGCAATATACCGGCAATCCCAACAACCTGCTCATCGGACGACGCGAGATAAAACTCTTCTACAATGACCTGTTCAAACTCGTCAGTGATGCCTCGCGTGTGGACAACCGACTGAGCTTCTGCACAGCTCCTGCCGTGGCTTTAGGCGAAGTCGCTGTCTCTCCAAAAGCTGTTAACGGACTCTTCAGTAATGCTATCTACGGACTGCTTCTCGGCTTCTTGCTTGCTCTGCTACTCTCCGCATGCATCGAGTTTGCCAAACCCGTCTTCGCTTGGCTTGCAGGGAAATAAGCTCCGCTGTCCCCTTTGCACGCCTAATGATTTTCATCAGTATGCCCCCCATCTTGAATGAGATGAGGGGCATGCTTTTTTCGCCGATTATCATTGTTCCTCTCACTACCTGATGCCTGCCAATCCATAATAGCCAAATTCCGATTATTCCTATATTCCTATTATTCATATATTCCTATCGTCTCATTTATACCATGCACAAACAAAAAATGCAATAAAAAGTTTTGGCGATTGTAGGATTTTTTGTAAATTTGCGGGTCGTAAGTCTAAAACCGTGGGAAAACGCATTTACACATTAGTCTTCGTTCTCCTTTTAGGATTGAGTGCTCCTGCTTATGCGCAGATGTATGAGGAGAGTAATGAAAGCATGCGTACTAATTCGGTAGAAGTATATAGTTATACTTCGTATGTCAAGCCTTATTCTTATTACGGTCAACAACGCAAGACTTGGAATTCCGGCAAGTATTCGTCAGCTTATCACGCTTTGCCTCAGGGATATGCACAATCTAACGGACTTTCTTCTTCATTATGTCCCTTGGATGTCAGGCAAAGAGCGTCGCGTTCAGGTGTTGGTGAATATCGCTCTAATATCCACCGCCCCTTTACCGACATCAATGGCAATTCTTATGGTCCTAAAAAAGTCATTATAAAGCCTGAAGATCCCGATCCTGACGAAGAGTCACCAGTCGGCAGTCCGCTCGCTTTGATTCTTTTTGCTGCCGCTGCAGTTCTTTTCCGTAGGAAGCGCGAATAATCCGAAGTCCTTTTATTATTTTTCCTTGCATACCATAGCCATGCCGTAGCATGTAGAGAAGGTATATATACCGTCTCTTTCCTTGCATGCCATAGCCCTGCCGTAACAAGTAGAGACGGTAAATATGCCGTCTCTTAGCACCATATTTAGGTTACCTCTCTCCCTCTGAGTTCACTGTCTCTTGATTTATATATCATAAAAAGAAAGCGGTGTAAGAATCATCGATTCTTACA
>CAMHGK010000091.1 GCA_946184695.1 uncultured Bacteroidales bacterium | reverse complement strand
AATTCTTAATTCTCAATTCTTAATTCTCAATTCTTAATTCTCAATTCTTAATTCTTCATTTTTTTTACCCGCCCCTGCCCACTCCCAAAGGACGGGGGAGACCCTGCGGATAGAATTCGCCGACTCTTTGAAAATTAGACAGACTTATTTGTACTTTCTTCTGATATATCCGCCGACAAAGAGCAATAGCAAAGTCCACGGCAGGTTGCCTATAGGTACCTCAGGTTCGTCATTAATGTAGGGTTCAGGTGGTGTCGGTGGCAGCGCACGTTTGTTAGCTGCGAAATCAGTAAATCGACCATCTGCCATGCTGACGGACGCGAGCAGTGAAGATGTGGACGAGAACTGAATGAAAGGCAATACGGTGGTGGTGATATCAGGGTTGGTTTGCTCTGAGCGGCTGTATTTGCGATTTAGGTTGTTGCCGGCAGTGGCAGTCCCACCGGCAATAGAATGTGCAACATTGGCACTCGTTTGTCGTAGCTGATAAGGTCGATACGAAGTGGAGATTTGCTCACTTGAGACGGCGAATGATTCATCTGCTTGCACTGAATGTTGCACTTTGAGCATAGAGGTGCTACGGCGGGCAGAATAGACTGTTGGTCCTGTGGTCTTAGGTTGTTCTGTAGGCATTGCGGGAACATGTCTCAACGGCGCATCTTCCTCTTCATCGTTGAGTATGAGTGCAAAAAACGCTTTTAGCTTATTCTCCTCCTTGCTGAGTTTGAGATACGTGAGCCATGCACCCGCATCGAGTAGCACCAATGCAAGCACAAAGAATACTATGACATATCGTTGGCGTTGTTTCATTGCTACATCGCAATGGTTTTAAGTGTTGCGAAACCATCGTTGCTTTCGATGCGGATATTATAAATACCGTTCTCAGGCAACACGAGGTGCAGTGTACTATCAGTTGTGGAAGGAGTGAAACTGACAAGTCTGCCGTCAGATGTGAAGACCCAAACCTTTGCTCCGAGCGGCAGAGACGAGAAGAGCAGTTGGCGTTGGCTGGCAGTAGCAGTTATATCACTGATGCTGTAGTCGAAAGTATTAGTTAAAATGTCAGGACTTTTCTTTAGCCGAGCCGACAAGGTGAACCGGTTTGCATCTTCGATGCGGTCGGACTCGAATACGTATGGAGCGTGAAGAAGGTCGGTGACTGTGCCTGTCAGTTTGTCATGGAGCTCCACTTTTTCGAGTTTGTCGGTATTGTCGTAGTCTTCTATGAGGCTGAAGGTGTATGTGCCGTCAGCAGCAACGAAATAACTTAATGGCACTCCCAACTCGGCACTTTCTTGTGGTAAGGCATTGAAAGCCAATTCGTCGTCGTTGCTCAGAGTGGCAAGCACTGGCATGTCAAGATACTGATAGTCATCTGCGCGCCATTTGCTGAGGTCATCCATCATGTCGTATTCATCGGTGAAGGTATCAGCGATGAGCAGGGTAGTTTCGTCAGCATCTCCGTAAGCATTTTCGAGACGTAGTCCGACCCATACGGGGTCGTCTGTTACGCCGTTATCAATGATATTGCTTCTTATGGCAGCAAGCGGCAGGTTGGTTTCTCGAAACTCCACACTGAGTTCTTCACCATCGCTATTGCCGTCCACTTGTACGAAGTAGCTCATGAAAGGTTCTATCTCATTGCTGTTCACGGGGATATGCTTGTATCCGTCCAATCCTCCATTGATAGGAACGACTACGTATCTGAGGTCTTTGCCTGATTCAGTATTGAGAGTCCATGTCGTCCCGCCGTTGATTGTCACTTGTTCGAGTGTGCCGACGGTGAGCGGTTCCGTGAGATTGCCTTTCTTATAGTTGTCAAGATAGGGGTTACCTATGAGGTTCCACCCTTTGTCGTTAGGACGAGCTGAGGTGTTAGCTCCGTATGCTCTTACAGGCACATAGATGGCGTTTCTTGATACATCGTCGAGGTCAGCATTGCACATCGGAAAGCGAAGTTCCATGTAAGCATGCCCCTTCTTAGTTGTGACGGCAACGATATAGCCAACACCTGCTTTCAGCGTGGTACCTTTGAATAATTTCCAATTGCCGCTTTGCACACCTGTCGCACGGTTAGCACCATCGTAGTACATAATGGCAAAGTCGCTACCGTATTTCAAAGGCTCTTTAGAACCACGCTCACTGATGTCAGCCACCTCGCAGTCGAAGGGTAGGGTGAACCAATACCAGCGGTCCTCTTTTATCCGTTTGTCGAAGTAGATGTTTTTATCCGTTCTGTTCAGACTGCCAAAATAACTCAGACGTGGTATATTGTCACCAAATGAGCGCATTATCAAACGGTTGACCGACAGATTGCCGTCCGATGGCAACCATAATTTGCCATTGGGATATATCTCAATGTCATTGATAACGTCTCGTCCACCTATTTCCGTCTTCAATGTCGCGTTGTCGAGCACTACCACGTCGCATGTTGAACATTCTTCTGCATCGTGGTTCATGAAGATGGCATCCGTGGTCGTAATCTCGCCTTCCTTGACTTCCTTGACCACAATAGGTACTTGGTATTCAACGCGAGCAAGCACCTCACTAAGGTTGTTTTTGTTGCGTATGTCCAAGCGCAACACATGACATGCGTACTGCTCAAGGTTGTCCACTTTTATCGACCATGTGCCGTCTTTCAGATCAACGAAGTTAGTAGTAGTGTTGTTAACTGAGGTCAGCTCCTCATATACAGAATAGTAACTCGAGAAATCATATTGCCCTACTTCTGAGAACATCTTACCTGAGAATGCCATTGCAGAAGCGTCGCCGCCTATTGGGGTGCCTTCCCATTCAGTGGCAAGTGTGACGAACTTGGTCTTGTTCTGAGCCACAGCGTTGGCACCCGACTTCACCTCTTTCTTGCGAACCAAATAGTAGCGGTTAGTGCTGAGCGGTATATTGATTCCGCTCACCCTAGCCCAGAAACCCTCATCATCGTTCAAGGCTACATTGCTGCCGTTTATTTTGTACTTGGTGTTGTCCTTTTGAATCTGTCCGTTGCCATTCCCTTCGGGATAAGCCGGTGCAGCTGAAGTGCCTGCTCCAAGCAGGTCGATAGCAACCCACTTGCCGGTCTGCTGATCCCAGCGCTCGAGTATCAGTCCATCGTCTCCGTTGAAAACAAACTGATTGACGTCGTTGACCTTGGTGTTGTAAATTTTCGGATCACCAAGGCAGTACCACTGAGGCACCTTGCCGGCTTCCATATCGGCGTACTTATACGTCTTTCCGCCTATAGTCATTGAGATGTTGTTTCTCAGAGTAGTGTTGTTGGTTGCCGATGAGGTGCCGGCAGTGCCGTAGTTGTTCGACCAGAAGATGAGCTCGGTGCACGGCGGCAGCATGTAGTTTTTGAAGTCTGTTTTGAGTTTCGTCAGATACTTAAACTCCAAATACCCCAAGTCGCCCTGCTTGGCTGCCCATTCAGTTTTTGTGGCATTGCTGCGTATGCGAAGCAGCGATAGGTCGATATATTTCTTAGTGCCGTTGTAGATGCCGAAGAGCTTCATGTTAGACGCCGCTTCGTAATACTTTGATATGAATATATCGTCAGCTATGTTGCCGCTGATACCCTCTTGAAGCTCTGACACTATAATCTGACCGTTGGTTCCTAAGTCGTAGTCGATGATTATCTTGTCGTCAGATGTTACCTTGACGACCTCCACTGTAGGAGTGGTGTCTGCTTCCGGATCAGGGTCGGGGTCGGGATCCGGGTCGGGTGTGCTGCTATCGTCGTAGGTTATTACTATTGATGAGAAATAGCAGGCTCCGCTTACCGAAATCTGAAAATATGTGTCGCCATCTTTGGCAGTGAACGTCTTGGTCGTTGTGGAAGATTGCGAATTGGCGGTAGGTCTTTGTGAAGTGCCTGTGGTTACGGTATAAGACTTGCCGCCTTTGCCTACGTTGACCCTTATAGATTTCAGCCCTTTTATAGGTGTGGTATTATACAAAGTGCCGGTGCCCTTGCCTTTATTCATTTGAATATATCCTTCCGTACTCTTGTAGCCTTGATTGACTGAAAATTTCGAACTGCCTATAGTGGCCGACTTTGTTTCATATTTTTGCGTAAGACCAAAGCTTCCTGCGTTGAGCGTCAGAGTCTTATCGGCAGCTTGAAGCACGTTGAGACTCATTGCCGTAATGGTGGCAATGAGTAGCGTTAAGCGGTTTATGACGGACATATTCATAAAATCCGAGTTCGTTGGTTATTTATCTTGTTCGCGTATGATACCGTTCTCATATGCGAGCACCAGATTCTTGAGATTGCTCACCTGCTCTTGCAGCTGCTTTCCGAGATCGGTGTCGCCCACGAGCATCCTACGATTTGTGAACACCTGTAGTTCGATGCGGGTATGAATGTCGGCACCAGAGCGGATAGCCTCTTGGCGTGACTCGAACATCTCGTGTTCTACGAGTTGTATGCCATGACTATTATATATAAGGGTATATCCAGCTATTCCTGTCTTCTCCTGATATGGCTTCGAGAAACCTCCGTCGATAACAAATCGCTTTCCTTCAGCACGCATTGGCGTCTCGCCCTTGATGGTGCGAACAGGGATATGACCGTTGACAATTCGTCCTTCGGCGGCAGAAATGCCGAATTCTGCAAGTATCTTCTCGCAGATGTCGCGTCGGTTTGCGAGTTCGTAGTACGCACCTTTCTTCTCGGTTTGCAGCGTCTTGTCGGCAATGAAATAGCGTTCAAAGGTGGTCATCTTGTCCTTGTTGTAGAGTGGGGAACCATAGCCGCACCAGAGGTACCACATATAGTCGAGCGAGTCGGGGTAGGTGGAAGTTTTCCCCTTGCCGTAGTAGGCGTCACGTATCACCTCGTCCACGCGCTCCATGAGTCGGCGACCTTTGACGCGTTTACCGCAGACGTCCACCTCTTGGAACTCGCCCTCCTGAGTCATAGGAATGGCAGCATGATAGAGCAGGAAATTATTTCGACAGAGGAATAGCGAGCCGTGCTGATACAGGCAACGCAGGTGGCGTTGCAGACGCTGAGACTTGCGGAAAGAACGAGCGAGTTGCTCCATGAGGGCAGCCTCTTCAGGTGACAAGCGATATGGGTCAGCAGGGTCAACGGTAGGCAGGTTGCAGTCTAAGAGCTGATATGTTTTGCTGCCGATGGTGATGGTGCCGTCGGCAAGGTTGAGTTTGTCAAGCAAAAGGCGGTCTTGCATCTGATATTCGGGGTGCCGCAAGATAGTCTGTCCCTCGAGTTTGAACTGTATGATAGATATAGCCTTATGCATCTTCGCCATGAGTGAGGCAGAGCGTTTAAGACGAGGGTTGTTCTCGAAGTCTTTGGTTTGAAATACAGTGCAGGGGTCATCGCCGTAGGTGTCGAGTGCGAATGTTGCAAGTGGCAGCAGGTTGATGCCGTAGCCTTCCTCTAAGGTCTCGATGTTGACATAGCGGATAGATACGCGCAAGACGGTGGCAATGAGGGCGAGGTTGCCGGCAGCGGCTCCCATCCATTCTATATCATGGTTGCCCCATTGAATGTCAAAGTGATGATAGGTGGAGAGTATCTCCATTATCTTCTCGGCCCCCGGTCCGCGGTCATAAACGTCGCCCACTACGTGCAGGGTGTCGATGGCAAGCGAGTGAATGAGATAACTAATGGCAATGATGAGCTGCTCTGCGCGGTCGGTCTCAACGATTGAGTTGATGATAGCATTGAAATAGTCGGCACGGTCTTTCTCCATCGTCGATTCGTGGAGCAGTTCCTCGATGACGTAGCCATAGTCGTCGGGCAGTAGTTTGCGTACTTTTGAACGTGTGTATTTGACTGTCACAGCTCGCGCCACTTCCACTATCTGGTGAAGTCGGGTCTTATAGAAACTGACCAGCGTGCCATCTGCCTCGCGCACCGGTCGCTCCATGTCCAAGCGCTCGTCGGGGTAGTAAATAAGTGCGCAAAGAGCACGTTTCTCGTCCTCACTCAGACTATCGCCAAACACCTCATCCACTTTTCTGCGAATGACGCCCGAGGCGTTCTTTACCATGTGGATAAACTCAGATGATGCGCCATGAAGGTCGCTTACGAAATGCTCGGTGCCTTTGGGTAGCGACATGATAGCCTGCAGGTTGATTATCTCGCGAATGGCAGCGTTGCTATTAGGAAACTTCTCGGCAAGCAAACGCAAATAGCGCTCGTCGGATTTAAGTTGCTCAATGTTGGTCATGGCCGTGACGGTTAAGGGAGAGAATATGAATAGTCTGAAATATATAAATATGCGTTGCAAATTTACTAATAATAATTGAGATACGAAAAACAAAAATCAGTCCGACTAAAAGTAGTCGGACTGATTTTTTGTTATCAGCTTAGATATCTGACTGATATTAGTTGAATATCAGATGTCAATCTTAACGCTGATATGCTTTGTTAGAGAAGGTGGAAACTAACCGTCAGACCAGCCATTACTATACTTACCATTGACATAAGTTTGATAAGTATATTGAGTGACGGACCTGATGTATCCTTGAACGGGTCGCCGACGGTATCGCCCACAATGGTAGCTTTGTGGCAGTCAGAGCCTTTGCCGCCAAAATGTCCTTCTTCGACATATTTCTTTGCATTGTCCCATGCTCCGCCCGAGTTAGCCATGAATACGGCAAGCACGAAGCCTGTTGACAGACCGCCGATGAGCAGTCCGAGAACACCGGCTACGCCGAGGACGAGTCCGGTTACGATAGGAACGATGATAGCAAGCAGTGATGGCAGAAGCATCTCGTGCTGAGCACCTTTAGTTGATATCTCTACGCAGCGTGCATAGTCGGGGTCAGCCTTGCCCTCAAGGATACCTTTGATAGTACTGAATTGGCGGCGAACTTCTTCTACCATCTTCTGTGCGGCACGTCCTACTGCGTTCATTGTCAGACCGCAGAAGAGGAATGCCATCATTGAACCAATGAATATGCCGACAAGCACTATCGGGTTCATCAGGTTGACGTTGTAGGCGTCCATGAAGTCAACGAGGGTAGCCTTTGCCGATTCCACTCCGTTAGGCAACTCCTGTCCCATGCGGACGAGGGCCATCTTTATCTCTTCAACGTAAGAAGCGAGCAGCGCTAAAGCGGTGAGGGCTGCTGAACCTATAGCGAAGCCCTTACCCGTAGCAGCGGTGGTGTTGCCGAGGGCATCCAAGGCATCGGTGCGCTGACGCACTTCTGCGGGCAGACCTGACATCTCAGCATTACCGCCGGCATTGTCGGCGATAGGTCCGTAGGCATCGGTGGCAAGGGTGATACCGAGCGTCGAGAGCATACCTACAGCAGCTATTCCTATGCCATACAACCCCATAGAGAGGTTCTCTGCCGTGAACTCAACATGGAATCCATTGGAGCACAGATAAGCAAGTATGATAGCCACGCCGACTGTGATGACCGGAATAGCGGTAGAGAGCATGCCCAGTCCGAGACCTGAGATAATGACGGTAGCAGGACCGGTCTTCGAAGATTCGCTCACTTTCTGAGTGGGTTTATAGGTTTGTGACGTATAGTACTCAGTAGATTTACCGATGATGACGCCGGCGAGCAGTCCGACAACAACCGACAGACTCACTTGCCACCATTGGTGTGTTTCAGTCCCGAACAGCAATGCAAAAATTCCGAAAGTGGCAACGGCAATAAGGCAGGCGGCGGTGTTTGTTCCGCGCGAGAGAGCTTTCAAAAGTTCTGACATGCCTGCGCCCTCCTTGGTCTTTACAAGATAAATGCCTATGATAGATAGCAGAACTCCGACAGCAGCTATAAGCGACGGAGCGAGAACGGCCTTGAGTTGCATGCCTTCAACAGCCGATGTTGCAAAAGCTGATGCACCGAGTGCCATCGTGGCAAGTATCGAACCGGCATACGACTCATACAAGTCCGCACCCATACCTGCTACGTCGCCTACGTTGTCACCTACGTTGTCGGCTATGGTGGCGGGATTGCGCGGGTCGTCCTCAGGAATGTTGTATTCGGTCTTTCCTACAAGGTCGGCGCCTACATCGGCAGCCTTAGTGTAGATACCGCCGCCCACACGGGCAAACAACGCCTGAGTGGAAGCACCCATGCCGAAGGTAAGCATGGTAGTAGTGATGATAATCAGATGATTCTCCGCCGGAATAAAATGGTCAAGCACGAGGAACCAAACGGATACGTCAAGCAGCGCCAAACCAACCACAGTCAGACCCATGACAGCACCCGAACGGAACGCTACCTGCAGACCCGAGTTGAGCGACTGACGAGCAGCATTGGCTGTACGGGCAGACGCATAGGTGGCAGTCTTCATGCCAAAGAAACCTGCCAAGCCTGAGAAGAATCCGCCGGTGAGGAAGGCAAACCAAACCCATCCGTTCTGCAAGTCGAATAACGACATCACGAAGAACAGAATGGCAAGGATTACGAACACAATGGTAACAACCTTGTACTGCTGCTTAAGGTATGCCATTGCACCCTGACGAACATGGGCAGCAATCTTCTTCATCAGGTCCGTACCCTCATCTTTGCCAAGCATCTGACGATAGAAGTAGTACGCAAAACCTAATGCAAGCAGCGATGCTGCCAAAACACAATAGATTAGATTTGTGTAGTCCATAAAAAAATTAGATTAGGTTAATAGATATGTTAATTTGCTATATGTTATTCTCTTGCTCGTACTTATCAATAGCTTGCCTCATAAGAATGTGACCCTGCTCAATTATCTCCTCTGCCTTGTCAAAAGCAAAAGTAGGGTATTGATTCATAGGCATCTGTGCGAGAATGTCGCAATGTACAAGCCGATTCATGAGTACGGTGTTGTTCTGTATCATCATGTCGGTCATACGCGAGAGTAGGGAAGTGTAGGTGATGGAATCTGATATGCTCACCTCCTGCTTCTCTTGGTTAAATTTGCGGACGATATCAGCGATGAAATCGGGCATACGATTGAC
>CAMHGK010000090.1 GCA_946184695.1 uncultured Bacteroidales bacterium | reverse complement strand
CCCATGTGTCCTGAGGTTTTGAGAAGCGGTTGAACTGAACCTCGTCGGGTGCGTAGTCGTGCGAGTCAACGTAAACCACATTCCATGTGGCGTCATTGTAGTATTTGTCGTTCGACGGTTTGGCAACGTTCCATGCACCTGCTGCTGAGGCAAACTGCCAGTGCTCGGTGAAGTCAATGACATTAAGTCCGGATGCTTTGGAATAATCAGGTGTATGATACTCGTTGCCATTGAGAAGGGCGTTGTCGGAAGTAGGCTGGGTAGAGAGTCCGCCGCCATCGTCTTTGCCCTGCTGCCAGCATGATTTCCAGTTGGTATGTGACACGCAGTCGGAGGCTTCAAGTTCTACGAGGTTATCCCATGATGTGGGGTCATCGTCCCATGCATAGTCGCGTGATTCAGCCCATGTGTAGTAGAATGGTGAGAGGCATGACTGTCCTCTGTAGAGTATGTCGGAGAAGCGGGCGCACACCTCGGCGTACATATAGAAAGGTGTTCCGCCTCGTTTGTCTTTGGCAGCTTCTCCTGCAGCCTTGAAAGCAGGTATAAAAGCCTTGTTGAATGACAGACGGGCGATATGTCCGCCGGTGTCGATACGGAACCCGTCAACGCCCATATTGATGAATGTGGTGTAGCATTTGATGAGGTAGTTATACACGGCGGGGTTCTCAGTGTTCAGATCCACGCAGTCGCCGGCTATCTGTGCAAACCAGCGGTTGGGTTCGTCCCAGTTGAAGTTGCCGTAGTGGTGCCAATAGTTATGTGAGTCGTAGTTCTTCTGCTGCCCGTTCTGGTCGGGTGTGTTTTTCATCTTCGACAGACGTGCTGCATACTGACTGCCACCGGGTAGCGAGAGGTAGTTGTCGGGAAGCAGTCCGCCGTCTTTCTCAGTGAAGGGGACCATGCAGTCGTCGATGCTCGACTGGTCGGCGTCCCAATTGCGGTTGAAGAGTTTGCAGAGGTTGCCTTCGCCAAAGTTGCCGGTATGGTTGATGACGATGTCGAGGATGATTTTCATTCCGCGCTTGTGCGCTTCGTCAATGACGGTCTGGAAACTCACTCCCTCTGACTCATGTCGGTGGTCCACCTTTGAGAAGTCCATTGCATGATAGCCGTGGTAGTCGTAGCCGGAGCCGTTTTCTACTATAGGGGTAATCCAAATGGCGGTAAATCCGAGTGCTTTGATGTAATCCATCTTTTCAATCAGTCCCTTGAAGTCGCCTCGCCATGCGGGGTCGCCCTCATTCTTCGACTGGTTGTCCCAGCACTGGGTGTTGTTCGACGGGTCGCCATCGTAGAAACGGGTAGGCAACAGGAAATAAATTTGCTCATCGCGGAAATCTGTTCGCGACGGGAAATAGGTGGTAGCAAACAGCGTGCTTGCCGTCAGTGCCACCGTAAGAATGGATAGAAATAGTTTTTTCATGTTTTTTAAGAGTTAGTTGGAATAGTTAGATTCTTAATATTGATTATCGGGTTGTAACTTTGAAAGTCTGTCCGTCGATTTGTAGCAGATATATTCCTTGTGCAGGCACTGAGAAGCGCTCGCAGTTGTCAACGGTAGTGGTAAGGCAGCATTTGCCTGTTGCATCAAATATGCTCAGCGACTGTTTTTCTGTGAGTCCCTCAATGTAGAACATCTGTCCGTCTTGCAACAGACGCAGTTTGCTGTTGGTATCGGTAGCATGAGGCAGGTCGGTTGCTATCTCTGAGCGCTCAGAAATGCGAATGGCAAAGCGTTGGTCGTAAACGCCTGCTGAGAGGCTGACCGTGTACGGGGCATAGTTCAGAATAGTCTCCGTTCCTTCCTGATAGTCAATAAAGGTGATGGTCTTGTCTGAAACATCTTTGTCAAGGGCAAAGCTAACCTCGTTATCGTAGTTTATCTCTACAACGACGGGCACTTCTTTTGTATCCATCGGAATAACTTTTCCGGCAGTATTGGTCTTGTCGAAGATGGTGTAGATATTGAGTTTGCCGCTCTTTGTTTTCGACATGTCCTGATTCAGAACGAAACTGTCGCTTCCCTGCTCCGACATGGTCAGAATGGTTCTGTCGAAGTCGGTAACCTGTTCGTATTCTGAATGAAGGTCCTCACCCACTATATGCTCTACCTCTCGTTCTGCCGAAGCCGTCAGACTGATGACAATGTCTTCTTGCTTAGCCTGAGGCATGCGTCGTGGAGCAAGAGAGGGGTCGATGGTCTCAATGTTCTGCTGCCACGTCAGAGTGCCTCCGAACTGTACCATATACGAGTAGAAAGTCTTGAACGAGTTTTTAGCGCCGCTGACGGCTGTAGCTGTATATTTGCCTGCACCGGCTTGCCAGCTCCACTCATAATAGAACTTAGGATGGTTGTCGTGGGCAGCAGGAGCACCCGGGCTGAGTTGGGTGGGGTTGGTCATCTGCATGGTCTTCAGGCCGGGCTGACCTATCACATTCCAGTGACTGTCCCAGTTGGTGCGTGAGTTGCCACTGACGGGTTCTACCACCTCGCATAGGTGACTCGGCACCGTGCTTTGCAGTGCGGTGGTACTGTTTTGCAAGGTGAGATCTGCAGTATTGCACGACGGGAAGTAGAGTGTAACTTGCGAGGTGCCGTTGATCTCTTTGAAGTCGGCGTCTGTCAGGCGCAGACGAATCACATAGCCTCGGTTGGCCTCCATGGTGGCTGTGGCATTCTGCTTCATGTTAGCCCAGAAGGTTTCTATGTCATCGCGGAATCCGTATTTAGCGCGCATGTCGCCACGGTAACGCTGTACCACCCATTTCTTGCCATATCCGTTGATACCGAAGATGTCGCGCACTAACACATCGTATGGAAGCGATACCCAATAGTAGTAGTTGCCCGAACTCTTGCGGTCGTTGTATTCATCTCTTGTGATTATAAGTGCCGAATACATCTGATTGATGGAAACAACCTTCGCACCCGAGTTTGTCATGTCGAAAGTGACCGCATCGCGATCGTCTTCGCGAGTGATAAGGAAGTTGGCATCCACCGTCGTTTCCGTTCCGCCTATCGTGCCGCCTGCAGGATACCATGCTGCTATCACACGGTTGGTCTTATAGTCGTAGATAAGACGCATATTATATGTACCCGCGGTGGTTTCAGAGCCCATGATCTTAATAGGTCTCGGAGTAGTACCGTCTTCCTCATAACCGCCGAGGTAGTTGTCTTGGTCGGATGCGGCGCCGATACCTGTTCTGGTCACAGGATATCTGCCAAGTACATATACATTCACATCCTTATCGGTAGGTTTGGCAAGCACATCTATTTGATATACCCAGTCTGACTTATCGCTCAAGGTAACGGCATTAGCCTTCTTGATACGTGTCTCGGTGTCGTCGGTCTTGTAAATGAAGTTGTCGGCATCGTCGTCCGAAGCAAAGATTCGCAGGAAGTCGCCACCCGAACCTTTCAGGAACTGACGACCTACGTAGTTGGTTGAGTTGTCGTACTCGAAACGCATGTTGGTGCTCTGTGTAAGGTAGAAATCCGCAAGAGTGTCAGTAAGCGACGGGTTGATTTCGTTTGCTACACATGCCTTTACGTTGGTCCCTTCACCTATCCACTTGCACCAATAGTGGTTGTACCACTCATTGGGGAAATAGTCGTTGCGTGAGAACTCAAAGAAGGCCTGATTCTCATTTATATAGTTGGTCCATCCCCCGTTTGCCCCGTCGGTGCGGATGTAGTACTCACCTTTGTAGGCAGCAAAGTTCTTGAGTTTATTGCTTGCAGACGAGAGATATTCACCTGCATACACATCTCCAACCGAAACACCTGTAGAAACGACTGTGCCCGTGTTCCAAGTGTTGTTGGTAGAGTTGAAGGTCTGGAACTTGACATTAGGTGTCGAGCCTACATAGAAACTAACCTCATCTCCGTCACGCTTGAAGTAGTTGCTATATACGGTCTTCGATTCGCCTGTATTCTGTTCGCCCTTGTACTGGGTGTATGTGGAGGCAAAACGCATATACAGCTCGCAGTCGTTGGTGACAGAATATAGCCTTGACGAGCCTCCTGATTGTATGTTGCTTGATACAACTATACATATATCATCATCAATAGGACCAATGTCAATGGTCTGAAAACTACCACTGTTTGTTCCTTGACGGACAAAGAACGAGAATTCCGGCACACCGGTAACTTCATATTTATACCATTTTCCGCCGACAGAGGTCATTGCGTGGTTGGCTGCCGTTACGCCCGTAGCCCAATAGTACATGTTTATCGTACCCGACCAGTTGGGCGCAGCAACATTGGCATAAACAATGATTTTGAATTTCACTTTCACGGTGCAGGTCGCTGTGAATGACCCCTGATCGCTTGTCACTGATACTTGGAATCGGTATGTACCTTCATTGGTGGTGGTGAAGGTGGTTGAGTTGGTCGTCGAACCGGCAAGCGTGCCGTCGGGTCCGCTCAGTTTGGTATAGGTGTAAGTGGCATTGGTAATAGGTCTGCTCGAAGTGGTAGTAAGAGTGATGACTGACTGTGTGCCCTCGGCGTTGACTGCCTGTGTGGCGGTAAGGGTTATCTGTGGCAATGTCCCGTCAACCACTGTGAGCTGGTTTAAGTCAGGGTCATAGATATATTGTACTAACTGCCCCGTGGTCATCTTATCATAATTAACAATATTGTTGCGGTCAATCCAGTTGTCAGAGCAGTTGTTGTTGGCGTTCACTTTCGCACCATTATTTGGCCAAAGGAACGGTTGTGTCTCAGGGTCGGTATAGTAGAGTCCGTCATCCGGATTGTAGGTCATAAGAGTCGGCTGCTCTGGCATAGTGCTACCGGATGTAGTGGGTACACAAATCCAGTATTTAGTGGTGTGGTCGCAAGTGGGACACGCGACGGAAAGTGTGTTAAGACTTGCATCGTAGGTGAACACGACATTGTCGCCTGCAGTAACATTATTATATCCACTTATTTCTGAGTTGTTGTTAGCAAAATATTTGACTTTACTATCTCCACGGAAAATATCAGCACCTGCGCCGCCGAACACACCGCTTGCCACATAAGTGTTGCCGCTACCGGAGTAAGTCATCAGCACCTTTGTCCATGAGCCATTGCCATCGCCCCACGGGTGGTTGATATAATAGGTGGCAGCATCATACACCTCCACTCCGTATGTGTTGTTTAATCCCGGGTGTGAGAAGTCGCCACCGGGCTTGAGCCAGAATACGAGGTCATAACTCTTAGCTGAAGTGAAGTTGTAGTTGGCATTGCTTTGTCCTTCTGCCGGCCACTGACCACAGCCGCTGCCCAAATAGCAATGGTTCTTTACAAAACGATAGTATTTAGATCCTGTTGGTAAAGAGACATTGACTTTACGAATCTCATAACGACTATTCGCCGAACTCCAAGTCAGTTCGTTCAGCGGGTCCTCGGTATCCCAGCTTGAACCTAACCAAGCCGCATCACCAACTACAGTATAAACATCCGGCGTACAGCGTGATGGCTCGTAACTGCTTGTGGTAGTTTCAATACCACGCTGACCGGCTGTAGTACTGCTCATCTTATAATAAGTAGTAGTGGTTACATTACTGCAATCGTTTGATTGATTTGTACCTGATGAGTTAGCAAATAAGAAATTCACTTGAGTTATTGACTTGTCAAAGGTATATGTCCACCAACCATCGGAATTTTGCGTCATAGCGTTTCCGGGGAAAGTGGAAGAAACACTTCCTCCCACAGCACCCCAAGCGTGAATCTTCACCTCATCCCAGCACTGCTCGTTGCTGAAATATATGGTTATCGGCATACGGAAAGTAGCGGTAAGTGTCACATTACCTTTGATAGTGGCAGTAGTAGAGAGCAAACTGCTATTGGCAATAGTAGCATTAGCCGCAGGCGAAGCCGTCCAACCGACAAAAGTAAGAGCGTCAGGATTGTTGGCAGTGATAGTCACCACATCGCCATAGTGTTTGTTAGTGTAACTGCCACCCGCAGGTGTGCTTATCTCGCCACCAACACTGTTAACAGTTACGGTATAGTTGTCCTGAGTATAGTTGGCAGTAAGGGTATAATTACCGCTTGCTTTGGTCTTGATGCTGATAGTGCTCGATGAGGTAGTGCCGGTGGTTATGGTAACACCACTGCCTACAGTCCAACTTGAGAAGGTGTAGCCATTGATTGATGCAGCAGTAATACCGCTTGTGGCAACCACCTCGCTGACATTGTTTTGAGTAGTGTTGGCTTTAATGGTTGTGCTACCGCACTTATATGAGATAGTTACATTGTGTTTGTTTTCTGTCCATTTAGCATACAGGGTAGTGTTACCTGTTATATTGAATGTACCGGAGCCTGCAGTGTAGTTAGTTCCTGTACCACTTGAGTTAGTGTTCCATCCGCCAAAGGTATAGCCCGTGCGAGTAACCGAGCCTTGCGATTTCACGGTTACGGTCGAGCCATATGTATAAGTAGAAGCATCAGTCTGCGTGCCCGTACCACCATTAGCATTATATGTAACAGTATACTGGTCTTGCGTGAAGTTGGCAGTAACGGTAGCATCGCTCTGAACATTAGTAACAGTGGTTGACAGATTGTTGGCATTTGCAATCGTGGCAGTACCTGTCTTTGTCCAGTTTACGAAGGTATAACCATTGTTCTTGGTCGCCGTGATAGTGGTAGTGCTGTATTTAGTAACCGTAGCCGTACCACCCGAGGGGGCAGTTATAGAACCCGCACCCGACGGACTGACATTGACGGTGAGGGTATATGATGTTGGCGGATATTCTGACCATGAACCTGAGTTGTAGTAATAGACATTATTCTTCGTCTCGTATGTGCTCGTCGGAATATAAAGCGGTGTGGATGCACTGAACGACTTATATGCGCCACGCACATTGCCGGCAGTTCCGTCCCAGAAGTTGCCGTAGTTGCTTTGACTTGCATTCAAGAAACATACATACGAGGGCACTGTACCTAAATAAGTATATGAATATATAGTGCTTGACCCCGCCACTAATGACATCTGCAGACATTCTGCATAACAGCCTTTGGCGCTTTGAGAGCCTGAACCATTGCTTTCATAGTAGTTTGACGAATATAGGTATAGATATACCTTACTCCAACCGGTTATGCTGTTGTCAAAATAAACAGTGGTTTTATTCTGCACCGTGACGGACTTACTTGCTTGTGTAGATGTGTATGCTGTACCATTTCCTACCTTAACTGTTATAGTGATGTAAATGGTTTTCGTACCTGCTGTTGCCCACGAAGTGGTGTATGTATTAGACGATGTGGCTTGCACTGCTGTGCCACCACTTGTAGTCTTAAAGTTATAAGTAACCGTTGCGCCAGAACCGACATTACTTGCTGTCGCTGTAAAGGTTACATCATCGCCCGTACCGATATTACTTGTCGGACTTGCTGATAGCGATACGGTTGGCGTACGCATCGAAAGAGTATAGTTAGTAGCAGTATTTGCCGTACTAACTTTGGCAACAATATATGTTGTTGCAAGATATGCGTTTGGTGTATATGTGAAAGTTGCAACACCGCTTGAGTTAGTAGTGGCTGTGCCAAGTGTCGCACTTTCAGTGGTTGAAGTAGAGGAAGTGGTTTTATAGAAAGTAACGGTTGAACCGGTTGCCACATTTGCACAATTGGCGGTTAGAGTAACCGATTCACCAAGATTGATGGTGCTACTTGTAGATGCGAAACTAATAGTTGGAGTCGGGGCACTTACGGTAATAGACAAATCTTTTGTATAAGATACTTCTGAACCGCCTGTAACTGTTACATAAACAGTTGCTTTCACGGTGTAAGTACCGGCTGATGCCCAACTCTTAGTGGCTGAGTTTGTTGTACCTTTGGCTAAAATTATAGTGCTTGATGTAACATCTTCTATTTTATATTTTATAGTAGCATTGGTGGTTGTTATATTACTATATCCTACAGTGAGAGTTGTATTAGCATTGGCAGTAACAGGATTTGTGCTTGCGGTGAGTGTGGCAGCGGGAGCATTCATTTTGAGTGTGTAGTTGGTTGCCGTACGGGCAGGTGTTGTACCGACTTTTGCACCAATATATGTTGTGGCGGTTCTTGTTGTAGGTATATATGTGTATGTTGCTACTCCACTACTATTTGTGGTACTGGTGCCAAGTACTGAAGATTCTGTGGTTGAAGTAGAAGAAGTGGTTTTATAGAAAGTAACTGTTGAACCTGTTGCCACATTCGCACAGTTTGCGGTCAATGTTACTGATCCACCAAGATTGATGGTGCTTGAAGTACTACTAAAAACAATAGATGGATTGGAATTATATGTTGACCAACTTCCAGAATTATAATAATATACATTGTTTTTAGTTTCGTATGTAGAAGTAGGTGTATAAAGAGTTTTTGTGTTATCTGTAAATTGTTTATAGGCACCTCTTACCGTACCGGCAGTGCCGTTCCAGAAATTACCATAATTACTTTGGCTCGCATTTAAGAAACAAACATACGCTGGTTCGTTTCCTGTATATTCATATTTATAAATTTTGCTTGAACCCGTTACTAACGACATTTGCAAACATTCTGCATAGCAACCTTTGCTACTTTGAGAACCGGAACCATTGCTTTCATAATAGTTTTGCGAATAAAGGTATAAATACACACTGCTCCAATTTGTTGTTGAGTTGTCAAAATAGAAAGTGGTAGTCGTTGGAGTGGCAGGAGTATATGTTGTCCAAGAGAAAGTTTTACCATCAGATGATACCTTTATACAATTTTTTCCTGTACCGGGATCTGTCCAATTCCAACAAGTCCATCCCCCAGTAGCGGTTTTTGCATAACAAGTACCATTAGTAAATGTTTTAGATTTTGTAAAATTACAAGTAATTATTTTGCCTCCGCCACTTGCATCGTAACGCAAATCTCCATCTTGATCACTCCAGTTTACTCCACCAGAAACAGCAGTAAAATCATAATAGAGCACATCACCATTGTTGTAAGTCTTATTAGCCCACACTTGCAAAGATGCTGAGAGCAGGAATAGCACTAAGGTTATTGATTTGAGGTTAA
>CAMHGK010000089.1 GCA_946184695.1 uncultured Bacteroidales bacterium | reverse complement strand
GCAGTGCAATCGGAACTTTCCATATAGCAGGTTACACCCGACAGGGTAAACTCAACGCGACAAACATGTGTCTTGCGGCTTTGTCGCATTATTTTCGGCTTCCCTCTTTCGCGGTTGCAGAAAAAGTATTACCTTTGCAGCCGCTTGAGACTTTCACTTGGATAGAAGCCGTTGACAAGCAGTTGCGCCGCAGTCCGGAGCAGTTCGAGCAGCTTCGCTCTGCCTATCCGCTAAGATAGCAAATAATCAGGGGCAGACTAAAGACACGTTGTTTTTAGGTTCTCCTTAAAGTATAACTAACAAATTATCAATCTTAACGCTAACATGGCAAACTTTCAGAAACTCACCCCCCGCTCAGAAGATTACTCCAAATGGTACAATGAACTTGTGGTTAAAGCCGACTTGGCAGAACAATCGGCGGTACGCGGCTGTATGGTAATCAAGCCCTACGGTTATGCCATTTGGGAAAAGATACAAGCCGAACTTGACAGTCGCTTCAAGGCTACGGGTCATCAGAATGCATATTTTCCTCTGCTCATTCCCAAATCGTTCTTCTCGCGCGAAGCGGAGCATATAGAGGGATTTGCAAAGGAATCGGCAGTGGTCACTCATCACCGTCTGATGAAAGACCCCAACGGCAAGGGTATCGTAGTTGACCCCGACTCCAAACTCGAGGAGGAGATGATTATCCGCCCCACCTCAGAGACCATCATCTGGTCAACCTATAAGAACTGGATTTCGTCATACCGCGATCTGCCTATACTATGCAACCAATGGGCCAACGTGATGCGCTGGGAGATGCGTACTCGTCTGTTTCTGAGGACGGCTGAATTTCTGTGGCAAGAAGGTCACACGGCACATGCCACTCGTGAGGAGGCGATAGAGGAGGCAGAGAAGATGTTAGGAGTATATGCAGAGTTTGCAGAGAACGTGATGGCGCTGCCCGTGGTAAAAGGTATCAAGTCGCCCAATGAGCGTTTTGCCGGAGCTCTTGAGACCTACTGCATAGAAGCAATGATGCAAGACGGCAAGGCTCTGCAAGCCGGCACGAGCCACTTCCTCGGACAGAACTTCGCCAAGTCGTTTGATGTGCAGTTCCTCTCGAAAGAGAATAAATACGAGTATGTATGGGCAACCTCATGGGGCGTATCGACTCGCCTGATGGGTGCACTTATTATGACTCACTCTGATGATAACGGCCTTGTGCTGCCTCCGCACCTTGCCCCGATACAAGTGGTCATTGTGCCTATCTTCAAGAAGCAGGACGACCTCGATCGTCTGCTTGCCGTTCTCACACCTCTTGCAGACCGTCTGCGTGCGGCAGGCATACGCGTCAAATTAGATGCATCAGAAAAGCAGACACCCGGCTTTAAGTTTGCCGACTACGAGTTGCGCGGAGTACCTGTCAGACTCGCTATGGGCGGCCGCGACCTTGAGAACGGAACCATAGAGATAGCCCGACGCGACACTCTTACCAAGCAGACACTGCCAATAGAAGGTATAGAGGAGCATATTGCGGCTTTGCTCGAGCAGATACAGAAGAACGTATATCAGAAGGCTCTTAACTATCGCCTTGACAAGACGCGCGAGGTCAACTCGTACGAAGAATTCAAACAAGAGATAAAGAAGGGCGGCTTCCTGCTTTGTCACTGGGACGGAACCCCTGAAACAGAAGAGAAGATAAAAGCAGAGACCAAAGCCACCATCAGATGTATCCCGTCGAGAGACAACATCATCGCCCGCAACTCAGAGCATATCTTCGAAGAAGGCAAGTGCATGGTGACAGGCAAACCCTCAAAGCAGCGCGTCATTTTCGCCATAGCCTATTGATGGTTGCTACTTCTTCGAGTAGATAAACGCAGCAGTCGTTTCTGCGGCATCGTTAGTTCCAAGACGGTGCCGCAGTTTTTTATAGTTGGCGAGCATGCGCTGACGATAGTCGATGTCTGTCAGAAGGATAGTGAGTTGTTCGCATACGGCTTCGGGAGTGAAATGGTAGCCGAGCAGTTCGCATATCACCTGCTCGCCCAGACATATATTGGGCAGAGTAAAATAGCGTATTCTGAATATCAGAGGTCTGATAACCTCTAATAGTCGGGAGCAAGCCAAATGATATACCGCCACCTGCGGGCAGCCGAGCAGAGCCGCTTCGAGAGTGGCGGTACCGGAGTTGACCACTGCCGCCGACGCTTCAGAGAGCAATAAAAAGGTGTCAGTGGTGAAGCGGTAGTTCATCGGTGGCAGGTGGTATTTCTTTTGCGCCAGAGCAATAGTCTGCTCATACAGACTCCTTTCCACCGCCGGCGCCACAGCAATACCAACCTCATACTGCTCAAGCCTTGCCACGGCTGCCAGCATCACAGGCAGGCAATGGCGAATTTCCTCGCGCCGCGAGCCTGGGAGCAAAGCTATATGCTTCATTTTTGGGGCAGTTGTGCTGCTTAAGCTCGGGTTCTGGGCTGACAGTCTGAAGTCGGATACCTCGGCTGCCGTAGGATTACCTACATAGGTTGCCTGACAGGCATGGCGGGCATAGAACTCGGGTTCAAAGGGGAATATGCAGAACACGTGGTCAACATATCGGCGTATTTGCCTGACACGCCATGACTTCCACGCCCAGACCTTAGGAGGAATATAATAATATATTTTCGTCGTCGGCAGATGTTGGCTGCAGAAGCGTGCTATTTGCAGATTGAAAGTGGGATAGTCGATGAGTATGAGAACATCGGGTTTAAGCTCTAAGAGTGCCTCACGAGTAAGTTGCAGGTTGCGACGAATCTTGCCTAAGTTTTTCATCACTGCCACCACACCCATATATGCCATTTCGCGGTAGTGCTGCACGAGTTTGCAGCCTGCTGCCTGCATCTTGTCGCCCCCGAGCCCGAAGAACACGGCATCGGTATCGAGCAGACGAAGATGCTCGATAAGTTTGGAGGCATGAAGGTCGCCTGATGCCTCGCCGGCTATGACGAAATAGGTCATTGGATTGTTGACAGCTTTTCGAGTTATTATCAACCCGCCCCCTACCCCCTCCCTTAAAGGGCGGGGGAGACCATGCGGATAGCTTGCGACTTTTGATTTTTCTATGTGGAGAACCAGATGGCGGCTAACACGTATGGCAGTGCGCCTATCATCACACCCTTAGCAAGACGGAAAGTATCGGTTGTATAGAACAGGAACAGCAGTGCCATATTAGGGAATATGCTGACGGTGAGCAGTTTGGTAGTGACAGAAGTGTGCCACATATTGATGTTTTGGAACACATACCATAGGTTCATGCGCTCGACGTACAAATAGCAGACGAGAGCAGGGAGAAGGAGTCCGAGGAGTATTCCCAACCAATATTTATCGAAGCGTTGCAAGTTATTTATCGAAGCTGTGCGAGTTATTTTATGAAGCGTTGCGAGTTATTTAGCGTTTAGCTTAGAGAGTGTGTTGTAGGCTGTAAGGTCGGTGGTGGTAGGGCAGATGGCAATCATGGAGTTAGCCATGACATATTCGTCGGTGTCGGTAGCCTCAGGTTCGAGGTTGACGAATTCGCCTTGCATCATGTAGTACGGTTCGCCTGCCTCATCTGCGAACTCAGCAATCTCGTTGATCCAGCGAGCATGCGCATGGCGCGCGAAACGGTATCCGAGAATCTTGCCCACGGGTGCGTTGACATTATAGCATATCTCAGGCTCGAATCCGCGGCTGAGCAAGTCGCGAGTGATAGGAAGGATAAACTTCTCGAACTCAGAGAAATCGGCATCGGCGCTATGGTCATTAAGTGAGAACCCGATGGATGGCATGTTGTGTTCGGTGCCCACCAGACATGCACCTACGGTACCTGAATATATGACGTTGACAGAGGCGTTACTACCGTGGTTGATTCCGCTGACGAGCAGATCGGGCAGTCGGTCCTTATAGAGCAGGTTGGCAGCCAACTTCACGCAGTCGGCGGGTGTGCCGTTGGTAATATAGACGTCACGACCGTCGGTATGCTCGATATGCCGGAAGCTCATTCGTTTTGTCATGGTGATAGCGTTCGACATACATGACCGTGGTCCGTCGGGAGCGACAATAGTGACATGTCCGAGTTGCTGCATCTGCCGTGCGAGGGCAGCTATACCTTTAGAGAGATATCCGTCGTCGTTGGTTATTAGTATTTCCATTGATAATGTGACTTAAAAGTAAGGCAGCTACGCTGCCGGAAGTGAGAGTATCATTTCTCGATTATCTGCATGACTTGTCGTGCGAGTTGGTCGGCTCGCTCAGCGGTATGGGCTTCGGAATAGACTCTGATGATAGGTTCGGTATTGGAGCGTCGCAAATGTACCCAGCCATCGGCGAAATCAATCTTAACCCCGTCGCGCGTATCAATCTTCTCGTTACGGAATGTTTGCTGAACATCTGCGAGCAGTTTATCAACGTCCATCTCGGGTTTGAGGTCGATGCGGTTCTTAGATATCTGATATTGCGGGTAGGTCTGCTTGAGCTCAGAGACCTTCATCTTCTTATGTGCGAGCAGGCTGAGGAAGAGTCCGATACCCACAAGTGCGTCTCGCCCGTAATGCGAAGCAGGATATATAACACCACCGTTGCCCTCACCACCAATGACGGCACCTACACGCTTCATCTCGGTCACCACGTTGACCTCACCGACGGCGGCAGCCGAGTAGCTGCAACCATGGGCCCGGGTCACATCGGCGAGTGCGCGGGATGAGGAGAGGTTGCTGACGGTGCTTCCCGGGGTATGCGAGAGGACATAGTCGGCTACACTGACGAGTGTATATTCCTCGACGAACATATCTCCGTTCTCGCAGACTATAGCAAGTCGATCGACGTCAGGATCCACCACAAATCCCACATCAGCCCCACCTTGGCGAAGGCAATCGCTTATCTGCGTGAGGTTGGCGGGAATAGGTTCGGGGTTGTGTGCGAAATGGCCTGTGGGTTCACAATTAAGGCAAGTGACATGCCTTACTCCGAGTGCCTTGAGCAGTGCGGGAATGGCTATGCCGCCAACGGAATTAACGCAGTCGATGACTACCCGGAAATCCGCCTCAGCAATAGCTTTACGGTCAACAAGGTCCAATGCAAGTACGTTGTCGATATGATATTGGAGGTAGTCTTTATGCTTAAGAGTGCCTAAGCGGTCAACCTCAGCAAAGCAGAAATCCTGCTGCTGGGCTATCTGCAGCACCTGTTTTCCTTCTTTATCTGTCAGAAACTCACCATCCTGATTTAGCAACTTAAGGGCATTCCACTGCTTTGGGTTATGCGAAGCAGTGATGATGATGCCTCCCGCGGCATGCTCGCCGGTGACAGCCAGTTCGGTTGTGGGTGTGGTGGCAAGTCCGATGTTGACGACATCGTAGCCCATGCCTACCAATGTACTGCAAACGAGCGACTCCACCATAGCGCCTGAGAGTCGTGCGTCGAGACCTACGACCAAGGTATTGTTGTCGGGCAAGGCTGCACGGCGCTGTGTGGCGTAGGCAGCGGTAAAACGAACTATATCAACGGGATTGAGTCCCTCTCCTACGCGTCCGCCAATAGTACCGCGTATGCCGGAAATAGATTTAACGAGTGACATGATGATTTACTATTTTAACATTTACGATTTTAATATTCACCATTGAGAAATTCACCATTGAGAAATTCACCATTGAGAAATTCACCATTTAGAAATCCACCATTTAGAAATTCACCATTTAGAAATTCACCATTTAGAAATTCACCATTTTAATATCGTTTGATTTTTATCTTCAGGTCGTAGCCGTAAGGCGTGACGGTAGCTTGTTCGGCATCGCTAAAGCCGAGTTTGCTGGGATTGATAATCTTAGCTTCGGAATCGGTGTACCGCATGTGTTTGATGGCGTAGTGCCAACCGGCACACGCTTTTGTGAAGTCGGTCATGTAGGTAAACTCTCTCGGGTAACCGGTTTGTGCAGTGGTCCAATAGCTGACGGTATCAGGATTGACGTCAAGAGTATAGCGGCGATAGCGCAGCACCACCTTATCGCCCTTAATGATAGGAGGCGTTAGCGTGTCGCCGACGGAAACGAGGTGGAAATAGAGGTTATCGTAGCCCTCGCTTTTCAGGTCGAGATAGTCTTTCTCACCCCAAACGCCATCGGCAGGCTCCTCGTAGATGACATTGATATGCTCGCGCTCGATAAAGTCGGCTATAAGTTTCTTCTCGTCCTTTAGTTGCTGGGCATAGCTATTCTGCTTGCAACTCGACAGATTTGCCAATGCGACAACAGCAAGTATAAAAAATGCAATCTTTTTCATATCTATCTTCTTTTTCATATCCAACAAAATTAAATTACTGATTATCGGATGCTTGTTCGTCGGAACCGCAGTTCACGGGAGCGGCAGCCGCAGGGTCGGTCAGTTCCTCGGGCTGAGGGTCGGTTTGGATGATGAGCCGGAGATTCTCGTACGGTTCTGCGAAATCGTTGCCTTGCGGTCCATAGGCCTGATACCATGGTGCCAGCACTTCTATTGTCTCGCCCGCGCCCATCATTGGCAGTACCAAGTTGAGACATCTCAGTTCATTCTGTCCGCCCACCACCACTTCCTCTTGCAGGTCAGCTACCTGAACGCTGTCTAACGTAAACACGGTAACGTGCACATTTACTTTGTCGTGGGTCTTATAGTAGTCGGCATTTGTAGCGACGCGTTTGCGAAACCAGAAGCCGAACTCATGGAGCGCATAGTCCTGAGGGTTGGCTTTTTGCATTTCGGTGAGTTGCCGGTCGGCAGAGATAGCAAGCTGACGATTGAGCTCAAGAACGGCTATATCTATGCTGTCCTTAGCTTGGCGGCGGTTAGAAGGCGACTGCGGTTTGACGCGATGGCAAGCGCCAAACACAAGCGCAATACCTATCAGCACTGATATATAGAAAAATGCGTTTTTGTTCATCCGGGTATTTTTTCAACCTGCAAAGGTAATTCTTTTTTGCCAAACACGCAATACAATAATATGAAATACACTGCTGAAAGTTGCCATTGCGGTCGATTTATTTGTCAGAGTCAGAAAATTTGCCTACTTTTGCAGAAAATTAATAACACTCATAATTGTATCAATGACAGAGAGAATTACCATACTTGACTTTGTAGAGAAGTACACTCATGAGTTTTCGTCTCATGTATTTCTTCGTGAGAAGGTGGGCGACCAATGGGGTGCCACAACATTTGCCCAGACACGCCAGACCGCCCATATCATAGGTGCCGGTCTTATGCAATTGGGGCTGAATAAGGGTGATAAAGTGGCGCTGATTTCAGAGGGCAGGAATATGTGGGTGCTGGGCGAACTTGGAATACTTTATGCCGGAGGCGTCAATGTGCCGCTGTCTATAAAACTTGAAGAGAGCAACGACCTTCTGTTCCGCATTATTCATTCCGATTCGCGCTACGTGATGACCTCCAAACAGCAGTTGCCTAAGATTCGCAAGATAATCAGCCAACTGCCGCTTGTGGAAAAGGTGATTGTCTTCGACGATATTGACGACTTGCAGCCGTCGGAGATAACTATGAGCGAGATATTGAAGATGGGAGAGACGTTCCTGAGCGAGCATGCCGATGAGTTTGAAAAACGCTGGAAGTCAGTAGGTCCTGACGACTATGCCAATATCTCATACACCTCAGGCACCACCGCCGACCCAAAGGGTATTCTGCTTACCCACCGCAACTACACCGCCAACGTGGAGCAGGCACACTCGGTTATCGGAATAGATATCGACAATGTGATGCTCATCATCTTGCCGCTCGACCACTGCTTTGCACACGTAGCGGGTTTCTATACGATGATGTCGTACGGAGGCAGCATAGCCACCGTGCCGGTAGGCAAGACCCCGCTTGCCACGCTTCGCAACATACCCGTGGCGATACGCGAAGTCCGCCCGCACGTGATGCTTTCTGTGCCTGCACTCGCCCGCAACTTCAAGAGCAACATAGAAAACGGCGTCCGCCAGAAAGGGAAAATAGTGGAGAGCCTATACAACTTCGCCCTGAAACTTTCTATCGGCTACTACAAAGAATACTGGAACGCAGGCGGCTTGCTTCAGGCATGGAAACGCCCGCTCATAGCGCTATTCGACAAACTGATATTCAAAAACGTAAGAGCCGGACTTGGCGGCAGGATGAAGTTCTTCGTAGGTGGTGGAGCACTGCTCGACATTCAGCTCCAGCGCTATTATAATGCCATCGGAATACCTATGTTTCAGGGTTATGGTCTGAGTGAAGCAACGCCCATCATCTGCGCCAATGCACCCGGACATGCCATCTTCGGCTCGTCAGGCAGAGTGGTTCAGCCATTGGATATCAAGATATGCGATTCCGACGGCAATACAGTACCCTATGGCACAAGAGGCGAGATAGTTATTAAAGGCGAGAACGTGATGGCAGGCTATTGGAAAAACCCGAAGTCAACACAAGAGACCATAGTTGACGGATGGCTGCACACGGGCGACATGGGCTACATCACTGCCGAGCACCCCGACTACCTCTACGTGACGGGGCGCTTCAAGTCGCTGCTCATATCATCAGATGGCGAGAAATACTCGCCGGAAGGCTTCGAGGACTCGCTCACCGACGGCTCGAAATATATCGACCAGGTCGTTCTGCACAACAACCAGAACCCATATACCATACTGCTCGTCGTACCCAATAAAGATAACCTGCGCGAGTATGCCAAGAAGGCAGGAGTCGACCCGCAAACCGACAAGGGCAAGCAACTCATGCTCGAAAAACTGCAGGCGGAAGTCAACGAATACCGCAAGGGCGGACTGCATGAGGGTATGTTCCCTGAGCGCTGGTTACCCTCAGCAATCGCCGTACTGCCTGAGGCCTTTACCGAGCAGAACCATCTGGTCAACTCAACGATGAAGATTGTAAGAGGAAAAGTGGAGGAGTATTTCAAAGACAGGATAGAATATTGTTATACAGAGGAAGGAAAACAGTTGCTGAACCCCAAAAACATGCAAAGCATTTAAGGGCACTTCTAAAAATTGCTTTATTTTGATTTCTAATTTTATCTTAAGCAGATTGATGACTTGAAGGAAGGAGCAATGCGGGCATTGTGACTAAATGAAAGTCAGCAAGATGCCAAGATAAAATAGAAAGCAGAATAAAAGTGTCCAT
>CAMHGK010000088.1 GCA_946184695.1 uncultured Bacteroidales bacterium | reverse complement strand
AAAAAGAACCTAAAGCATTGACATACGAATTGACATTCCAACTATATAAGGATGGAAAAACACCTGAACAGATAGCCGAAATACGCGGCTTAACACTTGGCACAATATTTAATCATTTGACTCGATATGTTGAACAAGGGCAAATATCCATTCAAAATTTGGTATCGCAGGATATAATAAACAAAATCCATGAAACACAAACCAACAACCCTGATTTCACATCAATGAAAGAGTTTTATGAAGCAATGGACGAATCCGTGCCATATCACTATCTGCGGTTAGTATTAGAACATCTAAAATAATCTTTTGAAGATTTCAATAAATGGCATTATTTGATAAGATATTATCTTTGTTTCGGAAATCTCAGGAGTTGCAACCGACTTGTGAGGAACATCGGGCTATATTGGCTTTTGAAAAGGATTTGGATTTCTTTCTACATGAGGACGACTTCAAGTCCAGAAAAGAGTATCAATATCTTTGCGACAAACACCAAAGTATTTATCGTACCATCGAAGAACTTCGACGGACAAACACATTGCATTATTTCTGCGAAAACAACCGAATACCACTTGATTTAGTCAACATATTTACAGAACATTATCAAGACTTGACCGGTGAGTCGCAACTTATGGCAAAGCATAATGAGGAGTACGTGAACATCCATCTGAAAAAAGAGAGGTCGTATCTTGATTCAATCTTGCACGCTGTAGATCCGAAAATCAGACTTGATGTAGAACAGCGGAAGGTTGTACTCTCGGATGATGATTATATGTTAGTTGTTGCCGGTGCCGGAGCGGGAAAGACCACAACGGTTGCCGCAAAAGTGAAATATTTGGTAGAGAAACAGGATATTAAACCCGATGAGATTTTAGTCATTTCGTTTACGAACAAGGCCGTTGGCGAACTACGGGAGAAGATAAACAAGCAGCTGAACATACCTTGTCCGATTACTACTTTTCACAAAACAGGTTATGCTATCCTCAAACGACAAGATAACGATTTGACAGCAATAAAGACCGAAGGGTTTCGGTATGGGGTTGTCAATAACTATCTGAAAAGTTCTATTCTACAATATCCTGAATTGGTTGACAAACTGATTCTTTTCTTTGGCAGTTACTTTGACTCTCCATACGAAGGCGATGATCTGCGTACCTTCTTCAATTATCTGACTAAGGCAGATTTCTCAACTCTAAAAGGAAATATTCAAGAATATTCCACAGATGTGGTGTCAGAACGTGAAACTAACCACCGCACTATCAATTACGAAAAACTACGCTCGGCAGAAGAAGTGAAAATCGCCAACTTTCTATTCATGAACAGAATAGAATATGAATATGAGAAACCGTATCCATATAATATTCAAGGCTCAATGAAAGTATATACACCTGATTTCACTATTACACAAGGCGATAAGGTGGCATACATTGAGCATTTCGGGATTACCGAAAGCGGGAATAACTCGCGGTATAGCAAAGAACAGTTAGAGAAATACAAAAAGGCTGTTAACGACAAAGTCGCTCTACACAGGCAACATAAGACAGAGTTGATATATACCTTTTCGCAATATAATGATGGCGAGTCTTTGCTGTCACATCTCGAACAACAATTAGTTGCACATGGATTTGTTTTGCAGCCTCTATCTTCACAGGAGGTTTTTCAACGAATCGTAAGTACCGAAGAGAATAAGTATATCTCACGCCTGACGTATCTTATAAGCACTTTTATTCAGAATTTCAAGACTGATGGCAGGGTGTTGGATGACTTTCAACGGTTTAGAAATAGCACTATCAACGAGCGTAGCAAACTCTTCCTGACTATCTGTGAACAATGTTACCTTGAGTATGTAAAACGTCTTAAGGAAGAGAATGCAATCGACTTTGAGGATATGATCAATGAGTCAGCGAGAATTATTCGCGACGAACAACTGCGTGGTGATAAATTAGAATTCAAATATGTCATCGTAGATGAGTATCAAGACATCTCACGTCAGCGGTTCAACCTAACCAAAGAACTGAGCAAACTGTGTGATGCAAAGATTGTTGCAGTGGGAGATGATTGGCAATCGATATATGCATTTTCGGGTTCGGATGTGTCTCTGTTCACCAATTTTAAGGAGACTTTCGGTTATGGTACCTTGCTGAAAATAGTTAATACTTATCGTAATGCGCAGGAGATAATTGATATAGCAGGAAACTTTGTCCAGCGAAATACCGCTCAAATAACAAAGGACTTGATTTCACCTAAACACATCAAGGATCCGGTCATTATTGAGACCTATACTGAGAATGTCGATAGGAAACAATATGAAGGGAAAGGAGGAAAATTCTATTTAGTCGGCGAAACGGTGGAACGAATAATGAAGCAAATCTTCAAAGAAAACCCTAAATCATCCATTTTGATACTTGGACGATACGGATTTGATGCAAGAAACTTGAGCAAGTCTGCCGACTTCATATATAATGAGAAAATGGGTTCTGTCGTATCGAAAACCTTTAGTGATTTTGACTATGAGTATATGACCGTCCACAAGTCTAAAGGTCTTGGCTATGACAATGTTATTATCATAAATGCAATGGATGCCAAATTCGGATTCCCCTCCAGAATAGAGGACGATCCTGTGCTGAAATTTGTAGTTCATGAAGATGATGCTATCGAATTTGCAGAAGAACGCAGACTGTTCTATGTCGCACTGACAAGGACAAAGAACAGGGTATATATTGTTACACCGCAGCAACGACCATCACCTTTCGTTCGTGAATTGGTGCACGATTATCCAAATGTGGTGGTGCATGGGCAGCTTGACGAGAGTACAAATGTAGATTTCAGTAATACCAAATACTGTCCCATCTGTGGTTATCCTATGCAGCATAAGTATAACAAAGTGTATCGCACTCGACTATGGCTTTGTATGAACGAGCCTGAGGTGTGCGGATTTATGACCAATGACAGGCGAGGCGGAATAATGACCATATTAAAGTGCGGATGCTGCAAAGACGGCTACCTGATAGTTAAAACGTCAACAGACCCCAATAAGCAACCATTCTTAGGCTGCACTAATTATAAAGCCAACGGAACCGGATGCAACAATACGATAGCACTGAGGTACTACAAGCGGTATATGCCTGAAAATATGCTATCTCTTTATGAGACACACAAGAAAGAGGAGACTACTCATATATGAGTACTTATCGCATAAAATCGTATTAAATACTCATATTTTATTACTTAGTTATCGTTATTCTCACATAATATTATGACAACAGAAATACGACATACTGAAAACGCCGAAAGCGGGATATTCACCGCATGGCAAAACGATGTGCAAGTCGGTGAGATGACTTACAAGCGGAGCGGTTCTAAGGGAGTCTGGAATAGTCGGGGTGAAGTGGTAAGTGCAGGCAATAGTGAGCATGAAACCTGTTGTTCTGACATCAATGCGATTAAAGCCGATGGTGCAAGCGCCAAGCCTGCCACAGAGCAAATGGTGATTAACCATACGCAGGTGTTTGATGACTACAAGGGGCAAGGCATTGCGCGGCAGATGGTGATGGCAGCAGTGGATTTTGCCCGCAAAGAGGGTAGGAAAATCATGCCCGTCTGCTCCTATGCCAAAGCTGTGCTGACACGTACAGACGAATATCAGGATGTATTATAAATGATATAAGTACTTTTGATTAAACATATTAAACATATCAAACTATAAAACTATGAGTTTACAAATAGGAGACAGAATGCCGCAGTTTAGCGTGCTCAATCAAGACAGTGAGGTTGTGACGGATAAAGACCTAATCGGCAAGCCGACAGTGCTTTACGTTTATCCCAAAGACTCAACGCCCGGGTGTACGGCAGAGGCTTGTAACCTGCGCGATAACTACCATTCGTTCCTCGCGCGCGGTTATCAAGTCTATGGCATAAGCAAGGACTCGCCGGCTTCGCATCTGCGTTTCATTGCCAAATATGAGCTGCCATTCCCTCTTTTGAGCGACCCTTCGACCGAACTGTTACAAGCTCTCGGTGCTTACGGCGAGAAAAAGATGTACGGAAAGACGGTGATGGGAACGCTGCGCAAGACCTTCATTTTCAATGCCGACGGCACATTGGAGCGCGTTATTGAGAAAGTGGATACCAAGAACCATACGGAGCAGATTTTGTAATCACCAACTATTCAAACAAGTTAATCACATGAAACGACTATTTTTTCTTTTTGCCGTCGTGATAGTGGCGGCAGGAGCAATGGCTCAGGGACCTCAGGGACCGCGTGGGCATCATAACGACCGGCACGGACATGGCGACTCGCACCGCCGTCCGCCGATGGAACAGCGTTATTACGAGTGTGCAACGCCAGAACAGATGCAGGTGGTGATGGACGCGCTCAGCGGACAGTCGTTTGACGACAAGAAACTGGAGATAGCCAAACTATGCGTCACCATCGGCTATTTCTGCACGGCGGACATGGCACAGATGGCAACGGTGTTCTCGTTCGACGACAGACGGTTGGAGTTCCTCAAATACGCCTACGCATATTGTCTTGACAAGGAGAACTACCCCACGCTGCGCGACAGTTTCTCGTTTCAGTCGAACTTCGACGCCTTGCTTGACTATATCTACCCCAATATGCGAAAATAAGCGCTTTGCACCAAAACGGAACCGGGAGTAATGCGGAGAAAAAACAACTTATTCGCCGCAAATATGCGGAGATTAGGTACGGCTTTTGTTGCTCTTTGATTCATATAGTATAATAAATATCATAGGCTTATGTCCTGTCTTCAAGTTATATTAGCCATAATCTTTCCGCCGTTGGCGGTGATTGACCGTGGATGCGGGTCGGTACTGATTGTCTTTCTTCTTACCCTGTGCGGCTGGATTCCCGGAGTAATCGGCGCGTTAATCATCTTAAACAAGAACGAATAAGGGGCGTATAATCCGAAACTCAAATATAGTGAATCGAATCCTGAGCTAACTCAAAAATCTCAACTTTTGTGCAGTTCAGGAAGGATTTATTGCTGTATTTTATGCAGTTATGATACTACGAAAACTGCTATTTTATGCAGTTTAGAATGATTTTTCTTGCAAGATAACTGCCTAAATTCTCTCTCAAAAGCAAAGAGAAGACGATGGCTCGTAAAGCATACGCGATTGACCCTGCTTTTATTGACGAACATGACCAAGCGTTGCTCACTGAGAGTTATGGACTAAGAATTGAAAACGTAGTCGCATTAGAGATTGCTTGTCGTATTAATAGCGACTACCAGCAAGTATATTATCTGCGTAAAAATAAAGAGTTTGAGGTTGATTTTGTTGTAGTAGAACGAAGTCATGTAAAAGAGTTGATACAAGTAACATACGATTTCAGCAGCCCATCGGATAAGTTATACAAACGCGAAATAGAAGGACTGACTCGCGGTTCGGCTCTAACGCATTATGATAATCTGACACTTATAGTGATATATGGGGAGACGGGCACGGTCGAGCATGACGGAAAGAAAATCCGCGTGGTAAGTGCCGTTGATTGGCTGATAAAGAACTAACGATAATATAGTAATTCACACACTACTATGCAGAGTTTTAGAAAATCAATAGAATTCTTCACGGAAGAAAGATACCGTGATTTAGATTACGGAACGGTTTATTATGTAGCGGGAACTGAAACACCTGACGCAAACGAATATATGATGCGTCATCTTGATTTTATATGTTCGCAAATAAACAAGAATAAACAGAACTGGCTAACATGTAAAATCATTTGTCTGACTGCGGAAAACGACTTGTTTCCTCAGAAGAAGAAGCCTACATTGTATAGTGCCGTGCTACCGTGTGAAGGCACTACGGATGGTATTTCTGCTTTTCTTGCAGCAAGTCTTGACATAAAACTCCCTGACCTCGTAGAAACTGTTGTATCTAAATATTTCACCACATTGCAACAGATGCTGGATGAGATATTAGATACAGGCCATTATCAAGAACACCATCTTAAGCAGACTATTCTTTCTCCGTACGATGATGACAAAATTCACTTCTCCATATCTCGTGGGCATGATGACGATATTCAATTTTCCATTCGGGTAGTACCGCTGCCATATACTGAGCCGAGCCGATTGACAATCACGCCTAATACCTATCAGGTTTTGCTTCCTGATTATAAACGTGAAATCCGTCTGACGGCTCAGGTGAAAGCGTTGTATATACTTTTCCTAAACCATCCCGAAGGAATACGAATGAAGGAGATTACTGACTACAAAGTTGAATATGAACATATCTACTTGTGCGTAACTAATCGCTCTGATAAAGAGAAACTAAAGGAGTCTATAGATAAACTATTGGATGTTTGCAATAGAAATGCTTTAGATGTGAAGAAATCGCAGTGTAATGCAGCTATTTATGAAGCTATACCCAATGATGATCTTCGTGCGTATTACGAGATAGAAGTTAACCGGGGTCTTCCACACAAGATTAAATTGGACCGCTCATTAGTCTATATGCCGGACAACTTGCGCCGGCACTCTGCGTAATAACGTTACAAACTTTTTGTGGTTACATACGCGTGTAGTACTTTTGCGTCAAAAATTAACATAACCAGCATTATGACAATTGAGGAAACAAAAAATAAGTTGGATGTACTTTTTACGGAAGTAATAGAATATCGCAGAAGTGATAGATTCCGTGAATTACTCAAATTCTGTGCGCAGTTTAAAACATTGGCGCCTTACAATGCGATGCTGGTGCAACTTCAAATGCCCCATGCACGATTTGTACTGACGCCGAGGGAATGGAAAAAATATAATCGTAAAGTCAGAAAGAATGCCAGGCCATTGGTCATATTGGTTCCATTTGGACCTGTTGACTTTGTCTTTGAGATTCAAAATACATATACCCCGAAGTTGGATTCATTGCACTCACTCTCAAATGAATATATCATCGATCAGGTAGAGAGACCATTTAGAGTTTATGGTCAATCAGACCCGAATTTAGTGCAAAAGCTTGTCAACCTTATGCAATGCCACGGAGTTGCATTAGATCCTCACTTGAATGCAGGTGTTGATTATTGTGCAGATATAGGAAAGTCTGAAGAAAAAGACGAACCAGAAGGCAAACCAAAAGAGATTTTTGTGCGCATAAATAATAAAGTCAGACCATTAAAAGCAAATGCGAAATTTTTAATTAGAACTAACGAAAACTTAAGAAACGGTGAGCTGTTAGCAAGTATTGCGCATGAACTTGGTCACTTATTCTGTTACCATCTTTCCTGTCCTAAAGAATGGAAAGATGCATGGAAAGAAAGAAGGTTAGATGAAGATATTATGGAATTTGAAGCTGAAGCTGTGGCAAGAATTGTATGTGATAGATTGGGTATAAGAACAACTTCTGAACGTTATTTAGAACCATATTTAAAAAAATATAAAGAGTTGCCTAAAAGCATTAGTGTAGAAAATATCTGTATTGCAGCAAATAAAATTCTAACAATGTGTTTACCAAATAGTAGATTCACATATAGAGATGGAATGTTGTATAAGTATGATAAAGATTTTCAAACAAAAGTAAAAAATGAATTAGAAAAATGGAAAAGAAAATAGTTTATGTGGATATGGATAATGTCCTTGTGGATTTTCAGAGTGGCATTGATGCCATGAAAGATGTTATCACATCTGAATATGACGGTCGCATTGACGAGGTGCCGCATTTGTTTGCACACATGAAACCACTGCCCGGGGCGATAGACGCCTATCGTGCGTTATGCGAGAAATACGATTGCTAAATTCTCAGCACTTCGCCGTGGAGTAACCCCACCGCAGCAAGCGATAAATTCGCTTGGGTAAAGCGATACTTAGGTGATGTGGCATATAAGCGTCTCATTCTCTCGCACCATAAGAATCTCAATCGTGGCGATTACCTCATAGACGACCGACCACATAAGTGCGGGGCCGATAAGTTTGATGGCGAAGTGATTGCTTTCGGCAGCGAGCGTTTTCCCGACTGGGATGCCGTGTTGAGGTATTTATTGGCTTAAAAACTACACGATTCAGCTCAAACGCCTGCGGCTTTATTGGAATTATGGGTCGCGACCATGTTTCATGTTGCGGTTTGAGCCATCTTGCAACGACAGTGGCATTTTTAGCGTGTAGGGTCACAACCTTGCTCTATGTAGCGGTTGCAAGGAATCGTTTGTTTTGACATTAATGAATGAGGATTGTTAGATGTTTGGAGGAGAGGATTTCGGTCGTCTCCAACAGTCCCTTCTAACATTTTTTTCACCATCAAGAGCAGAAAATCGGCTGCTGCCGTCTGCTTTACAGCAGGAATGATTGTGGAAATGCCGTCCATAGATGGTGCCCAAGGAAGATTCATCTCGCCCGAGTAGTTTTCGGTAGTGACAAATTTTGGTTTAACATATCAATAAAAGCCAACCTCGATATGGTAATCCATAAGCCGAAGCACTTTTATTGATTTCCCCACCTCAGCGAGAGTCCTTTGCTGTTGGTGGAAAAGCAATGTTTTGTGGAGTAGCTATGTCATTCCGCTTCCCCTATAGGGTTTGATAGTGTCTGTTCTATTATCAAAGACATTGCGCCTCCGGTTAGTAGGTTATTGACTAGGTTTGTTACCCTCCATCCTTACCTACTAATCGGAGGTTTTTGCAAAACAACGTTACAAACTTTTTAGTAGTCTCATAGGGAAATAGTATTTTTGCATCCGAAAGATAGCATTTTGGTTTGATTCAATGCCTTTAGATTAGGTCATGTTCTTGAAACCTGATAATATTAAAAATTTATGAGCAACACAGTTTTTAAATTTTGCGTAAAGGAAATCGCTGTTGGTTGGTGCGATATTGAGATGATTATCAATGGCAATGTCATCAAATTCGTTGCCAGTTATTTGGGACCTAATCCATTAGATTCTCTGATAGAAGCATGTGGTGATTTATCAGACTCTTATTCAGACGATGAGTATCATATCACTTGGTTAAAAGAACCAGGGTCAATGTATATAGATATGAAGTTGGTGAACAATAAAGTTCTTCGTCTCGATATTAAACAATGTTCCGATGAAAGCGATAAGAATGTTATACAAGAGTGGCATGAAACGGTGCCGTATGATATCTTTGAGTCAGTTATCATTGCAGAAGGTTTTCGAGTGCTGAACACATACGGCTTATGTGGTTATCATTCCTCATGGTCAGATCATACAGATTTTCCTCTTTCGTCATTGCTTCGACTAACGAAAAAGGTTGCTCTTTCACAAAATTGAGACTCATGCTATTCTGATATAAATACTGAATTAGAATGTTTGTTGCACTATTTATCTTACACCCCTAATCAATAAAACGATGAAACTCGATTTTTGTACTATATATTATGAAGCATGACAGATT
>CAMHGK010000087.1 GCA_946184695.1 uncultured Bacteroidales bacterium | reverse complement strand
GGAGTTCAGACGTGTGCTCTTCCGATCTGTCTTATACTACTGTAGGCGAGGTTGACTCACTCTACTTCGGTATCGTAACCGACAAGAACATCCACTTCGACATCGTATTCGTTAACCCCGACCTCGGTCAGGATTGCGCTCACGCAGCAGACTTCGACTGGGAGAATGGTAACGACCAAGAGGCAGGCAAGACCGTTTGGTATGACGTTGACCTCTCATATATCAAGAAACAGCCTAACATCGGCGCTACTATCGGCATCACCAATACCGACGGATTCTCAGGTGCTGTTCAGGCTGAGCTCTTCTTCTCATGCAACGACGCTGAGCCGTTTGCCAAGTACTCACACGACCTCAAGGCTAACGACACTAAGCAGAAAGACCTCGGACGCGATATGTTCACCGGCATGGCTGTTGACCACATCTTCATCCGTCTGACCTCTGTTCAGGCTGTCCACATCTTCGCTACTACCCACAGCGTTCCCGCTATCGAGCCTATCACTGCTTGCAAAGACGCTCTGCCCGTAGAACTCAATGTTGACATACCTCAGTCAGTAGCTTCACAGTGGTACTTCGTTGACCTTGCTGACATCCGTAAGAATACCTATGGCGACCTTCGTCTGATAGTTACCAACCTCGAGAACTCAGAGATCAAGCTGAAAGCCTCTGTTTCTTACGAGTGCGAAGTAAAAGAGCAGATGGTATCTCGCTCACGTACTCTCGACGCTAACGCTGTATATCAGCGCGAAGCTGCTCGCAGCATCGTTGAAAACATGTCAGCTGACACCGCTTGGATCCTCGTTGAAGCCGACAAGGAGTTCAAGTTCCGCGTAGAAGTATTCGACCCGCGTGGCACCAATTGCGGCAACCCCATCATCTTCGATTGGGAGAACGGCAACCGTCACCCCGCAGATTCTACTTTCTGGTATTATGTTGACCTCACTCCGGTTATCAATGATGAGCAAAAGCGTGATATGCGCCTCATCATCGAGAACCTCACCGATCCTCTCGAGACAGTTAACGTAGAGGCTGACTTCTATGCTCAGTGCCCCTCGGAGACTACAACTGACGAGGAAGCTCGCATGGTTCCCGGAACTCAGAAGTATAGCTTCAATATCGCACAGAAAGATAAAGAGATAACTCACTCGTTCATCGAGAAGTACAACCAAAGCTATCTCTACATCAAGTTCAAGTCAGATAAGAACACCCGCATCCGTGCAGAGCTTATCGACCCGCTGCCTCGTCACAAAGAGAATGTTGTTATTAAAGACACCGTTTGTGCAGGTTCACTCTACACCGTTAAGGGACACAATGGTATCGCCGATGACCAGTTCCTCGTATATAACGATACTACCATCCACGATGCAGTTCGCGACTCTCTGGAATACGAGTACGACAACACTCAGCTTGCAGACTCGCTCTTCTTCTATGAAATCAAGGTTCGTAAGGCTCCCGCTGCTCCACAGTTTGAAGACCTGACCAACCAAATAGTTGACGAGCAGACCCTCAAGGCAGGTACCGTTCTTGACCTCTCAGCACAGAAGACAGAAATCGAAGGCTTGATCAATGCAGCTATCGATCCTAAGCTCATCACTGTTGAGTCTGTTGAGATTCAGTACTACAACTTCGAAGGCGCAGGTTTCTTCGCTCTGCCGACCACTCCTTATAGTGTTGACAGCGCCGAGATAGTAATCCGCTACGAAGCCAAACTCAGTCCTTGCGATGATGTCCTCGCTGACACTATCTTAGTTAAGCTTGCTAAGTGCACCTATCAGAATAAGACCGTAGCAGAAGAAGTATGCGAAGGCTTCCAGTTCACTGATAAGAACAACCGCACTTGGACCGTTGACGCTAACTACATACCTGTTAGCGATACCATAGATATCGTTATCACCGATGGCGTTGAGCTTGGTAAGGAAGTTACCACATATAACTATACTCCGCTGCTCTCACCTGACAAGGTAGCAGTTACCGCTCTGCCTACAGCATCTTGCGGTAGCTTCGTTGATCACGCTGCAGCTGACGCACAAGTTCTTGCTGACCTCACTCAGAGCGGCAAGGCAGGTGTTAAGGAAATCAAGTGGCAGTTCAAAGACGAGAACGACGCTTTCGTTGACCTCGCTGACGGACAACTCTTCCCGACCTCTCAGAAGCAAATCGTACTCAAGTATATCGCTACCACCGACTGCGACAAGCTCGTTGAAGGTGATGAACTGACTATCGACGTTGCTGACGACTGCATAGTAGAGACCATCGAACTGACCGACACTGTTTGCGCAGGTAGCACCGTTTCGTTCTACGGTGAGTCGGAGACTATCACCGCTTCTGTTATCGGACGTGAGTATGTAGTTCCGTTCGTTCACTCAAGCGGCAGAAATGCTGACTCTATCTACACCTACAACTATTATGTTTACAATAAGCTCGCTGTTCCCGCAACTATCGATCCGCTGCCTATAGCAGTCTGCGGTGAGGTTGTTGACGTGGCTGACGCTGAGGCTGAACTCCGCAAGCAGCTCGATGCTGCCGCTAAGGCTGATCCTCTTGCAGCTCCGCTGAAGAGCATCGCTTGGGAGACCGAGGCTGAAGGCAATTGGGCTGACGCTGCTACCGTTAACGTCGAGGCCGCTTGGTCGAATGTGAAGGTTCGCTTCATCGTTACCACCGAGTGCGACGTTGAGACAGTGGAACTCACTCTCGATGTTCAGAAACGTTCATCGTCTTCGCTCAAGAACGCTTACAAGACCTATACCGCTGTTAGCCGTTACAACGGCTGGATCCTCATGGTTGACCAGAAGTCACTTGAAGCAGAGGAAGGCTTCGCTATTACCGAGGATATGATTGACTGGTATAAGGTTGTTGGCAACGACGATATCGCTCATCCCGAGGAAGTGGGTACTGCTAACCAAGACGTTCTCGTTAAGCAGGGCGGCTGGTACTACACCGAAGGTAAGCAACTCACCGGTCAGTACTATGCTAAGATCGAGATTGCTGCTACCACAGCTCAACCTTGCGAGATTGAACTTCAGACCACCATCATTACTGTAGCTTCTGCTCCTGCTTCTGCTCCGCAACTTGCACCGAGCATGGTTCGCCCGCAAGAGTCAATTCTGCTCAGCGGTCTTGACGCAGAGAAAGACTACACCGTCAACGTATATGACCTGATGGGTAACTTTGTAGAGCGCTTCGAGGTTAAGGGTACCGAGAATCATACATTCGAGGCACAACCTAACTCAGGCTACTACATGGTATCGGTTGAGAGCAATGACGAGCAAGTCACACTCAAGTATATTGTAAAATAATCAGCATAAAGGAGGAAATAAATTATGAAAACAAATCTTATTAAGACTTTTGCACTTGTTGCAGCACTCGTAGGTTCCTCTTTCGCTTTTGCTGAGAGTTGGAACGTAAACGATAGCGTAGTCATTAAAAAAGACGTAAAGCACTATCTGACCGGCGAAGAGCCTTCAGAATGGGTTTATGGAAAAACCTTCTCTATCCAGCAGATAGGCTCCAAGCGCTTTGAAAACGGTATCCTGCTCCGCGAGATCATCTCGTGGGTAGGTCCCGAAGATATCACTCGCCCCGACGGCAGCTCTGCTTCTGCAGAGCCTGCCGGACGCGGCAACGCTAAGAGACAGCAGAACGCAGGTCCCGACAAGAACGCCGACAAGAAATATGACTTCGGTGATTGGAAAGTTGGCGATACCATCATGATCAAGCGTTCTACCACTCACTATCTTACAGGCGAAGAGCCCTCGAAATGGGTGTATGACAGAAAGCATACTATCCAAACACTCGGCTCAAAGCGTTTCCCCGAAGGTGTGTTGGTTGCAGGTATCATCTCGTGGGTAGGTCCTAACGACATCTATCGTCCGTCAGACCAACCTGCTCGTGAGTCGAAGATTGAAACCAAACCCGCTAAACCTGCTGACCAGGGTAAGAAGGAAGAAGTAAAACCTGTTGACCAGGGTAAGAAGGAAGAAGTAAAACCTGCTGACCAGGGTAAGAAGGAAGAAGTAAAACCTGCTGACCAAGGTAAGAAGGAAGAAGTGAAGCCTGCTGACCAGGGTAAGAAGCAAGAAGCAAAGCCTGCTGACGAAGGTAAGAAGACCGACAAACAGCAAGTTGCTCAGCGCGCAGTTCGTATGCAACCTCACCACCGCTTCTCTATCGGTGTTCGTGGCGGCGTGGCATCTCTGATGCACAAAGCTCCCGTGATGAATAACTGGAAAGCCGGTTTCGACGCTCTGCTCGACCTGCAATACGCTTACTACTTCGGAGCTAAGGAAGGCAAGAAGGTCAACCACGGTATCATCACCGGTCTGTCCTTCGGCTATGCTCAGTCACCTATCAAGAATGGCGTTAGTTACGACGAGACTAAGAACATCACCGACGAGTCGGGTTCTTACTCTGTTGACTATAGCATTTATGCCAGCGAGGTTAAATCAAGAGATGGCGAACTCCAAATAGAAGTGCCCTTGATGTATAGCTTGCAGACCGAGAAAGGCTTCTTCTTCAATGTAGGTCCTAAGTTCATGATGCCTGTTTGGACACGCTACAACCAGACCATCTCGGCAGACCACAACATCTCTGCTAAGTTTACCGATCTTGGTGTAACTGTCCCCAACGAAGTAGTTACGGGTGTCATTGGCGCAGGTGATGTGAAGAAGAGTGGTAGTTGGGGTGCCAACCAAGCTAAGATCAGCTTGCTCCTCGCAGCTGAACTCGGCTGGGAATGGGAACTCAAGAACGGTCATGCTCTCGGACTCGGTGTTTACGGTAGCTATGCTCCCCTCAACACCTACAAGCCCCAGAACACCAACCTCGACCTCGTTACCGTTAAGGCTGATGGTAAAGGTCCTGCCAGCGTAACTGTTAACTCAGCTACCGACAGCTATACCACCGGCATGAACTACTTCGACGCAGGCCTGAAGCTGATTTATCACTTCCAGTTCCCCGCTAAGAAGTAATGATTCGGTAAGTTTATAATTAACTTATAACAAAAAAGAGGGTGTGTCAAAAAGCAGACACGCCCTCTTTCTGTTTTATGTAGGACTTTGCGTTGTATATTATCCAACATCCGTCTGTCAAATAGTCATCCGTTGTTATAATTATCGAGATGCCATTTCGGCCTTGCTCCGAGATTATTCGGCTGACCGCGCCTGATTTTGAGTGTCATTCTATTTGTCGGAATAGCATTTCTGCCTCTCACCCTGCAAGAAAACGAGTAATCCGCCCTATCATCCTACAAATCACACAATCTTTCTGCTAAAATTTTCAAATTTGATAAATTTTCATTACCTTTGCGCATAATTTCGGTGTATTATGGACAATCTAAAATTATGCCAACCAGATATTGGCAGGTACAAAGAAAGTGGAGTTCCGTAAACGGAGCTTCAAAGAGAAAGTACGTAGAGTGTACATCTACGCCTCTGTTCCGGTTAAGCAGATTGTAGGTTATTTCTCGTTTACGGAATTTGACGAAGACACTCCGGCTAACTTGTGGGAGAAATACAAAGATGTCGGTGGTATAGCGAAAGAGGACTTTTTCAATTACTATGCAAAGAACGATATGGGTTGTGCCTTTGTGATTAAGTCAGTTACTCCCTATAAGAAAGGAAAAAGCCCCAACGACTTTATTGATGACTTCGTCCCTCCCCAGTCCTATGTCTATTTAGATATTAACGCTAAATAATAGAAATGTGCTATTGATAATAAACGTAGCATAATTAACTTCCGATAATATGTATTATCGAGAACTAAAATCAGAAACCATGACACCAGAAGAAAAGGCAAGAGTGAAAATCGACAAGATGTTGGAAACCGCAGGCTGGCGAGTAGTCAGCCGCAAGGATTTTGTTGCCAACGAAGCGATTGCCGTTACCGAAGGGCTGATGAAGGGCAACAAAGAAGCCGACTATCTGCTTTTTCTCATGGGTGTTGCAGTTGGTGTCCTGGAAGCCAAGCGCGAGGAAATCGACGTGAACACTCCCGAAGTCATCAACCAAGCCGAAGAATACACACGTATCATCCCAAACTGGTGTCAAGTATGGCTCAATCCCTTGCCGCTTGTATGGGTGTCAAACGGCAAAGACCTTTATTTCCGTGACACGCGCAACGACGACCCCGAATATCAAAAGGTCGATAAGATCATGTCACCCAAGCAGGTGGTCAAGTCGCTTGATATGCCGCATAAATACGCAGGTCTGCCCATGATACACCGGCGCGGTTTGCGTGATTGCCAGTTCGAAGGGATCACCGAACTCGAACGCAGCCTCAAAGACGGCAAGCAACGCGCACTCATGGTGCTGGCAACTGGCGCAGGTAAGACCTATCTCGCCATTACCGCTGCTTATAGGTTGCTGAACTACGCTAATTTCCACCGTGTTCTTTTCCTCGTGGATCGAAATAACCTCGGACGGCAAGCTGAGCGCGAGTTCGCCTCATACCGCCTCACCGAGAACGGCGACCCGTTCAACACTATCTTCGGAGTCGAACGGCTCAAATCGGCGCATATCCCAAAAGATGCCAACGTCGTTATATCTACCATTCAACGCTTGTTCTCGCTTCTCAACGGCGAACCCGTTGCAGACGAAGAGGACACGGAAACGAATCTCGACAGCGATACCGAACCGGCAACCGTCACCCTCGGTGGCAAACTCAATCTGCCACGCGATTACTTCGACCTTATCATCATCGACGAGTGCCACCGTTCCATTTACAGCAGTTGGCGTTCCGTCCTTGACTATTTCGATAGTGCTGTCAAGATTGGTCTTACAGCCACTCCCGCACCGCAGACACTCGCATACTTCGACCAGAACCGCGTGGTCAACTATACGTTGGAGCAGTCTATCGCCGATCATGTGAATGTTGGATGCCGTACCTATCGCATCAAGACCGAGCAGACTGAGCATGGTGGTGCTATTCTTCAAGGGCAGAATGTCAGCCAAGAGACTGTTTATACCGGAAAGGTGGAGCAGATTGACATTACCGAAACGGAGGAATACACCAAAGAGGAACTGAACCGCAGCATCATCAACCCTGCGCAGATCAAACTCATCCTTCAGACATACAAGGATGCTGTCTATTCCGAGATGTTTACCGACCCGCAGCGTGATCCTAACTTCGACTATTTGCCTAAGACGCTTATCTTCGCACTCAACGAGAAACACGCCAACAATATCGTTCATATAGCCGAGGAGGTATTTGGCCGCACGCCCGGTGATGGTTTCGTACAGAAGATAACCTACCGTTCGGGCAATACCGATCAACTCATCAAGGACTTCTGCAACGAACGCAAGTTCCGTATTGCAGTCACAGTCACGCTCGTTGCCACGGGTATCGACATCAAACCTCTGGAGGTAGTTATGTTCATGCGCTATGTCAAATCCGAACTGCTATATGTCCAGATGAAAGGTCGTGGCGTGCGTACCATCGGTGATGATGTGCTGCACAACGTAACGCCCAATGCCTATTCCAAAGACCTGTTCTATCTCGTGGATGCCGTTGGCGTATCGGAAGGTGGACAAACCGTACCCATGCCTACTGGACCGACACCACCGCCATATCCCAATCTGGAGGAACTACTGGAGCGTATAGCGCACGGCGATGTCAATGATGATTACCTCAACATCCTCGCATCACGTATCTCCCGTATAGATGCCAAGACCAAAGACGAGACACGCAAAGCCAAGTTCGAGCAACTGGCAGGTGTCACCATGCACGCTCTTGCAACGCGCATCTTCTACGCGCTCAATCCGGAGATGAACGCATTACCGCCGTTCACCGACATCAACGAGCCCAACACCGAGCGTCGCGCACTCGTTGCAGAACTGACGAATAACCCGTCCGCACGTAAGTACTTGTGCGAACTCAATGCTGGATATATCAAGACCATCATACCGGGCGAAGATAATCTTATATCCAAAGGTTTCACACTTGAAGAAGCACAACAGGCGGTAAGCGCGTTTGAGGAGTATGTTAATACCCATCGCGACGAACTCGAAGCATTGCAGATCATCTATTCCGGCAAGCCTATTAACCGCGCTATGCTAGAAGACCTTGCCAAGACCCTGCAAAGCGTCAATGCACAATTTGAGCCGCACCGTCTATGGAACAGTTATGCACTCGTTCAACCCGACAAAGTAAAGCATTTCCGTACGGATGAGCGGGAGCAACGCAATCTTCTTACCAACCTCATACAACTTGTGCGCTATGCTTTTCATCAGATAGAAAAACTCGACACGCTCTATACCGCAGCCAACCAGTATTTCAGTTTGTGGTGTGGACAGGTGCAACGCGAACTGACACACGAACAGAAACAGATTTTTGCACATATCAAAGATTATATCGTGGCGAATGGTTCTTGTACCATTGAGGAATATCGCACCGTGGACGAAGCCAGTGCAGCAACACTCATCGTCACTATGGGCGGCATCAAAAAAGTGCGCGAAAGCCTCGTCACTTTGTCACAATTCATTGTATATCAAAAAGCAGCATAATATATGGCTAAAATTGTTACTCCTACCGAAGAAGCACTGACCGCCAAAGTGTGGCAGATGGCAGATGTACTCGCTGCACACGGTATAGGCAACACCGATTATCTTACACAACTCACATACCTCTTGTTCCTGAAGATGGATCAGGAGCGCGTGGAAATCTTTGAGGAAGAATCGGCTATACCCGAAGGTTATCGGTGGAATGACCTTATCAAAGAGGAAGGGCAGTCACTTCTTGACCAGTATAACAAAACTCTTGACGAACTCAAGAAACAGGATAACCTTATCGGCACCATCTTCACGCAGGCGCAGAACAAGATTACCCAACCGGTCTATCTGCGTAAAGTCATCACCATGATTGACGAACAGCAATGGCTTATCATGGGCGGTGATGTCAAAGGGGCTATCTACGAGAACATTCTGGAAGAGGTTGGACAGGACACCAAGAGCGGCACGGGCGAGTATTTCACACCGCGTGCGCTCATCTCTGCAATGGTCGATGTGACGCGCCCAAAGATAACCGAGAAAGTATGTGACCCGGCTTGCGGAACAGGTGGTTTCCTCATGGCGGCATACGACTACATGAAGCGCCAGTCTAACGACAAGCGCAAACTGGAGTTTCTTAATAATGAAGCATTGCACGGCACCGACATCACCCCACTGGTCGTAACGCTCGGCTCCATGAATCTATATCTGCACGGCATAGGCAAAGACAGTAGCCCGATTCAGTGTGCGGATTCCTTGGAGAAACAGCCCGAAGAACTGTTTGATGTCATTCTTGCCAATCCGCCTTTCGGCGCACGTCCGAGCGGTGCGGTAGCTATTGACCGACCGGATTTCTATGCCACTACGAGCAATAACCAGTTGAACTTCCTCCAACACATGATGCTTTCGCTTCGTCCCGGTGG
>CAMHGK010000086.1 GCA_946184695.1 uncultured Bacteroidales bacterium | reverse complement strand
AAATTAGCGAAGCGCACGTTTTAGTTGTCCCGATACCTATATTTTTTCTACTCATTTTTGATAACCCCAACATAGCAAAAAGCGTAAAATAGTTGACAAATAATAAAAACATAGCAGCAGAGTTTGCGGGAGAAAAAAATAATACATATTTTTGCAGCGTCAAGAATTGTGCTTTTGTTTGTTTGGCACAATATTTGATATTTTCATATCGTCTAATTTACTATGGAACACGTACTTTCTCTCTTTGCAAAGGAGATGTTGGTATAGTGCTTTTGGTGTGTAGATATGGATGTTGTTTAATAAGTTAGTCATGTTATTGTTAACCTAATTGCTCGTTGGACTATTAGAAATTTGTTTTAATGTATGTTGGTCTAAGGTGCGAGATGGGTTAGTCAAAGGTACTTAAATCATTACAAATTGAGATCAGGTAATAGTATAATATTTCTTTTCGTCCTCTTTTGGGTGGTTGCTTTGTCTTTCGGCGTTAGTCGTTTGTTACCCGTTGTATTCGACGACGGCGATGCCGTGCCTCAGACCGCTGCGACTTATAAAGGTGGCTCATTGCCTTCCGCCGGACAGTCGTCGTCAGGTACTGGATTGGCAGTACCTGCCAAGTTGCCTCAGGCAGGTGTAGGAGGTTTGCATGGGTCGCGCGGGGTGCATACTGGTGTAGGCAGGTCGTACTCAGCTATGCCGCTCAGAGGTTCAAATATGGGTTCTGGCAGAAGGTTGCCATCCCGTTCCGCATCGTCAGTTGCACGCTCGTACAGCGTAGGCGGAAAGAGCGCTATTGGCGGCGGTTCGCTTTTGGGTTCCACTTCTTTTGGCAGCACTTCCGGATTGCGTACAGGTTCTTCTGCCATACTACATTCGTCAGGTGGAGGAGTTATGCAATCTTCAGCTTCGTCGTTGAGAGGTTCGCACAACAGGTATGCGCAATCGCCGGTCGGCAGTGTAGGTGCGATAGGTTCGCTGCAGGTGCCTGCATTGGCTTTTGGCCGCAGTGTCAACAGCCTATCATCGATGCAGAGCAACAGCGCATATAGTGCCCGCAGTGCACGATACAATGCCAATCCGGGCAGCACCTATCATTTGGGAGGTTACAGTGGGGCGCGGACCGCTCCTGCTTTGGGCGGCATCAGCGATGGCTATGGCATAGCTACTATGTCAAGGAATTTTGATGCGTTGCGGCGGTCGTCTTCAAGTGTGGATGCAGCATGGCGTAATGCATATATCGCCGAGATGGGTTCTACTCCGTCTGAAGATGAACTGCAGGCTTATATCGCTTATTACCAGTCGCAAGGTATCTTCACTCCCCCTTATAGTAAACCTTCCACTCCTGACCCGTTTGATTCCGGACTTGGCAATTTGGGAGATTCATGGCATGACCAGTATGTGAGCGAATTCGGCTCAGAGCCTACGCCTGAGCAACTGCAAGCTTATATAGATTGGAAATTGGGTACAGGTGCGTATTTCAATCCTAATCCCGAAAATCCGCCTTCCACTCCCGATCCGTTTGATTCCGGACTTGGCAATTTGGGAGATTCATGGCATGACCAGTATGTGAGCGAATTCGGCTCAGAGCCTACGCCTGAGCAGCTGCAAGCATATATAGATTGGAAATTGGGTACAGGTGCGTATTTCAATCCGAATCCCGAGGACCCGCCTTCCACTCCCGACCCGTTTGCCTCGGGCTTGGGCAATCTTGATGACTCTTGGCTAAATCAGTTTATCAGCGAAATGGGTCGCCCCCCATCGTCGCCTGAAGAACTACAGGCATTTATCGATTGGAAACTTACGGGGTTGTATTATCAGAATAATGCTCCCATTGGCGATGGTATATGGCTGATGTTGATTTTTGCTATGGCAATGCTTGTCAGGAGAATGGCGAAGAAGAAACAAATGGTAATTGATAATAAATCATTAACTTAAGTTTCTCATAAGGTCACAAATTGTGACCATAGAAAAGTTAGACATGCTTGGATAATTTTGGGTAATTTTTGACAACTTAGAAAAAATAGCATAATTCGTAGATGACCCGATAAATATAATTCGTTGATTATCTGTTGTGGGAAAGTTTAGGGCATGCAACATTCAACATACAACATTAAAAATTACCCGCCCCCTGCCCCCTCCCTTAAAGGGCGGGGGAGAGCCATGCGGATAGAATGCATTGTATAATTGATGATTAGTCATTAAAACATGCAACATGCAACATTAAATTAGGCAAATATAATAAATTACAATACTATGAAGCGTTTTACTATTTTGTGTGTTTCCGTGCTGCTTTCATTGGGCATGGTTGACGCTATCAACTACAACGAAGTGACCATTACGAGCGGTGCTAACCGTTTGGTCGGTGACCGCCCCGCTACCGGAGCGTTGCTTCCCGCTGATTTCAGTTCAGTGATCTTCGACGGTTCTACTCCGCGAATGGACCGCGTGTTTGTATTCATGACTATGCCGGCAGGTTTTACCGACTATACTATTACCGATCCTACTCCAATAGTTCGCCTCAATAGCGAGAATAAGATGGAGTTGTATAATAAGTCCGCAGTCCTCAAGGAAAACACCGATTGGCTGTTTTCGTATGTGAAAAGCGGCTCGCAGTATGTGCTTGACCGTCTGCCTTTCGACCCCACTACTCGGGCATTAGACAGCATAATGATACCTGAGGCTACCACTGCTAAAGTGTATATCACCGGTCATGTGTCAGGCAAACTCAGCGCACAGCTGCCCGAAGAGGTAGGTATTGCCATGCGGCCGTATATGGAAAGCCTCAGAGAAATGCTCAACGAGAAGCTCATCGTCGAGATCAAAAATGCTATCATCGGCATGGGATTAGAAAGTCTGACGCTCAACAAGAATACCGAGGGCTTCTTCTGGTTTACAGGTTACAAGTCGTCGAACCTCGAGCTCTATTTAGAGGACCTCAATATGGCTGTCCAAGACAAGGCAAATGATTTCCTCGGAGGTATTGTGGCAGGCAAGAACTTAGTCAACCTTATGGGTATCGACCGTGACGAGAATCCTGATAATTTCGACCTTGCCACTTTTAATGCCGCAAGCAATGCCGATAAACAGACAATGCTCGAAAGCATGGACTCTGAAGGGTTTATGCAGCTTTCAAATGACCAATTGCAGGCTGTTATACCATATATGACAGCAGATCAGGTGGAAAACATCTCGCCGCTTCAGCTTTGCAAACTGCTCGGCAAGTCTGACATCAGCGAGGTGCTATCGATGGCGGATATAAGCACTCAGCTTTATACCATATTCGGCGATGCCGATAAGGCTACCAGAGCCGGTAATACCTTGAATAATCTGCAAAATACGATTATGAGTACGATTTCGTCGCAGCTTAGTACTTCCGCCCTCTCAAGCGCATTGTTAGAAGACGGCTTTGGCAAGTTGTTCTCATCGTTGGTACAGGGTTCGGCTTCTCCGTTTGCCTTCTCTTCCAACAGCCAAAATATCGAATCACAAGCTTTCAATTTGCACATTCATAGCAAGGGTGTCAACACCATCACCGGCGGTGCCGAAGCAGCCTTCTCTAATGTGGGTGATGAGATGGATATGCTGGCAAGCGGTTTCAGCTCCAACCCCAACATCCATAATATGATAACCGACCTTGGTACCATCTTCGAGGCGATGATCAAGTTTACGTCGGCTCCGTTGGCTGTTCGTCCGAGTGCCAAGGTTGTTGATGCCGGTAATACCGATGCTTATAATTACACATGCACACGTCTGACCTTCGATGATGTCTGGACCGACGGCAGCCATACCAATGCACTTCTGCAAATGCCTGTTGTAGGTGCTGAACTCGGTGCTCCGTCCATCGACCTCGGTACGCCTAACGGTCAGGCTATCTTCAATGGCGGACGCTATCGTTTTCATACGCCCGTTAGCAACAAGAAGAAAAACATGTTCTATGTGGCCACCATGGCTATCTGCTATCGCGAACTTGCTGTTACGATGCCTATTGCCAATTCCGATATCACCTATGCAGGTATAGGCACCTCTGTTGGCTGGGGACCGTCACAAGACCGCAGCGACCTCTATCGCAATGTCGTCATCAACGACGGTACGTTCTATACCTACTCGGCTGAGGCATGGAAAGACAAGTCGCGCGGCGACAATGCCGTTGATGCCGTGGGCAACGGTTGGTACAAGCACTATACAGACCTGCGCCTGCCTTACAACACTTCTATTTTGGGCGGTACGTTCCCTTACGACACCTACGTCTATCGCTGCGATGCTGCAGCCGAGCAGGGTACACAGCCCGTATATATCGTCATTACCAACCCTGGAGAAGTGGGTGAGCAGCAGTGGCTGACTCCGCTTTGCGAGCGCAAGGAGATGTTCGTGGATGACTTGGCAGATACTGCCGACCCGCTCAACAGCAACGGAACGGTGAAGGTTACCACTCCGCAGTATAACGAAGTGTATATAAGTTCGGGCACGAAGCAGCAGCGTGAGTACTACACGTCGAGCCTGACCCCCGACGAAGATGACAAACTCTATGTGTATGAAACAGGCACGTGCGTCATCGACCGCAACTATGTCCGCAACTACGTCACCGCCTTGGCTCCCTTTGGCGAATACCACATGCACACGAAGATGATGTCGATGGGCGGCGATGTGGAGGTTAAGTCGCTCTACCAAGACCGCGTGGGCTTCCCGCAGAAGAACGGCTACCTGCTCTATACACAGCTCGGCTACTATACATTCACCAATGCAGGTGTCAACCTCGGCGGTCTGACACGTACGCTGCAGGACGAGTTCCAAATCGACCGTGCCAAGCACCACAACTTCAAGAACACAGGTACCGACACCAATGCCAGCGGGCAGGGCATCATGACCACAACCGACAAGACAGGTGTGATATTCTCTGAGATAACCAATGAGGATAGCTACAAGATTGAGTATGGTATTTATGCTATGGTACCTGCCAAATCCGACGAGTGGATGATGGTATCGATGCCGTTTGACGTAGCTAATGTATATATATTAGAAACCACTGAAGAACAAGGTAATAGTGCTTGGACTGCGGACGAATGGGACGCTTTCTTCAAACGTCAGGGCGAGGCCGACGGCAATATGGCACAGGCGCTGGTTACCTCCGTGCTTCCCGACATATTCTCGGGCCGTGGTTCGGGTGTGCTGCAGCCCTTGGACAGCATCCTCAAGAACCAGACTGAGCGAACTCTGCTCTCCAAACTCAAGCATTATACTCCTAAGAACGGAACCGACTATGACCCGGCTGAGATGGCGAAGGCTCACTATTACTTGCGCGAGCAGTTGCCCGACATAGTAGGTACCACCAAGTGGGAGCAGAAAGATACGGTGGGAGCCTACGGCTACAACTGGACCTACGCTCCGGAATACACCACTCCTACTTATCTCACCGAGACCTATGAGGATCCTGAATGTACAGACTTCTATGATTGCGATTACATAACTGCCGAACTCAAGTACGTCAACCAGAATGGCGAACTGCGCCCCGCAGAGGAGCAGCGCGTGGTTATGAAGAAAGACTCTGTCTATTCGCTCTATTTCCCTGGTGCCGGTAAGCGCTTCTGGGATTATAAGTACCTGATATTCGAGGGCTATGGTCCGCAGCGCATATCCGGTAAGAGTGTGCATGCAGGTTTCCATCACCCGAGTCCCGACAGCACGGCTGTGTATCCCGGAGAGGGCTATATAGCTTTGCAGGGTAACACCACATTCGGCAATGCCGTAAAGAGCAATATATCTGCCGAACACCCGCTGTTCTTCGTCGAGAAACAGCAAACAGGTACGTTCCCCACGGGTAGCATAACCTATAATTTCGTGGCTAATGATACCGAAAGCCAGCGTATTCTGCCTACCAGTGTGTATATGGTATCTCACGACAACAAGGCTTCTATCAAGGAAACGGTGATATCATCGCCCGATGTGATGTGGCGTGACGGCGAAGTAGAGAGCAACGGCGTGCCTACGCTTGCCGACAACATGCTCACCGCTTGGACCGAAAAAGGTATCTATATGTACTCATTCCTCGGGCAGGATGTAGAAGTCTATACTATCGACGGCCGCGAGTTGTGGTCAGGCAGAATGGGAGACTGCGAGACACGCTTCTTGCCCGCACCCGCAGGTGTGTATGTCATCAAGACGCAAACAGGTGCCATGAAGGTGGTAAATGAATAATTGATAATTGATAATTGATAATTATAAAACAATAATAACCCATGAAACGATTATTTTCTATTCTGTCGGCCATGGTGCTGACGATGTCGCTCTGGGCTCAGAGCGGTGCTACATGCGATGATGCCATATATGTTGACGGCGAGTATGTGGCTACTTTCGCCGAGGGTGAATACTGGTTTACAGCACTCACCTCGCAGCTGCCGATGTCAATCGTCTGCTACCCCTCGAACCCGGGTGCCAAGGCTCCTGAGATACAGGTGGACTTTACCTGCACCTATGAGGACGGCGTTGCCGTCTATGACGACGAGAAAGTGGCTAAGATGGTGGCTAACGCCGGTAAGTATGGTTTGACGCTGCCTATGACAAAGAAGCTCGACCTTCTGCAGGATGACCAAGGCAAGCTGTTCTATCGCTATACGTTCCCCAAGAACTATCAGAACATGCTCTATGGCCAGGGTGTGACCTATGCCATTCCCGCCTATGTGCGTCTGAAAGTGTTTGGCAATACGTCGGTTGACATAGCTTCTGAGGCTACTGCAAGCCGTTGCCGCGACTACGTCAACGCACTGGGCATGAATACCACTCTGCTTTTTGCACCCGAAGACTCAGTCAATACTTACGTTTGGCCCGTTGGCGAATGGATTAAACATAAATACGAGATTACATGGCAAGGTCAGACCCCCGACAGCCGCCTATTGTTCCTTACCTCAAAGGATTGCGAGTTCGACCGCTTCTCGACCAAGGTACGCAACCGCTACTCGCTACCCGCTTCTGATGAGGCACACGAGCTGAAGATGACGCCCGAAGCATCGTCGGAGTTGGTAGAGGATATATTCCAGACTGAACTCTACGTGCGTATGTATGCCACCACGCCCGGTAACCTCATCATCAAGACCTACGAGGACGTTGACAACATCACCGACTACTTGGTAGGCGGTGTGGCTGCAGTGGTTGACAACGAGCAGATGACTATCAGCGCCGTGCTGCCTGCCGGCACCAACCGCAACGAGGCAATCAAGAACGCCAAGTATCGTCCGATTCAGACCCACGATGGTCACCAGGCAGAGTACGACAATGCATACACGCGTCTGATATTCGGCAAGCTCGTTTACGACATCACGGGTATCGTGGTAGGCGAAAGCGACAAGAATACCGATGCCTCGCTCAAGTCGTTCTCTGTTAACGATATAGCATACCCGCTCTTCTCGCCGGCTACTCTCGACTACTTCGACTACGAGATCTCAGGCGACAAGCTGCCTCAGGTAACCGCTGAGGCTCGCCGCAACACCTCTACCGTCAGCATCGAGCAAGCCACCACCGTTCCCGGCAAGGCTATCATCACCGTTACGGCTGAGGCTGGCAACAAGCAGGTTTATACCGTCAGCTTCATCCGTCAGCGCTCGCGCGACAACAAGCTCAAGGCTCTCTACGTAGATGGTAAGCTCATTCCGGGCTTCCGCTCCGACAGCACCCACTATCGTCTTGAGGTCAAGAACCTGCCGCAGCTCACTGCCGAGCTCAGCGACGAGAAGGCTACCATGCAGATCGACCAGCCCAAGCGCGTGCCCGGACTCGGACAAGTGATCGTCACAGCCGAATCAGGCGACGTGGAGGTTTATTCTGTGACCTTCGTACTGAGCCCTGAGATGAAGCAGTGCTCCAACTCAACGGTTGAGATGGAGTCGGGCAAGCCTATCACCTTGGATGCCAACACCGACGAGGTGCTGCGTCTGCCCGTCAAAGCATGGGCAGGCAAGGATGCCGTCATCTCATGGACCGGAAGCGAGGACCTCGGAGTGGACTTCATGTCCACCTGCCTCGACGAGAACAACGTCACCTTCGACCACCAGGACCTCGTCCTCGAAAAAGGCGAGACGGTGCGCCGCTGCTACCTCACCACCACACAGACTCTGCGCTGGAAGCGTGAGGGTATCGACGGTTATGTCTATCTCAAATTCAACAACAAGGTGGCAGGAGACATCAGTATCGCCCCTTTTTCGCCTGACTGTCGGACCCGCTCCGACCTGATGGACCTCAACCAAGAGTATAAGATCTCTACCTCCGACTTCTCTAAGATATTCAAGCTCTATCTGCCCGATTGGCAGTACAAAGACGTAGAGATAAAGTGGGTAGGCAACTCCACCTTCGAGCTGTTCATCGCCGACGTGTGCGACTTCTACCTTGTCACCACCAACGCACATATCATGCGTCAGGGCAATGGCGAGGGTTATGCATCGCTCTCATCGGGTCAGTCGATGCTGCTCACCCGCGAGGTGCTTGACTTGTGGCAGCGCTACCAGCGTGCCGCCAACAGCGACGACTTCGTCTATGCCCGCTTCAACACCGGCGCCGCCGGCACACTCACCGTGACGGTCAAGAAAGAGTACGAGTGCCCCGAATGTAACCCCAAGACCTTCCATCTGACCCTGCTTGCAGAGCCTGCTGAGGGTGGTGTGCTTACCGGCGAAGGCGACTACGAACCCAATACCGATGCCACCTTCTCAGCTACAGCCAACCCACATTATACCTTCCGCTCGTGGTCTGATGGCAATGCCAACAACCCGCGTACCGTGCGCATGACTAAAGACCAGACCTTCACCGCCGTATTCGTGGCAGACAAGCACAAGCTGACTCTCAGCTGCGACCCCGCTATGGGTACCGTCAGCGGAGCTGGCACCTATGCATACGGCACCGATGTCCTCATTGAGGCTAAGCCCCTCACAGGGTACGAGTTTGTAGAGTGGTCCGACGACAACCAAGATAACCCCCGACTGCTGCATATCGACGGCGACATCAGCCTTGAGGCTACATTCCAAAAAATAGGCGACGCCGTAGAAGACCTCAACGCTACAACCAACAACGCACGCAAGGTGATTATCAACGGACAAATCTACATCCTGCGCAACGGCAAGACCTACAACATGCTCGGCTCGGAGATTTAAGATTTTTCGAATTTCCGTGATCCCGAAATTCCGAAATTCCCGTGATCCCGAAATTCCGAAATTCCCGTGATCCCGAAATTCCGAAATTCAGAAATTCCCTCTTCATCGTGGCAGCGACACATCGTTGCCACGATGTTGTTTTGCAAACTGTTCTTGCTGAAAGCGCAAAAAGATAGTTTTCGCTCAATTATAGCATTTGTTTCTTTTGCGGGTATAAAAAAAATATATTAACTTTGCGCGCTTTTAAGAAGACTTGTGCTTTCAAAAAGGTAAATCTAAGAAATCAATAAATCTAAGATATTATGCAAA
>CAMHGK010000085.1 GCA_946184695.1 uncultured Bacteroidales bacterium | reverse complement strand
CCGTCCTCCCAAGCGCCGTCGCGTATAATGAAAAAATGATTTAGTAGCTGACAGCGCTAAGTCACATATTTATCAAACACAAAACTAAAATCTATTATGGCAAGATATATTGGACCCAAATCTCGTATCGCACGTCGTTTCGGTGAGCCTATCTTCGGTCCCGACAAGGCGCAGCAAAAGAGAAATAATGCTCCCGGTCAGCATGGTCTGAACCGTCGCAAGAAAAACAGTCTTCAAGCAGGCTCAGCGCTCAAAGGGTATCACCGGTGAGATATTGTTGCAACTCTTGGAGGCTCGCCTCGACAACATCGTCTATCGCCTCGGTATCGCTCCTACACGTGCAGCTGCCCGTCAGCTCGTCAGCCACCGTCATATTACCGTTGACGGCAAGGTGGTCAATATCCCCTCGTACTCTGTGAAGCCCGGTCAGGTGGTAGCAGTCCGCGAGAAGAGCAAATCACTTGAGGTTATTGCCGACTCATTGCAAGGCTTCGCTCACGAGAAATACTCGTGGCTTGAGTGGTCAGAGCAAGACAAGGCAGGCAAGCTGTTGAACATTCCTCCGCGCGAGGAGATTCCTGAAAACATCAAAGAGCAACTCATAGTTGAATTGTATTCTAAATAAAAAGTAAATTCATGGCAATATTAGATTTTCAAAAACCTGAAAAGGTGATAATGTTGGAGTCGAGCGAGACCAAAGGCGTATTTGAGTTTCGTCCTCTCGAGCCCGGTTATGGCATCACAATAGGTAATGCGCTTCGTCGTATTCTGCTTTCTTCGTTAGAAGGTTTCGCTATTGCTTCAATAAGAATCAGTGGTATTGAGCATGAATTCGCAACTATTCCCGGTGTTATAGATGATGTAACCAATATAATTCTCAACCTCAAGCAAGTACGCTTGCGCAGGAAAGAGGGTGTCGAGGTGACAGAAGAGTCTGTTTCGCTGCCCGTGGGACAGAAGAAGTTCTTCACAGCAGGTGAGCTTAACAACTATCTGCAGCACTTCGAAGTACTCAATCCCGACCTTGTGATTTGCGAGATGGACGAGTCGGCACAGTTTACCCTTGACCTTTATATCAATAAGGGTCGCGGCTACGTACCGGCTGATGAGAATCGCAAGCAAAACGATCCTATAGGCGTAATACCTATCGATAGTATATATACCCCGATTCGCAATGTGCGTTTCGCTGTTGACAACTACCGTGTGGAGCAGCGTACTGACTATGAGAAACTCACCCTTGAGATTCTCACCGACGGCTCTATCGCACCTAAGGACGCTCTGACTGAGGCTGCCAAAATCCTTATTTTCCACTTTATGCTGTTCTCTGACGACAAGATAAAGTTCGAGGAACCAAAGGCTAAACCTCAGGATACCTATAACGAAGAACTCAACCGTATGCGTGCTCTGCTGAGCCAGAAGCTCGTGGACCTCGATTTGTCGGTTCGCGCTCTCAACTGCTTGAAGGCTGCCGAGGTTGACACCTTAGGTGAATTGGTTACCTATCACCGCGCCGACCTGCTCAAGTTCCGCAACTTCGGTAAGAAGTCGCTCACCGAACTTGACGAGTTGCTCGAAAAGAATGGACTTGCCTTTGGCATGGATATCACTAAGTATCATCTTGACGAATAAACAACAAAACAATGAGACACAATAAGAAATTCAACCATCTTGGTCGCAAGGCTGCTCATCGCAAATCGATGCAGAGCAATATGGCTTGCTCGCTAATCAAACATAAGCGTATTCAGACCACCACAGCCAAGGCTAAGGCTCTCAGAATATATGTAGAGCCCATACTGACACGAGCTAAAGAGGACAACATGGCTAACCGCCGTCTTGTATTCTCGCTGCTCCGCCAGAAGGAAGTAGTAACTGAGTTGTTCACCGAAGTAGGACCTAAGATAGCATCTCGTCCGGGCGGCTACACTCGTATTTTGCGCACCGGCTATCGTCTTGGCGATGCCGCCGAGATGTGTATCATCGAACTCGTTGACTACAACGAGAACATGCTCTCCGAAGGTAAGAAGGCTCAGAAGAAGTCCACTCGCCGCTCTTCCAAGAAGGCAGCAGAGAAGGCTCCTGAGGCTCCTGAGGCTGAAGCACCAGAGGCTCCCGCTGCAGAGTAATACCACAGCAGCTTGACCGGACATCAAGGTCGAGTGCATAATTAAATAACCCAACTGCCGATTTTAAGGCAGTTGGTTATTTATTTTTAGTTGACCATTTTGCTCTAAATATTGACGATTTTGCTCTAAATATTGTCTGGTTTGCATTTTGTGAATTATTTTGCAAAATTTCTTAAAAAATAGTATAAAAGTATTGCACAGTAAAAATAAAATTCGTACTTTTGCAACCGATATAAAAATTATACTCCTAAGAAGCACTTTATCGTAAGGTATTGGTTTGCTTAGGAACAAAGCAACAACACCAATACTCTTGTGACAACACTGAAATCGCCAAATTAAGGCGACAACGCGTTCTTTACTCTCCTCGAACTTTGTTCGGGGGGGGGGGTAATTAACAGATATTCAGTATAATAGCTGTATTAATTATCTCTCGAAGCAATGAACAACACTAAACAACACATGGTATTAGTCAAGCATGGATTGCTCATAAAAATGAGTAGTCTATTGTTTGTTTTATGTCTGTTTGTTGCGAGCGCAGATGCGCAAGTGGTGGCTCTCAAGAATAATCTTCTGTATGACGCTGTGGCAACGCCAAACCTCACACTTGAGTGGAAATTGGCAGATCGGTGGACGATGAATGCTACAGTAGGTTTCAATCCTTTCCCATTAAAAGACGACCAGTGGCAGACCTCAGGCGGTCAGCTGCATAAGTGGCGTCATATACTGGCTGACGTGGAACTTAAATACTGGTTCTGCGCTGCTTTCGTGCGTGATTTTGTGGGTTTCAACATCGGTTATACTCATTACAATGTTGTTGGCGGGAAGTATCCGATAGGTTGGCTTTATCCGGATATTCTCAGCAAGCGCCGTCAGGGCGATGCTGTGATGGCCGGTGTGAGCTACGGCTGGTCGTGGATTCTGTCGCCGCACTGGAGCATTGAACTCGCAGCAGGTGTGGATGGGGGATATACGTGGTTCGAGGAGTACGACTGCGTCTATTGCGGTACTAACTACGGACCCAAACGCCTATGGTTTGCCGTCCCAAAACTCGATGTGAACCTTATCTGGCAAATACATTGATAATGCATAATGCATAATGCATAATTCGTAATGCATAATTCGTAATGCATAATTGAGAACATAGTGAAAAAGATAATATACATATTATTCTTGTTGGCGGCAATCGTCGGTCAGTCGGGTGCTCAGAAGATTGTCTCAATAGATTATGTGAGCGATAGCCTGACACTCGTCTATGAGTTGCCCATGGAGAAGGTCAAGAGCGATTATCAGCTTACTATCAATCCCGCTATCTGCGGTCCGAATGACACCATTCGACTGAGTCCCATTCACCTGCAAGGCGACAACTACATCCGCCAGGCGCACCGCGACTTCGTGCTCAATGCACCAAAGGGTAGTGTGGAGCAGCGTTACAACCGCGCCAAAGACATGCCCTCGCACCTGCGTGACACTCTTCAGTTGTCCATTAGCGGCTACGAGTGGCTTCTGCTCGACACCATCTGCATGTGCTATGTGGAGCGTGAGCAGACCGGCTGCTGCACCGTCAAACAGCTGGGCGAGCATTGCGGCAGGGCTTATGCCTTTGCCGAGCCGGTCATCATTCCTGTGCAGCCTGTTGACACTAACGTGCTCATCATCTCTGCCGACACCGCAAAGACCGATACTGTACCACAGCTGCACCGTCGTCTGCTGCCAAAGAGCATCGAGGGTATGGCGGTGCAGAAGCAGATACCCGAGGTCATACGCCATATCAACTCCGGCGTTCTTCGCTCGCTTGAGGACTACCGCCCCTATACCACCACCGAGATCCTCGCAAAAGACAGCGATGCTCTGCTCGTCTATTTCGAGCTTGACAAAGTGGAACTAAAGCCTGACTATCGCGACAACCAAATCATCCTCGACAGCATACTATACCTCGTCGATGAGTTGATGAACGACACCACCGTCGAGATCAAACTCGTGCAGATAGTAGGTCTGGCATCGGTTGAGGGACCACTTGAGCGCAACCAGTGGCTCGCCGGTTCGCGTGCTAAGGCACTTGAGCGGTACATACGCGACCGTCACCCCGAGATGACCGACCGGATGTTCGAGTCGGCTAACGGCGGCGAAGGCTGGACAGAGTTTGAGTATGCGGTGGAGAACAGCAGCTTCGAGGGCAAGGAGCAGGTACTACAGATCATCCATACGTTCAGCGATGTTAACGTCAGAGAGCAGCGTATCAAGGAACTCAATGGCGGTACCACCTATAAGTACATGCTTGAGAATATCTTGCTCAACCAGCGAAACTCGGGATATATCCGTATCTACTACGACGTCACCGACGACGAGGCACGCATCATCAATAAGGCTATACGAGCCATGCAGGACGGCGACAATGCTCTCGCACTTGAGATGTTGCGCGTGGTCAAGAAAGACCCGCGCTCATGGAACTCGCTCGGTGTGGCGCTCTGGCTCAACGGCGAACATGCCGAAGACGAATCCGAAAAACAGCAGATGCGGGGCGAGGCTATTGAGTGGTTCCGCCGTGCAGCCGAACGTGGCGACAAAGAGGCTCAGCGTAACCTCGAAGGTCTCGGCGAGAAAAGATAAACTCTTGTATTAGAAAAACAGCGACAAGCCATTTGTCGCATAAGATAAAGATTGTTCTTTGATAGATTGGATTACCAAAAATGCAGAATTATTTGCATGTGTAAGAATTATTATCTATCTTTGCAGTTCCATTAGGACTCAGGGTGTCCCTGACTGCAAAATGAAATATGATAGTGGTAGCGGAAAACGATAGCTTGCCATAAAGCTAATAAAAATTCTTATATTATGCCTAATTCTATTGATATGAAGCAACATGTGCCTATTGACTACGAAAAGCTGATACAGCCGTTGTTTGATAATAGGCCAAATAGAGTACTCTTATCTCATGACGAGGTGTGGGACGCAGTATATAAAGATCTCGGTCATCGATACGGACTTAACGACATACGTGAAGCTCAACCATGATGACTAACAGATACATCAAATATACGTCTGAGGCATTAGAAGACCTTTTCAATCTTAATGCTTACATTGAGATGGATTGTAAGTCGCCTTATACGGCTCGTATATATATGACAGAGTTGGAGGAACGAATACAAATGCTCGGTTATTGTGCCGATTCGTTTCCTGTGGTACCAGAGTTGACAGAAATGTATCACAAGCCTGTGAAAAGAGTGAATTACAAGAATATGGCAGTTATTTTCTCCATTGAAGAATATGTTGTCATAGAGCGTATTATTCCTCAGAGCATGGTGATATACTAATATAAGGCACTTCAGTATAAAATAAAATAGGGTTGTCTAAAGCGTGGAATTTTTAGATGTACCCTAAACTGACAAAACGGTAATCCAATCTAAGATACGGATTACCGTTTTTTATTGGCATGTGATCAAACTAACATAGACAAATCACGAAAACAACACTAATTATTAACTTTTTTCTTAATCTACAAAAAAGATGAAAACAATGAAACAATTTGCTTATCTGATGGTGATAGCCATCATAAGCGCAGGTGTAGTTTCTTGCAAAGGTAAGAACGATCCTGACAATGGTCAAGGTAATGGCGGTTATGCCGGCGAGACCGTTAAGACACAGTTCCTTATCTCTATTGCTGAGAATGTAGCTGGTTCAAACCGCTATAAGATGTCAAGCACCGATGTGCAAAATGCCGGTGACCGCGCTTCTTTCCGCGGAATGGATAATATTTGCCTTATTCCTTTCGATGCTGATGCTTATGCAAACCGTATCGGTAAGAATATCACTCTTACCGCCATACCTGCTGCAGCTGCTGCAACAGAAGGAAAACTCAACGATGCCAACTCTGTTTTCTACACAGACGTAGCTATTCCTCTCGGAACATCCAACTTCCTTTTCTATGGAAAAGCTATTGATAACAATGCAGAGGTGGCAATCGACACCGATGCTGACAAGCACAGATTCGGTATCGTCACTGCTAACAATCTTTACGGAGTGAGCAAAGAGCCTGCAGAGATTTCGTTTGATCTTAACTCTGTTTATACCGGTGCCAATCCGGCAAAAGCTACTGCTCTTGCCAATTATATGACAAGCATCGCTAATGTTACCGGTTGGTCAACTCATGCCAATGCATCATTAGTTGAACTGTATAACACGTTTACCAAGGCCGGTGATCGTTCGGGTTCATCGTTCTCAGTTCAAAGAACAGTACAAGACCTCTACAACACTCTTGAGCGTTTCCAGGCTACTCAGGTAAGCCCCGACGCAGTTGTAACTGCTATCATGGCTGCCATTGAAGCTAAAGCTACCGTTTCAGGTGCTGAACAGTTCAAGCGCACGCTTGAGTTGAGCTCAGACCTTCAAAACTACCCCGCAGAGATTAATCTTCCTGATGGTGCTGCCGTTATCGCATGGACTGTAGGTACACCTTCATCTTTCCAAGTAAGAAATGTTGCTTATGGCGATATGACAATAGGCGAACTTAATAAGTACACCTATCCTGCTTCACTGCAGTATTTTGCTAAGAGCCGTATCAAAACTTCTGTTGACTCTAAGAAGGACTTTTACGATGGTTCTAACAACTGGACAACTATTCTTAGCAAATATGAAAACGACGATGCTAAAGTTGTCAATAGCACTAAGTCTGTAGCCATAAAGGATGCTATCAACTATGGTGTCGGTCAGCTTATAACCACTGTTAAGCACGCAGCAACGCTCAAAGACCAGAAGAATTATGACTATACTGTAACTAATCCTCTGCTTTGGACCGGTGTTCTTGTAGGCGGTCAGAAACAGGTTAACTATGAGTTCTGCCAGACTAACACTTCGGCTAACGCTTTTACAATCTACGATAATGCTCTTAACGGAGCAGCTGATGTTGATGGTGTCAAGGGCGTTGCAATATCAAATACTATCAGTACTCCTAACTACACCCTCGTATTCTCAACCAAGGACAATACCGACAAGTCTGACAAGGTTTATATTGCTATCGAGCTTAAGAATACCAATGCCGACTTCTTTGGTAAGGACGGTCAGCTTATTCCTGCCGGTGGCAGATTCTATCTGGTAGGTGAGCTGAAGGTGGGTGATACTTATGCCGGAGCTGCTCCTGCAAACAAAAACATCTTCTTCAAAGACTATCAAACCACAGTCAATATGACTATCACAAGTCTTGCTAACGCGTATAGCACTATTCCTGACCTTCGTTCAGAAGGACTCGAACTCGGCTTCTCGGTTGACTTGGCATGGCAACCCGGTATTGTATTCGATATCGATCTCTAATCTATTGGAATGTATTATAGAGGAAATGGGGAGCTCTGCTCTCCATCTCCTCGAAATATGTTTAATGAAATTATTTCGCATCACATTATTGATTTCTCTTTGCTCTGTAGTTGCTCTTCAGAGTTGCTCGCTTATTGACGATGACCTCTCCGTATGCGGAAAGGACCTTGTCGTGCAATATCAGTTGCAACTCAAGACGAGTCTGAATATGCAACTCGCCACTGAACTATATGCAGAGAGCGATAGCACAGCAAGAAAAGCAGTGGAGAGACATCTGAGCAATATCTTCACTGACCATGCACACGATATCGATGTGATGTTTTTTTCGCAAGTCAATGATAACGTAGCTTATCATCTGCGCGATACTATCAACGACAACCGCTCAACATACACCATTTTTCTTCCCGTTGACTACTATCACCATCTCTCGTTAGCCAATCTCGATGACAACGGAGTGGTGACAGCAACAGACACCGTCAGCAGCGCTTATTCTCAACTGCAAGTAACCCACGCTGACACACTGCCTACGCAGAAGACCGGTATCTTTGCCGCGCGGCTTGAGATAGAGGTGCAAGATACAGCTAACCAGACTATCAACGTAATCCTCAGTCAGGTTAATAGTGCCGTAGTGTTGCTCATCGATACTATCAGCCAGTCTGTCGAAGATATTGATGTTCTTGTTGACGGAACGGCAAGTGGCATGATGCTGCGTGACAGCTCCTTTATCTTCGATAGAGCCGTCACGGTCAGAGCAGAGAATTTCAACGCGCATGCCAATATATCTACATTTAGAAACAGGCTCCCCGAACAACCTAAGTATAGCATGTTTTCGGCAGTATGCATGCCGTCATCTGATAATTCGGATGCCGAGGGGGCTTATTTCAAAGTGGGAGTGTATGTCAAACTCGCTGACAGCACTATCACTAAGACAGAACTCAGTGTACGCTCGCCACTGAAGGCGGGACAGCTTATGGTTCTTAAAACCAAAATGAACGACGATGGCTCCATCGTACCGTCAGTCGATTCTAACGTTGGCGCTACTGTCACCCTCGATTGGAAGGACGGTGGTCATCACGATATAGAAATGTAACATTGTCAAGATACGCAGTCCTTCGATTGTAGGTGTGTCTTATAATGTATTATTTTAGTCTTGCAAAATCTTAAACTACATATTATTAGTCTGTTTGTTGTACTGGCTTTTCTTGCATGCCAAAATGATCAGCAATTCGGGAATGTCGAAGTTCTTGAGATTCCTGTACAGATAGTTCTGCCGGCAGACAATATGTCCAACTTCAACAAGGTAATGGGCGATCCCGGAACAACCGAGACGTTCCGGTTGCCCAGATATGCTTATTTCTTCCTTGTTATCGATTGGGAAGATGGCTCATCATCCACTATATATACTAAAACTCAAACGATAGAATCCGAGCAATGGAAGTTGTCAACCTATCATGGCAACCTGCATACCGAAGGCGACAATATCTATACCTACGACGGTAGCATCTCTTTCACTTTGACATCAAAAGAGCGCAGTGCCGGACGACTCTACGCGGCAGCAAGCTATATGCCGCTTTCGCTGTCGGATGTCAATCCCGCTACCGAATCCGACATATTGAATATCACTTTTCCGCTAACATCTGAGCTTAGGGCTAATGTCCAGGATATATATTCCACTCCCTGTTATTACAAACCGGACGGAGTCACTTACTATGGGACTATCAGTGACATCAAAAGAAAAGTACCTACAGCTTACGCGCTCCTCTACCACGTAGCATCCAAAGTGGATGTCATCTGGAACGTGCAAGAGTCGTTGCAACGTGATATGCGTGTCACCGACCTTAAGGCTACGCATCTTTATGATGCTGACTGTTATCTGTTCCGACCCACCGACAATACCGTCAGCACCGACACCTACGGCAGCGGCTATGAGATGCAACTCACATCCGACAACATAGGCACACAGTGGGAAGGACGTTCCTACTTCTATGCCATACCATATACCAACAACGCCGGTAAATGTCCGTTGCAGCTTGAAGTGCAAGCCAACGGCAACACCACTGGCAGCTATAAGACGACAGTACTTAACGACCCCTCGTCACCCTTTGTGCCGTGGCTGCGCGGCACTATCAGCATCTCCCGC
>CAMHGK010000084.1 GCA_946184695.1 uncultured Bacteroidales bacterium | reverse complement strand
CAGATAGACTCTGTTATCACAGAAGCTTTCAAAAGAATTGAGGAGGCTGCCAAAAAAGAAGGCAATATATCGGGTATCCCTACCGGTTTTTATAACTTGGACAAGATAACGGCAGGCTGGCAAAACTCCGACCTCATCATTATTGCAGCCCGTCCGGCAATGGGAAAAACGGCATTTGTTCTTTCGATGGCTAAGAACATGGCTGTTGACTTCAATCGCCCTGTGGCACTATTCTCACTTGAGATGTCGAATGTGCAGTTAGTCAACCGCATGATAATGAATGTCTGCGAGATAGAAGGCGACAAAATTCGTACCGGCAACCTTACCGAAGAAGAATGGGCGAAGCTCGACCATAATATAAAGAAACTCTACGGAGCACCTATATATATAGACGACACACCCCAGCTCTCTGTAATAGAACTTCGTTCTAAGGCCAAGCAACTGAAAGCCCAGCACAACATAGAATGTATCATTATCGACTACTTGCAACTCATGAACGCGACAGGCATGAATTTCAACAGCCGCGAACAGGAAGTAAGTATAATATCAAGAAATCTGAAGGCTCTTGCCAAAGAATTGGACATTCCGATAATAGCTCTTAGTCAGCTCAACCGAAACGTGGAAGGTCGAAATGGCGTAGAAGGAAAGCGCCCGCAACTGAGCGACCTGCGCGAGTCGGGAGCGATAGAGCAAGATGCCGACATGGTATGCTTCATTCACCGCCCTGAGTACTATAAGATTATATCCGACCAGAAAGGTAACGACCTGCGAGGAATAGCTCAGTTTATCATTGCCAAGCACCGTAACGGTGCCACCGACGATGTAAATATGCGCTTTGTACAGGCCTACGCCAAGTTTATGAATATCGAAGATAATGCCACTGCGAGAAGTATGTACGAGAACGAGCAAGGAGCCCGTCTTGAACCGCAACTCGGCAAACAAGGACCGCAATGGCAGGCTACGCGCTCGAAAATCAACGACCGCAGCATCGATACCGACATAGATGACAACCCGTTATAGCTGAACGTATCATCGGACTATCTCCATAGAACATAAATAATTATTATAGTATGCTCGAAAAACCTTTCACCTTCGACCGCACCGTCAGGCTGTGCATCGGTATAGCAATAGCTATATTTCTGTTCTACCTGACACGCCAGCTGAGCAGTGTGCTTCTGCCATTTGTCATTTCATGGTTTATCTCTTACCTTATCCACCCTATAGTTAATTTCGTACAGCATAAGCTGCGCATAGGCAACCGCACCTTATCAGTGATACTGACGCTCGTCTTTCTAATAGGCGTAATTGCACTTTCAATATGGGCACTGACGGGGCCGGTCAAGACGCAGGTAAGCAAAGCTACCACTCTTATAACAGCTTTCGTCAACGGACTTTCAGCCGACACTTTGCTACCAGAGCAATGGCAGAACGTAGTTAGGGAATGGCTTGCCAATACCGATATCAGCGCCATACTAACTACTGATAACATCGAAAAATTGATTAGCAAAATCACACCTTATATAACAGGATTGCTCGGTGGCTCAATAAACTTCATCTCCAGTTTATTTATTGTATTCATTTGTGTACTATACACTATTTTCATCCTCATCGACTACGACAATATCAGTCAAGGTATGCGTCAGATGGTACCGCCAAAGTACCGTCAGATTGTCAACGACCTGCTCAACGACCTCGAAAGCGGCATGAACAAATACTTCCGAGGGCAATCGCTCATTGCCCTGACAGTGGGCATATTGTTTGCTATCGGATTCAGTATCATGGGACTTCCTTTAGGAATAATTGTAGGACTATTTATCGGTTTGCTGAATATGATACCATATATGCAGGCATTAGGAATACCAATCTGCATGATATTGGGACTCTTGCAGTCGGCAGACACAGGCACAAGCTACTGGATTATTCTGATTGAGATAGCAGCCGTATTTGTGGTCGTTCAGTCGATTCAAGACATGTTACTCAATCCGCTCATCATGGGCAATGTCATAGGAATGAAGCCTGCCGTTATGCTCCTCGCACTTTCCATTTGGGGCAGTTTGCTCGGAGTGGCAGGTATGATTATAGCCTTGCCGCTCACCACCGTAATCATTTCTTACTATAAGCGCTATATTCTGAAAGAGTCGCCTTCTGCTGAAAGCACTGACGATCAGCCCGCTCAAATCGAGCCTTCGACATCAGTCCGGCAAATGCCCGCAAGCTCTGATAAAGAAAAAAGTAATAAATAAGCCAAAATTTGCTCATAATAAAATAAAGTAGTAAATTTGCACGCTATTAAAAAATTAATTAATGAAACGTACAGAAATTAAAGAAGCTCTTTCTCTAACCTGCTATGGCGAGAAAGTCAACGTAAGAGGCTGGGTTCGTTCCCGCCGAGGTAACAAACAAGTATCATTCATCGCTCTCAACGATGGTTCTACCATCAATAATATACAGATAGTTGCAGACATTCTGCAAGAAGGTGAGCAACTGTCAGACACCGACAATCCGAAGTTCACCGAGGAGTCGCTTCGCCTGATCACCACCGGTTCGTGCATCTCAGCCACTGGTTATCTTGTTGAGTCGATGGGCAAAGGACAGACGGTTGAAATACATGCCACAGAGTTAGAAATCTATGGTACAGCCGACCCTCTCACCTACCCTCTTCAGAAAAAAGGTCATACGCTTGAATACCTGCGTGAGATCGCACACCTCCGTCCGCGTACCAACACCTTCGGCGCCGTTCTGCGTATGCGCCATCACATGGCGATGGCCATTCATACCTACTTTCATGAGCACGGATATTTCTATTTTCACACTCCTCTCATCACTGCATCCGACTGTGAGGGTGCCGGCCAGATGTTCCAAGTAACCACGAAAAACCTATACAACCTCAAGCGTGATAAAGATGGACAAATAGACTACTCTGACGACTTCTTCGGCAAGATGACAGCCCTGACCGTCAGTGGTCAGCTTGAGGGTGAGCTTGGTGCCATGGCACTTGGCAAGATTTATACTTTCGGTCCGACATTCCGTGCCGAGAACTCAAACACCCCCCGCCACCTCGCCGAATTCTGGATGATAGAGCCGGAGGTGGCTTTCATACAAAAAGACGAGCTTATGGACCTTGAGGAAGATTTCCTCAAGTACTGCGTACGTTGGGCACTCAACAACTGCCAAGACGACCTGCAGTTCCTCAATAAGATGTACGACAACTCTCTGATCAGCAGATTAGAAAGCGTGATAAACACCGATTTCGTGCGCCTACCTTACACCGAGGGTATCAATATCCTTCAGGAAGCTATACGCAACGGGCACAAGTTCGAGTTCCCATGCAACTGGGGCGATGACCTCGCCTCCGAGCACGAGCGCTACCTCGTTGAGGAGCATTTCGGCAAACCTGTTATCATGACCGACTATCCCAAAGAGATTAAGGCATTCTACATGAAACTCAACGATGATCAAAAGACCGTGCAAGGAACCGACGTGCTCTTCCCCGCAATAGGCGAGATTATAGGCGGTTCAGTGCGTGAAGAAAGCTACGACAAGCTGATGGCAGAAATCGATCGCCGCCAGATTCCGATGAAGGACATGTGGTGGTATCTCGACACCCGCCGCTTCGGTTCGGCTCCGCACGCAGGTTTCGGACTCGGGTTTGAGCGACTGATGCTGTTCGTGACGGGCATGCAGAACATACGCGACGTCATACCCTTCCCGAGAACTCCGAAGAATGCAGAGTTCTGACGTCACTCGCCGAAAACAGAAAACACAATAAACAACATAATATTAACAAAATCTAATCACTATGCGAAAACTCCTAACAACAATGTTTGTTCTGGGCGTCGCTCTCAGCATGACGGCTCAGACATCGCTTAGAGGTGTGGTTAAAAGTGAGGATGGCACTCTGAGCATCTCAGGTGCTAAGGTGACTCTGGTCAACCAGGACATCTCCACCACAACCAATGCTAATGGTGAGTTTGCACTCATCTACCTCGAGCCCATTCAGGAAGAGGTGTTGATAGAAGCTCCCGGCTATATCACACAGGTTCAGCTTGTCAACATCGTAAAGGACAAGGCAAACGAGCTGCAAGACGTTCAGCTCAAGGCTGATGTTCAGAAAGAACTTGCAGATGAAGTGACGCTGCAACTGTCGGAAGTCGATCTCAACGACGACGAAGGCAAAGGTCAGTCCACATCATCAGGTTCCAATGCAACCAACGATGTTTTCAATGCCAACACAGGTTATGCTTGGTCGGCTGTTCGCTTCCGCGCTCGCGGTTTGGAACAGACTCAGGAGAAGACCTACATCAACGGCTTGAACTTCAACTCAGCCGAGCGTGGCAACTTCAACTATTCCATGATAGGCGGTCTTAACGATGCCTCTCGCAACAAGGACGAGGTCAACTCGATGGAGGCAAGCGACTTCACCTTTGGTGCACTGGGCAAGTCAACTAACATCATGATGGACGCCACCCGCTATGCTCAAGGCTGGAAGGTCGGCCTCAGCGGCACCAACCGCACCTACAAAGGACGTCTGTATGCCACCTATGCTTCAGGTCTGTTGGACAACGGCTGGGCTTTCGTAGGCTCACTCGCACTTCGCTACTCTCCTTATATCAATATGAAGGGTATCATCGGCGAAGGTATGGACTATCACTCGCTTGGCTATTTCTTCTCGGCTGAGAAGCGTTTTGGCGACAACCACCGTTTGTCAATCGTCACCTTCGGTGCTCCAACAGAACGCGCACAGTCGTCAGCTCTGACACAGGAAGTTGTCAACCTGACCGGTTCTGCTAATTACAATCCCTACTGGGGTTATCAGAACGGCAAGATGCGCAACTCACGTATCGTCAAGGCTTTCGATCCTACAGCTATTATCTCATATCAGTGGAACATCAGCGACAAGCAGACCTTCAAGGCTGCTCTGGGCTACCACTACAGTTTCTACTCCAACTCGGCTCTCACGTTCTACAACGCTCCCGACCCGCGTCCCGACTACTACCGCAACCTGCCTTCGTTCCTCTGGGATGGACAGATTGATAAGAGCGGTAACTTCATCACCAAAGACATGAACGGCAAAGAGCTCGGCACAAGTTTCTGGGACCCGTATGCCGATTTCGTAACCGAACAAAACGGCAAGACCTACAACGGCCGTTTCATCGGTCCTTCTGTTGACCAGGCTTCTTACGAGGAATTAGTGAATATCTGGAGAACCCGCGACAACGATGCCACTCAGATCAACTGGAATAACATCTATGCTGCCAACTACGCATACGACCACAACAATGCTTCTGACCCGCTTCGCTCGTCGAAGTATATGCTTGAACGCCGTCACAACGACATCCGCGAAAGCATGATCAATATCAACTATCAGAACTCCGAGTTCGACCACCTGAAGATTACTGCCGGCCTCGAAGCCAAGCAATCAGAAGGCATCCACTACAAGACTATCGACGACCTGCTCGGTGGCACACAGTGGTACGATGTTGACCCGTTTGCAGAGCGCGACATCAAGGAGCTTGCAACCAACATCGGACTCACTCAGAGCGACATTGAGAACGTAAAACGCAACGATATCGCCATCACCGACGAATCGAAGCGAGTTGTACGCAAAGGCGACAAGTTTGGCTACGACTACTCTATCAACATGTACAATGCCGCTGTTTGGGCACAGAACCAGTGGAACTTCTCAAATGTTGACTTCTTCTATGCTCTCAAGGTTACCTATAGCAGCATGCAGCGTAATACCCGCATGGTCAATGGCCGTGCATGGTACCTCGCACAGCTCAAACCCGCAGAGGCACTCTACTACTTAGGTCCTCAGTATCAGCAGATACTTAATGGTAACTTTAGCAATTCTTACTCCGGCTATTCGTACCATTTCATAGATCCAAGCTTCAAACTTGGTGCCACCTACAAGATTAACGGTCGCAACCGCTTGAAGGTTAATGCACTGGCAGAGACCTCTGCACCTCTCGCACGCGATGCATATATCTCAGCTCGTGTTCACGACCGCGTACTGAACAACATCTATACTCATGCCAACGCCAAGAACCTGAGCGACTACTACGCTGCTTCGCAGAAGACCGTGGGCTACGACCTGACCTACGAGTTCAACTACCCGATAGTTCGTGGTCGTATCACTGCCTTCCAGCAGCATTTTTGGAACGGCTCTGAGCTCAACGGTTATTACGACGATGAGGCTCGAACCTTCGTCAATCAGGCTCTTTCTGGTATCAACCGTGTTCATCGTGGTATAGAGGCAGCTGCCGCTTTCAAACTCGGTACCTACTTCACCCTCACCCCGATGATTTCTATCTCCGATTACCACTACACTTCTAACGCCTACTCAGTCACCTCGGCTGAGAACGGTATGGCATTGGCAGAATCAGCCAACGGTCCTATCTACGAGCTTCGCGACAGCGTACTCATCAACGGTCTGAAAGTGGCTCAGGGTCCACAACTCAACGCGTCGCTCAAACTCTCGTTCTTCCACCCCAAGATGTGGTTTGCCGACCTCACCATTTCCTACTTCGACTGGAACTATTTGGACTATGCACCCGCTCGCCGTATGCAAGGTCTGTTCACCGGCAAACGTGCTGACGGCAGTTCTGTTAACGGCTCACTCGTAAGTGCCGAGACCAATGCAATAGAAAAGGACGAAAGCGGCAATGTCGTTACCAACAAATACGGCATTCCTCAAGTCAAGTATCCTTACAACATACTTACTGACCAGGAGATGCTGACCTCACCTAATGTTTGGAACCGCTTTATCATCGACGCATCGGTAGGTAAACTGATATATCTGAAGAACCGCCAGTCGCTGTCGATTAACCTCTCGGTATCGAACCTCACGAACAACACCAAGTTCAAAACCGGCGGCTATCAGCAGTCACGTCTGCCGCGCCAGACCAAGCAGGGTGTTGCCGATAATGCCAACTCTGTCATTTCACCCAACGTATGGAAGTTCCCTGCCAAGTACTACTATGCATGGGGTGTAAACTTCTACCTCAATGTTACTTACAAATTCTAATTTGAATATTTATACTTAAATATTTGAATTAAAAAATTTTTACTGCTATGAAAAAGAATCTATTTATACTTATCGTTGGCGCAATCGCATTGGTTGCCTGCCAACCTAAAGATATAGAGCCGGAATCTCTCTTCAAGTCGGCTGCAGATGTAGAAGCCATGCTCAAGGCTGAACCTGCAGGGTATATTCTCTATAATGAGGCGAATGGCGGACTCAACCAGTTCGTTAAGGACTACATGACTGAGGAAGGTGACTTTGAGCTTGTTCGTACACGTTCAAAAGACGAGAGTAAGAATCCGGGTATCTGCCTGTTCTCAATAGATACCATTCCCGTCGGCGGCAAGGGCATCTATATCATGGGAAGAGTAACAACTGACGATGGTGGAGGCAACTTCTACAAAGCTATCGTTATCCAACAGATGGTAGGTGGCAAGCAACAAGCTCTGCGTCTGTCGGTGGATGCCGGTAATGCGTCAGGACTGTATCCTCTCGGACAACAACTGCTCATACGCGTCAATGGTCTTGCTATCGGCAAATATGCCAACCAACCCCAACTCTGCGTTCCGTCATACAACAACAACATCTATGCTTCCTCTGCCAACCAGAAGGTAGGATGGGCTCCGAGCAGAATACCCTCGGCACGTTTTAATGCGGCTACCACTCTTATCGGCAAACCCGATATTTCTGCTCTGCATTATGACGAAATAACATTCGACCAACTTGTCACCACCTCTTCGTCAAGCAGCGACGGCTATGGAAAGACACTCATCGGAGCTGTGGATGCACGTGAATGGGACGGAAAGTTAGTTCGCGTCAAGAACGTACATTTTACAGGCGAATATGCCGACACCTATGGCAAACGCGCTGCCTGCACCACAGGCGACCCCGAGATCGACGAAAAGGCCAACGTTTTCGGCCCGACCACAAGAAACGTAGGGTATCCGCAAAGCCGCGTCATCTCTGACGGTTCGCTTTACCTGATGGTATCCACCTCGGAATATGCCAAATATGCGCACATGTATCTGCCTGATGCAGAATACACAGGAACCGTGGAAGGCATACTCGGGTACTATATGGACAATGCCCGCTTTACCCCGACTTGGAAGACATGGTCAATCTCTATCCGCGACCTCAACGACTTGAAACTTTTCAGCGGTTCACAAGCATGGGAACCTAAAGAATACTCCAAATAAGTTAGTCCAAAATTGCCCAAAATTATCCCAAAATATAGATGACAAAGAAATTTTCTTTAATTTTTGATAATTTTTGACTAAAAGAAAAAGATGCGATGTCAACAGCTAACGTTATTGATATAATAGCACTCGTACCAATCCTTTATGGGTTGGTACGAGGTATTTTTCGAGGATTCGTTCAGGAGCTCACCGCCATAGCTGTAGTAATAGTTGGCTATATAGTCACCAAACTCTACGCCCCTAAACTTGCAGTTTATCTGACAAGTGTGGTCACTTGGAGTCAGCAGATTTGCCAAGTGGTGGCATATATAGCTATATTCTTTGGGGTAGCGATAGTACTGACTATCATCAGCAAACTGCTCTCTAAGTTTTTGAAAGCCGTCTCCTTAGGTTTCTTCAATCGTATATTCGGCGGAGTGCTTGGTGCTGTCAAATGGGCATTGTTAGTATCAGTCATTCTGAATGTTGTGCTGCTGCTTAACCAGCATTTTCAATTCCTGCAGCCCGATGCACTCAACGGCTCATACGCTGTCGCGTATGTATCAAAACTTGCGTCGGTTGCATGGGATAGTGTCAAGGGCGCTATGCTCTAAATCTTAATAAGAGACTACCACACACTAATGTTCTACTTCATCGCACTTGGCAGCAACCTCGGCTGCAAAACCAAAAATCTTGAGCAGGCTACATGTCTGCTCAAGCAGCATATAGGCACCATCGTTGCCGATTCCGGCATAGTCGGAAGCGAACCTTGGCATTTCAAATCCGACAATTCGTTTGCCAATAGCGTTGTCGCCTTGAATACCGGAATAGAAAGTCCGGAGCAAGTATTGCGGCTAACTCAGCAGATTGAGATTTCTATGGGTCGGAACGAGAAGACAACCATTGTCAACGGCACTCCCGTGTACCACGACCGAATAATCGATATCGACCTACTCTTGGCATATTCTGACGATACTCTTAAGCGTATTATGCAAAGAGTAAAAGGTCAAAATCTATATACCGATTATGCCACCTTAGCAGATATTATTGGACTCAGTCTTCATGTTCAATCGAAAACGCTCACTCTACCCCACCCGTTTATCATGCAGCGTCCATTTGTCCGCTTACCTCTCAGCAAAGTGCTTAACAACCTTGCCTTGGAATAATTCTGACGATATTTTCCAAATAAAGTCTGAGATAGAGTTAAGTCGTTTGCAAACTATATATGCCTGCGAATCACATAAGTCACGCTGCTTGTACGGATTTATTCCAATTCGGAAAGAATAGATTCTAATCACAAGAAAATGGGGATAAAATAACAAAAAAACACAAAATATTTTGCAGATATAAAAAATAGTTGTACTTTTGCAGCCGCAATTGAGAAATGCGGGGTGCAAAGAAGTGCTGAGGTTCGACCGAAACGCAAAGTTCAACCGCAACGCAAAGTTCGACCGAAACGCAAAGTTCGACCGAAACGCAAAGTTCGACCGAA
>CAMHGK010000083.1 GCA_946184695.1 uncultured Bacteroidales bacterium | reverse complement strand
TGGTCTCCCCCGCCCTTTGGGAGGGGGTAGGGGGCGGGTTGTTACAAAAAAGCAATTCTCAATTATCAACAATTGGCAACCCATGTCTGTCGTATTCGCAGTGCAAGGTTGCCAATTATCTCTAAATTATATATGTCTGTTGACTTAATCGTTCAGAAGCATAGGCATTATCAGCACCACTAACTCTTCGTTCTCCTCGTTCTCAAATGGCATTATCAGACCTGCCTTGGACGGGTCGTTGAGTTCGATGTTGATGTCATTCGAGTTAATCGACGACAATATCTCTATCAGGAACGGTGCCTTGAATCCTATAGCCATGCTCTCGCCGCTGTAGCTGCACGAAATCTGCTCCTCTGCACTCGTAGAGAAGTCGATGTCCTGTGCCGAGATGGTGATGCTGTTTTCTGAAATGGCAAGTTTTATCAGACCTGTACCCTGATTGGCAAATACTGCTACACGGCGTGCCGCATTCAGTATTGTCTGACGGTCAACCGTCACCTTGTTGAAGTTGTTCTGCGGTATAACGGCATTGTAGTTCGGGAAACGACCTTCTATCTGACGGCAGATTATCACTGTGTCGGCAAACTCAAAGCGTGTGTTCTTGTCAGTGAAGGTGACTTTCACTTGCTCCTCGTCTTTTCCTAAGATGCTCTTGAGCAGGTTGGCAGGCTTCTTCGGCAGTATGAAACTTGCCGGTTGATCAGAACCGATGCCTTTGTATATGAGGCGGACCAAACGGTGAGCATCGGTGGCTACCATTGTCAGGTTGTCCTCTTTGAGGTCGAAATACACTCCGTTCATCACGGGACGAAGCTCGTCGTCGGCAGCGCAGAATAGCGTCTTGCTGATAGCTCCAAGCAGAACTTTTGAAGGTATTGTAAAGCTGTGCGCATCTTCAGATATACCCGGCATCTGAGGATATTCCTGCCCATTCGTTCCTACGAAATTGTAGTTGCCGTTGTCTGATATTATGTTCAGACCGAAATTCTGATCGTTGATGTCGAAAGTCAGAATCTGCTCAGGAAACTCCTTGAGCGTATCAATAAGGAAACGTGCAGTGAAGACTACCTTACCTGCACCCTCTGCATCCTCTACGGCGAGTTTGGTCTGTATTGTCGTTTCGCTATCCGACGCTGTCAAGGTCAGCACTTGACCATCAAGGTCAAATAGTATTCCTTCCAATATCTGCAAGCTGTTCTTTGCTACCACCACTTTGCCCAATGCTTGCAACTGAGCAAATAGTTTTGTACTTGATACTTTGAATTTCATATCTTTATGTTTTTTTTAGAATTTCATCATTCCACTCTCCGAATCCCCGCTTTTCTCCTCTTCGCTTGCTTCCTTTTTCCGCTTTTCTTCTCTTCGCTTTTCTCCCCTTGTTTTCTTCCTTTTCCCGCTTTTCTCCTCCTTGTGTTTCCCTTTCTTCTGTTGTGGCGGCTGCCAGCCGCCTGTAAATTCCCCTGCCTGTAAAATCCCAGCTGCCTAAGCCCTGCCAGCCGCCTGCGAAAAGCGGCTCGTTGCAGGCGAGCCTGTTCAAAATCGCGCAAATATACAATCTTTTTTTTATATGTGCAAACATATTGCAAAAAATCTTTCCCTTTGCCGCTTTCTGAAAATAATTTACTACCTTTGCCGTCGCTAAAATGTCAGGCATCTATGATTGGAATCTTCGATAGCGGTTTCGGCGGACTGACCATACTAAAGGCCATCCGCCAGCGATTGCCTCAGTACGACTACCTCTACCTCGGCGATAACGCCCGCGCCCCATACGGTACGCGCTCTTTCGATGTGGTCTATGAATACACGTGGCAGGCTGTCCGCTATCTCTTCTCCGAGGGCTGTCAGCTCGTCATCCTTGCCTGTAATACCGCCTCCGCCAAGGCGCTCAGAACTATCCAGCAGCGCAACCTGCCTGCCGTCTGGGCTGAGGAGCAGGGCTATCAGGAGGGCGTGCTCGGACGGCATCGTGTGCTTGGCGTCATCCGCCCCACTGTCGAGGCTCTCAGTGGCTATACCCGCACAGGCCATGTCGGAGTACTCGCCACCGAAGGTACCGTCCTTTCGGACTCGTATCCTATCGAGATAGCCAAACTCTATCCGCATATCACTGTTCACCAGCAGGCTTGTCCTATGTGGGTTCCGTTGATAGAAAACGGCGAGGCCGACAAACCCGGAGCCGATTATTTTGTCAGTGCCTACCTTAGCCGGCTGCTCGCTGCCGACCCTCTTATCGACACACTGCTGCTCGGCTGCACACACTATCCACTGCTGCTCCCTAAGTTAGAAGCCTTCCTCAAAACCTGCCCGCAGTGGCAGGCGGTCAACGGCAGACTCCTTTCGCAGGGCTCAATTGTCGCCGACTCGCTCGCCAATTATCTCCTCAGGCACCCCGACATCCATGCCACCTGCTCCCGTGGCGGCACCACCACCTATCTCACCACCGAGTCCGAACAGCGCTTCTCCGATTCCGCTGCTATCTTCCTTGGTCACAGCATCTCAGCGAGTCACGTCGAACTCAATTAGCGCCCCCAAATAGCATGTTTTCAAAATCGCATCTAACGTGCTCTACTACACTGCGTTAGGTGCGTTTCATTCTTGTCATCATCGGGTGAAGATCGGGTGAAGGCCGACTATGGGTGCCATAACCCGCTGATATTAAGAAATCCAAAAACTTTAGCCGAAATTTTGTCACTTAAAAAAAATACTATAAATTTGCGCGATTTTTTCAGGTTATATAAATTTTAAGAAGAATCGTAATTGTAAAACACAACCAAAATGAACATTGTAAGAAAACAGATTAGTTTGCCTGATGGTCGAGTTATTACTCTTGAGACAGGCAAACTCGCCAAACAAGCCGATGGGGCTGTTATGGCTACTATCGGCAATACGATGGTGCTTGCCACCGTATGTTCAGCTAAAGAGGCAATGCCGGGTACTGATTTTATGCCTCTTACCGTCGAATACAAAGAGAAATTCGCATCTGCAGGACGCTTCCCCGGAGGCTTCACTCGCCGCGAAGGCAAAGCTTCCGACTATGAGATTCTCATCGCACGACTTATCGACCGCGCTCTGCGTCCGCTCTTTCCTGCTAACTACCATGCTGACACCTTTGTTAACGTCACACTCTATAGTGCCGACGGAGTGGATATGCCCGAGTCTATAGCAGGTCTTGCTGCCTCCGCAGCTCTCGCTTGCTCCGACATACCTTTTGAAGGACCTATCTCAGAAGTACGTGTTGCACGTGTCAACGGACAGTTTGTCATCAATCCTACATTCGAACAGTGCGAGAACGCCGACATCGAACTTGTCGTTGCTGCCACACTCGACAATATCATGATGGTCGAGGGCGAGATGAAAGAAGTCAGCGAAGCTGAGATGCTCGACGCCATACGTGCCGCACACGAGGCTATCAAACCTCAGTGCCAGGCACAGCTTGAGATGATGGCTGAGTTCGGCAAGACCCAGAAGCGCGAATACTGCCACGAGGAGAACGACGAAGAACTCCGTCAGGCTGTACACGATGCTTGCTACGACAAAGCATACGCGCAGGCTACTTCTGCCGACACCGACAAGCACCACCGCGAAGAGGCTTTCAGCGCCATCTGCGAGGAGTTCAAAGCACAATTCTCAGAAGAAGAACTCGAAACCAAAGCTCCACTGATTGACCGTTATTACCACGACGTAGAGAAAGAAGCAATGCGCCGCGCCGTGCTCGATGAAGGCAAGCGCCTCGACGGACGCAAGACCACCGAGATTCGCCCTATCTGGTGCGAAGTAAGCCCGCTGCCGGGACCTCACGGCTCCAGCATCTTCACCCGTGGCGAGACACAGTCGCTCTCTACCGTAACTCTCGGTACCAAGCGCGACGAGAAGATGATAGACGAAGCCCTCATACAAGGCTCCGACCGCTTCCTGCTGCACTACAACTTCCCGCCGTTTGCTACCGGCGAAGCTAAGGCACAGCGTGGAGTAGGGCGCCGCGAGATAGGTCATGGCAACCTCGCTTGCCGTGCTCTCAAGAATATGGTACCTAAAGACTTCCCATACTGCGTACGCGTCGTCAGCGATATCCTCGAGTCTAACGGATCCAGCTCTATGGCTACCGTTTGTGCAGGTACTCTCGCCCTGATGGACGCAGGTGTACCAATCAAGAAACCTGTATCAGGTATAGCTATGGGACTCATCTCAGAGAACAAGGGTACCAACTACGCTATTCTCTCCGATATTCTCGGTGACGAAGACCACCTCGGTGATATGGACTTCAAGACCACCGGTACACGCGACGGTCTGACAGCCTGCCAGATGGATATCAAGGTTGACGGACTCTCATACGAGATTCTTGAGAACGCTCTTGCACAGGCTCACGAAGGACGTATGTACATTCTCGACAAGATGCTTGAGGTGATGCCCGAACCGCGTCAAGACCTCAAACCTCATGCTCCGCGTATCGTCAGCTTCACTATCCCAAAAGAACTCATCGGTGCTGTCATTGGCCCCGGCGGGAAAATCATACAAGGCATTCAGAACGAGTCAGGCGCCGTTGTCTCTATCGAAGAAGACGAGCGTGGCGGACAAGTGGAAGTCGCATCGAGCAACAAGGAAAGTCTCGACAAGGCTGTTGCTATGATACGTGCCATCGTTGCTATGCCTGAGGTAGGCGAAGTTTACGACTCCGTTGTCAAGTCTGTCATGCCTTACGGCTGCTTCGTAGAGTTCATGCCGGGCAAAGAAGGTCTGCTCCATATCTCTGAGATTGACTGGCGCCGCTACGAGACAATGGAAGAGACCGGACTCAAGGAAGGCGACCATATCAGCGTCAAGTTGCTTGAGATAGACGAAAAAACCGGTAAGTTCAAACTCTCAGCCCGCGCACTCAAGGACAAACCCGAAGGTTACCAAGAGCCTGAACGCCGTCCGCGTCCTGAAAGACGACAGGAAGAAGGCAATGCACATCGCGGTGAGCGTCGCGTATTTCCCCGCCACGACGAGCGTTTCGGACACGAGACACGCCGCCCCCAGGACCCTGAAGCAGACGGCGCACGTCTGACTCGCCGTTAATAAAACAATTTGTGCTATTCACGCTTGTCACGCCGTTAATAAAACACAACTTGTGATATTTGAAGGTTTGAAGATTTGAAGGATAACCATATCCCTTCAAGTCTTCAAATTTTAATTAGCATTAGGAGCAAAGAGCAATTTTTGATTTCTTATTTTTTATTGCTTATTGCTTATTCTCAATTCACAAATCCCAATTATTAATTATCAATTATCAATTATCAATTATCAATTATAATAGACTAAGGTTGCTATCCGCATGGTCTCCCCCGCCCTTTGGGAGGGGGTTAGGGGGCGGGTCGAATAATTCACAATTCTCAATTATCAATTCTCAAGTGACTATTCGTTTAGAACATATCAACAAGTATATAGGTAGGCAGCATGTGCTCAAGGACCTCTCCCTGGCTATCGGCAAGGGTGAAGTGGTGGGACTGCTCGGACCTAATGGCGCAGGCAAGTCAACTCTGATGAAACTCATCGTCGGGCTATGGCAAGCCGACTCGGGTGAGTTGGAGGTTTGCGGAGTGAATATGAGAACGGAACCGCATAAGGTGGCTACGCATATCGGCTATCTGCCGGAGAATAACCCTCTCTATGAAGATATGTATGTGGTGGAATACCTGATGTTTATCGCACAACTTAATGGTGTCGAGCGTAGCCGTCGAAAGAAGGTGGTGAGTGAACTGATTGCTCAGGTCGGACTAACTCCCGAGGCCCATAAACACATCCGAGAACTCTCAAAAGGCTACCGCCAGCGTGTGGGACTCGCTGCTGCGCTTATAGGCGACCCCGAGCTGCTTGTCCTCGATGAACCTACAACCGGTCTCGACCCGAACCAACTCGACGACATCCGGCAACTAATACGCCAACTCGGGCAGCAGCGCACCGTCTTGCTGTCAACGCATATAATGCAGGAGGTAGAGGCTATGTGCTCGCGGGCTATCATCATCGCTAACGGCGAACTCCGATGCGACACCACCGACCTAAGCGACCTTGAACATACATTCCGGCAAGCGACTAATTGAAAATAAGAAATAAGAAATAAGATACTATGGCATCAGATTTCGATATACGCAAGCAGATGACAGAGAAAGAGCAAGACAACGCTCTCAGACCTTTGGCATTTGCTGATTTTGCAGGTCAGACAAAAATAGTGGAGAACCTCAAGGTCTTTGTGGAGGCAGCCAAAATGCGTGGGGAGAACCTCGACCATACTTTGCTCTTCGGCCCTCCCGGACTGGGTAAGACCACCTTGAGCAACATCATTGCCAATGAACTGGGGGTAGGGTTTAAGGTAACCAGCGGTCCTGTGCTCGACAAGCCCGGTGACCTTGCCGGACTGCTTACCTCACTTGAGACTAACGACGTGCTGTTTATCGACGAGATACACCGACTATCGCCTATCGTTGAAGAGTATCTCTATTCCGCTATGGAGGACTTCCGTATCGACATCATGATTGACAAGGGGCCGTCAGCTCGTACCATACAGATCGACCTCAACCGCTTTACCCTCGTTGGTGCCACCACGCGCAGCGGTCTGCTCACCGCCCCTCTGCTTGCACGCTTCGGCATACAGTGCCACCTCGAATACTACGATGCCAAGACTCTGACTACCATCGTCGAACGCTCTGCACGTCTGCTCGGAGTGGAACTCGACTCGCACTCAGCACAAGAGATAGCACGGCGCTCGCGTGGTACACCGCGTATAGCCAATCGACTGCTGCGCCGCGTGCGCGACTTCGCACAGGTGAAAGGCAACGGCAAGATAAACCTTGAGATTACCCGTTTCGCTCTCGAAGCACTTAATATCGACACCTACGGACTCGACGAGATCGACAACAAACTGCTCAATCTCATCATCGACAAGTTCCGCGGCGGTCCCGTCGGACTCAATACCATAGCAGCTGCAATGAGTGAGGATGCCGGAACGATAGAAGAGGTGTATGAGCCATATCTGATAAAAGAAGGGTTTATCAAGCGCACACCGCGCGGCCGCGAAGTGACAGAACTCGCCTATAAACACTTGGGCAAGCTTCCATGGAACGCCGCCCAGGACCCGACGCTGTTCTGATAATTGGTATTGCATAAATTATAATTGAGAATCGCTTGATATCAAGAACCTTGAAGCAATGCTGCTATTGCGAGTAGAGACGGTATATTTACCGTCTCTACAATTAGCGGTGAACCCTACCGTACGTTCTTTCAACTTTCAACTGTATCATTATCTTTTGGACTTTCTACTTACGACTTATGCGATATGTACAAGGCTGTTTTTCTTGATTGGGATGACACTATTGGCGACTTCCACGGCTCAGCTCTGAGATCGTTGTCTGAGATTTATGAGCACTTCGGCCTGCAACGCTACTTCTCGTCGTTTGATGAGTATATGGCGCTTTATGTGCCGCATAACATCGAGTTATGGGAACAATATGGCAGAAGTGAGGTCACCAAGGAATTTCTGCAGCGCGACCGCTTCGAGTATCCTTTTTACGCAAAAGGTCTCAGCAAGCCTGCCCTTGCCCGTCAGACAGGCGATGCCTTCATCCGCCTCACGTCCGACAACTACCGGCTGCTGCCTCATGCACGGGAGGTGATAGCGGAACTCTCGAAGCGTTATCCGCTTACGGTCATCACTAACGGTTTTGTTGAACTGCAATACAAGAAGATTGATGCCAATGGCATGCGCCCTTTCTTTCGTCATATAGTGCTTTCTGAAGAAGTGGGTATGCAGAAACCCGACCCCGATATTTTTCGTCATGCATTGCTACTCAACGGAGTAACAGCAGATGAGGCAGTTATGGTAGGCGACAGCTATTCATCCGACATACAGGGTGCTATCAATGCGGGTATCGACCAGATTTGGCTTAGCACTACTCACGACGACCGGCCCGCCACACACAAGATAACCGACATCCGCGAGCTGCTTGAACTACTTTCTAATGCATAATGCGTAATGAGGGTGTGTCAAAACTATTGGCACACCCCCTTTATATCAATAATTGTTGATAATTTTCTTTAATTGTTGACCTATATAAATAATTTTTGGATAATTTTGGGTAATTTTGGGCTTATAAAAAAATCAACTTCGATTTTTGACACACTCTCATTATCAATTCTCAATTTCTTTAGTTATGCGTCAGATAATCTTTATCATATTGCTTGCTCTTGCTATGCCGGCATTGGCATGCACGTCAGTCATCGTTAGCGGAAAGGCTACCGCCGACGGCCGTCCGCTCATGCTCAAGCATCGTGACACCGATGATCAGGACAACCGTGTGCATTACTTTCGTGGTGAGCGTTTCGACTTTATCGGTCTTGTCAACTCCGACGAGCCGGCAGGTGAGGTGTGGGCGGGTGCTAACTCGGCAGGGTTGTGCATCATGAACACAGCTACCTATAACTTCCGCGATGATACACTCAATATTCAGATGGACCGCGAGAGTCAGGTCATGTACGATGCGCTGTCAACCTGTGCCACGGTTGCGGATTTTGAGACGCTGCTTGAGAATCGGCCAAAGCCGATGGGGGTGGAGGCCAACTTCGGTGTTATCGACGCGCATGGCGGGGCAGCCTATTTCGAGGTCAACAACTTCCGATGGGTGAAATACGATGTCAATGAGATACCATGCGGCTACCGTGTCGTAACCAACTTCTGCGAGTCGGGCAGACGTGAGGATTACAAGGGCTATGAGCGCTATCTGATAGCCTCGGACGTGATGCGGCGCGAGTTTACGGCCGACGCCGACCATCGTTTCTTCTTCAACCGTCTCTCGCGTAACCTCACAGAACTTGACGGACAGCGTATCCCTCGAAAGATAACATCGGCTGCCGTCGTTTTTGAGGGTGTTAGAGAGGGCGAGAGCCCGCTGCCGTCGGACTCTGCTGCCGACTGCTACACGGGCGGTGTGGTGATGTGGACAATCTTGGGCAATCCGCTCACTCATATCGCTTATCCTCTGCAAGTCCGTTCGGCAACAAATCTCTATATGTCCCCCGCACAAAAAGATATGCGCCGCGCACTCCGCCGCGAAGAGCGCATCCGCCGTCGTTTTATGAAGTGCAGATGAAGATTATGGTGCATTTTCTGCCGCACATTTGCTGTCTGTCGCTCTGAAAAATTATGGGAACATTCCGATATTACCAATGTTTCTGTCCACCGGGGTCTCTCTCGTCCAGATAGGGACCGCATATTATGCATTGCTCTTTGAAAAGCACACCTATTAGTACCGTAATCCTAATTCCTGCAAAACAGTTTCTTAGACTATATGCTTTGAAATCCTCAGCTGCAAGAGCATGTGTAAATTGATATGTTGGAAAGTCCCATTTGCTTTTATCAGGAACAACGCATAGGGGTCCGCTATTGTCTCTAATAATATTAGGCATGCTTATATCTGCGAATGCGCTTACTCTTATTCGCCAGTCAAAGATATTTTTTGTTCTATAGCCCTTAGGCTCAGGATTCGACCACTCCCAGCCAACTTCTGCATGTGCTAATAAGTCAAATTGTATTTTTAGAGCATCTCCTTTGCGCGAAATGGGCACATCTTTACGCATACCATGATTGTCCATCTCGCGGAAAATTCCAAAATACCTATCATAATAAGCTTGTGTTGACCCTGTAAGATTAACGTGGGTTGCACCATAACATGCCAATTGAAAACGTACTCCTAAAAGATAATATGGACATCCCTTAAAGTAGCTAAAGTCAA
>CAMHGK010000082.1 GCA_946184695.1 uncultured Bacteroidales bacterium | reverse complement strand
ATATAAGGTATAGGCTGATACCACAACATGGTGAGGGTTGTTCTGACTGAGCGGACCGAGCAGAGTCTCTTTAGTTTTCTGTGATAATGCCATAACTTAGTCCTCCTTTTGATTTTGTTGTTCTACATCCTTGCCTGCCTTGCAGCAGCCTTCTTTTCCTGCCTTGCAGCAGCCTTCCTTTTCAGCTTTGCAGCAGCCTTCCTTTTCAGCCTTGCAGCAGCCTTCTGTCTCAGCTTTGCAGCAGCCTTCTTTCTCAGCCTTGCAGCAGCCTTCTTTCTCAGCCTTGCAGCAGCCTTCTTTTCCTGCCTTGCAGCAGGGTTTGTCCGAAGAGTTGCCGGTCAGCACTTGCTCGTAGTCTTTCAGAGCAGTGTTGATCATTGTCTCCACGCCTTTTGATGTAATGGTGGCACCCGAGATAGCTTGCACCTGCTCGCCGGCGGCATCACCTTTTACGATTTCTACTGCACGAAGCACACCGTTCTCAAGCACATGCTTGCCGATAAAACCGTTCTGGAACTTCTCAGTGGTAATCTCACCACCTAATCCCGGGGTCTCTGACTCGTGGTTGAAGAACGTACCGTAGATGGTACTCATGTCGTCGTTAAGGGCGACATAACCCCATATCGGACCCCACAAACCTGCACCACGCATAGGGATGATAAACTTGTTGGAACCATCGCTCAGGGTGGCTACGTATATGGGTTTGCCTGCGCGCTCTGTCTCTTCGATGAGCTCGCTGTATAGAGCGTCAACATCCTGACCCTTCAGGTCGATGTTGAGCGATGATAGCACCTGCTTCTTGCGGTCGAGCTCTACATTGGCTGCCTGACGAGGACGCAGAGCCGAGCTCACCACTGCCAACAGCAGAGCCACTATTATAACGATAACCGTCGCATAGATTATCGTATATACATTACTATTAGTATTTAACTTCATAATCTTTACTTTTTGACGGTTGAACGTTTGAGTCGCTTGTTGATATTCACTCTGACAACGCACCAGTCGATGAGCGGTGCACAGAGGTTACCGAACAGAATAGCAAGCATCATGCCCTCGGGATAACCCGGGTTGAAGCAGCGAACCAAGATAGCAAGGCAACCGATGAGCAGACCATAAATCCATTTGCCGGTCTCGGTGCGAGCCGAGGTGACGGGGTCGGTAGCCATAAACACTGCACCAAAGGCGAAGCCGCCCAGCATCAGATGCATGTACCACGGAGTGTTAGCAGCTGCATTGTCAGCGCCGCTGATATTGAGCACGAAAGCCATCAGACCACCACCTACAAACACCGACAACATCGTCTTCCACGATGCCACGCCGGTCAGCAGCAGCAGACATGCACCGAGCAAGATAGCCCATACGCAAGTCTCACCTACAGAGCCCGGATACAGGCCGTTCATAGCCTCCATAACACCGATAGGTTCACCTACTATATTATGCAGACCTACCGAGGACTCCTGAGCCGTAGCAAGCTGTCCAAGCGGTGTGGCGCCTGAGAAGCCGTCAACCAAGCTCTTGCCGCCGTCCCAGCCCCATGTGCTGTCGGTGCGAACAAAAACCTGATCACCCGACATCTTCGACGGATAAGCAAAGAACAAGAATGCACGGGTAATCAATGCTACGTTGAAGATATTGTAACCCGTACCGCCGAAAATCTCTTTTGCAAAGATAACTGCAAACGCAGTAGCGATAGCCACCATCCAAAGAGGAGTATCAATAGGTACTATCAAGGGAATGATGAAACCGGTAACAAGGAAACCTTCAGCTATCTCCTCGTGCTTCCACTGTGCCACCGTGAACTCTATGCCCAAACCTACGATGTAGCTTACAAGTATCAAGGGCAGCACTGCCAACAGACCAAAGGCAAAAGTCTGCCAGAAACCCACTGACTGACCGGTGGCAAGGAAATGCTGATAGCCTACGTTGTACATACCGAACAGCATGGCAGGCACCAAAGCCAGTACCACGATAATCATCGTGCGCTTTGAGTCGGTGGCGTCATGAACCTGGGCACCTATGCGCTTTGAGGTGGTGTTAGGCGTAAACAAGAATGTGTCGAATCCATCGAATAACGAATGGAAGGCATGGAACTTACCACCCTCGTCAAACTGAGGACGGAGTTTTTCTACTATGTTATATAACCATTTCATACGCTTACTCTAATTCTGATTTCATGTTATCCAATGCTTGTCTTACTATTGCCTGAAGCGGCAATTTAGAGGTGCATACATACTCGCAAAGAGCGAAGTCTTCGGGCGCTACCTCATAAGCACCAAGCTGCTCCATCTTGTCCAAGTTACCTGCTATCATTGCCTTAATAAGGTATTCGGGATAGATATCCATAGGCAGCACTTTGTCGTATTCGCCTGATACGATAATTGCCCTTCTGCCACCGAGCATACGTGCGTCATATTGGTAGGCGTCGGCTCGTCTGAGACGTCTCAGGAAAGCAGATGGAAGCGAACGATTAGCACTGAAGCGTGCAAAGCGCGGTGCAAGCCAACCCATGAACTCATGCGTCTCTGAGCCATCGTCTATTACGGTGAATTGGTTGTCGGCAGGCGATACATACTCGCTCAACTCTGCCTTATGGCCACTCAGTACGTTGCCTGCTACGTAGCGCAGAGGTTTGTCGGTCTTGACGCGACCCTCAAACACTGACTGCAGCGGTGTGCCGGGCATCACTTTCAGATATTCAGGAGCCAACACCTCAGGACCGGTCAAGGCTACCGTGCGGCTCATATCAACGAATCCCTGATTCAAAAGACGACCGATGATTATCACGTCTTGCAGGTTCACTGTCCATACCACCTCACCCTTGTTGACGGGGTCCAGATGGTTGATCTGCACACCTACATTGCCTGCCGGATGCGGACCGGCAAACTCAGTCACTTCAACGTCCTTGAGCGAACTGAATACCTCGTTGTCGGCTCCATGACGAATGCCGAACTGTACGGGCTTGCCTGCCATCTTGCTCAGAGCCGTCAGACCTGCTTGCAACTCCGCTTTCTCGAACTTGGCTATGAAAGCATAGTCGGGAGCGAGAGGAGCACTGTCGAACGACGATACAAACACTGCTTTAGGCTCTGACGCCGGAGAGGTGATGCAGTCGTATGGACGCTGATGTATTACGCTCCACAGACCCGACTTGAGTAGCAGCGCTCTGATTTTGCTGCCCGACATCTGTTCTAACTGAGACTCGTACTTCTCATAGACTTGCTGCTTGTCGGTCTCAATGCTGATAGATAGCACCTTGCGACGCTCACCGCGGTTTATGGCTTTCACCTTTCCGCTCACCGGAGATACAAACATCATCTCCTGCATGAGCTTGTCGCAAAACAGAGGCTGACCGGCTGTAACAATGTCGCCTTCGTGGACCAAGACTTTAGGCTTGATACCAACGAAATGGTCCGGAACAACTTCTAACAGATCAGGCAGTTGGATGGCAGATATCTTCTGATCTGCCACGCCTGACATCGGAAGGTCCAGACCTCTTGTCAGTTTGATTACTTTACTCATAATTTTTAGTTTAATATGTAGTTTTGTTCTATATTTGCTTTTCTGTTGCGCTATTATTTCAAGCTCGCAAATGTACTCTTTTTTTTTCGACCGAGAAAATTATTTTTAGTTCACTCTGAAAAAAACTCTTTTGCTTTGTATGTTTTGCTATTCAGTCTTTGCAGTTTGCACAATTAAAAAAAATATACTACCTTTGCCTCGCAAATCAAAACACCGTCAAAAATGCCAAAGCACCTGTTTACATATTTCAACGAGGTTATCCCCGCAATGTGGGACAATCCTGCCTTGACCGACTATAACGGTACTGATAACTATACCTTTGGCTCGCTTGCTCAGCAGATGGCCCGACTCGATATCCTGCTTTCAAAGCTCGGCATCAAAAAAGGCGACCATGTTGCAATCTGCGGGCGCAACTGTGCTAATTGGGCTGTGGCATATTTGGCAATTCTTGCTCACGGAGGAGTAGTGGTGTCTGTACTTCAGGATTTTAAAGCTGAAGACATAGTGGGACTGCTCAGGCACTCTGATGCGCGGGCGTTGTTTGTGGGACCATACGTATGGAAGAACCTGCAGCCCGTCTATGAGCAGCAGAGCGACTCGCTGCCCGAGCTCAATGCAATAGTTTCGCTTTTGGATTTCTCAGTCATATCCGATAAGGCTGCCACAGGGCTCACCGGCATAGCTAACACCGACGCCGACTTCCAACAACGCTATCCCAATGGTTTCAGCAAAGACGATATCCACTATCGCGACGACAACTTCGACGACCTGATGCTCATCAACTATACATCAGGCTCTATGGGTGCTCCAAAAGGCGTCATGCTTACTTACAGAAGTCTGTCAGGAAACCTGTTCTCAGGGCATAAGTACTTGCCTAATCACCCAGGACAACGGCTCGTCTCGATGCTTCCGCTTGCGCATGCTTTCGGTCAGCTCGCCGAGTTTCTTTTCCCTCTTTCAGGCGGCTGCCATATCTATTTCCTTGCCAAGACGCCTACGCCGTCCCTGCTACTCAAGGCATTCGCAGAGGTCAAACCCTATATGATAGTTACCGTGCCTCTTGTCATAGAGAAGATATGCCGCAAATCGGTCTTCCCCATTGTCAATAAGCGCATGTTCCGATTGCTCTGGAATGCTCCTTTAGGTATAGGCAGAGCAGTTAAACGTAAGGTTAAGAGTAAGCTGCTCAAAGCTTTTGGCGGGCATCTGCATTATTTTATCGTGGGTGGGGCCGCTATCAATCCTGAGGTGGAGCAACTCTTGCTCGACATACGTTTCCCGTTCTGCGTGGGATATGGCATGACCGAGTGCGGACCGCTCATCGGCGGATGCTATATTAAAGAGTTCGTTAGCCGTTCTGCCGGACATATCCTGCCGGGCAATGAGATACGTATCGACTCCGACGACCCTTATAATACCGTAGGTGAGATACTTGTCCGTGGCGACCATGTCATGACCGGCTACTACAAAAACCCCGAAGCAACGCGACAGGCGTTTACCGACGACGGATGGCTCAGGACGGGCGACCTTGGAGTAATCGACAAAAAGCAGAATATCTTTATCCGCGGGCGAAATAAAAATATGATTCTCGGTGCATCCGGACAGAATATCTACCCCGAAGAGATAGAGGACAAACTAAATAATATGACGGGAGTGGCTGAGTCGATAGTGGTGGAGCGTGAAGGCAAACTCGTCGCTTTGGTATTCCCTGACATGCAAGGTGAGCTGACCTTCTCGCCTTCGCTCGTTGAGCTCATGAAGCAGAACCTCGAAAGGCTCAACCAGATTCTGCCCAAGTATAGCCAAGTCACCAAAATCGAACTACAGGAGAAGGAGTTTGAAAAGACTCCCAAGAAATCTATCAAACGCTTCCTCTACAAGTGACTAAACTTTCCCACAACAGATAATCAACGAATTATACTTATTGGTCATCAACGAATATTAAACTAATTTAACGAAAAACTGCGTTTTTCTCTTTTTTGTTAGTCAACAATTACCCACAATTACCCAAAATGAAATTTTATTCTCTCTTATGCGGGAAAGTTTTGTAATTGATAATTGTCAATTCGTCGATTTTCAATCACAAATCAAAAATCAAAAATCACAAACAGGGCATTCTATCCGCATGGTCTCCCCCGCCCTTTAAGGGAGGGGGGTAGGGGGCGGGTTGCTACAGCATTGCCGATTATCAATTCTCAATTCCAACTCTGGCTCTATATATTCATGAAAATATCGCCTTACTGTTCCGCGACTCACATGCAGGCGTTTGGCTATTTGTGAGAATGAGGCACCATGATGCCTCATTTTTTTTATTATCTGCTCCTTGTCGTAGAGTTTGTGCGCTTTGTGTGAGGTCTTTTTGCCTTCGGGTCGGCCAAGTCGGATTCCTTCTGCTTTGCGTCGGGCCATAGCTTCTTTGGTGCGTTGAGATATTAGGTTCCGCTCTATCTCCGCTGACAAGCCAAAGGCAAAGGCGAGCACTTTGGATTGGATGTCGTCGCCAAGACGATAGTTGTCTTTTATGGTCCAAACGCGGCACTCCTTATTCATACAGATATTCAGGATCTCCATAATCATGAATAAGTTTCTGCCAAGTCTGGATAGTTCTGAGCAGATGATGATATCGTCTTTGCATGCTTTGCGAAGGAGCTTGCCGAGCTCGCGCTTGTTGTAACTCTTCGTCCCGCTGATGGTCTCCTCTATCCAACCATCAATATGTATCTGTTTGCTTGCACAAAAGCGTTGAATCTCAAATCGCTGGTTCTCGACTGTCTGACGGTCGGAACTGACCCGTATATATCCATACACCATTTTTTTCGCAATTTAGCCAATTTTCTTTGTTCCGACAAATAATTCCCTGTCAAAATTCAAAAAATATGCTTTGCTCTAAAATGCGTGAAAAAATAATTGCAGTATTCTCTTGCGGGGGTAAAATAAAATTTGTACCTTTGCCGCCGATTTTCGGGTGGCATATTGCTAATCTGATTTTGCAGTCCATGCGCTGTCAAACAAGCAGTCCATGCGCTGTCAAAAATAGCAGCCATTGTGCTGCGGTGTTTCTTATCCTTTTAGACCTAAAATCTTAGCTATAGACTGCTATAGCCTTTTGTTTGTGGATTGTTTAGTGAGTGGAAAAGAATGAGATTAGTTGAGTCTAATTGCAGCTTTAGAATTATTGTTTCTTAGTGTTAGTCGGCGCCAAACGTCGGCTTGCCTGCTTATTATCTTTTCCCGATAAGCCCCCCTCGGAACTACGGGATGCCGTGACGCCGGAACTCCGAAAAGAACTCCGAAAAGAATCCCTAAAAGAATCCCGAAAAGAATCCCGGCAAGAAACCAGAAAACAACAACAAAATATCAATATTAACTAAAACCAATTTATCATGAAAAAAGTATTACTTTTCGTGTACTTGTGCTTGATAACAGTCATTGCATACGCAGTGCCTGCCAAACCGGGTCCACGTGTGTTTACTCAACCTGATGGTTCGGAGATTACTATCTTCGTTCAGGGTGATGAGACTTACCACTTCGTGACAGATGCACAAGGCACGTTGTTGAAACTCAACGATGAGGGCTATTATGTATCTACAGGTGTTAAGCAAACAAATGAAAATGTCAAGGCTCGTCGAGCTAAAGCACGCATTAAGCGTGAAAGCAAACCTCGTAGGATTGGCGCAAGTTCTATGCCTGCTCGTGGCTTGTTTATCCTTGTAAGTTTTAGCAATGCCACTTTTAAGGATGCAAGCGCTACTTATTACAAAACGAGTCTGGGTGACGCAACAGAAGGTGCGATGTCAATGTACAATTATCTGAAACTCCAGTCGTCAGGTGCCTACGCACCTCCTATTGATGTATTCGGACCTGTTAATGTGAATAAGACCTACGCCACCTATGGAGCTAACGACTCAAGCGATGACGATCAGGACCCCGCTCAGATGATTGTTGATGCATGTACGGCACTTGACTCAGAAATAGACTTCTCGCAGTATGATGCCAACAACGATGGCGTGGTTGATAACGTATATGTCATTTATGCAGGTAAGGGTGAAGCTGACGGTGGTGCAGAGAACACTATCTGGCCACACCAGTGGGATTTGAGTTCTGCCGGTAAATCGTTAAAACTTGATGGCAAGAAAATCGTTTCTTACGCATGTAGCGCAGAGCTCAATGGAAGCAGCAAATGTGCGATGGGTACTCCTCTGCATGAGTTCTCGCATGTGCTTGGTCTGCCCGATTATTACGACACAGAATATAAAAGTACCAACTATACTGAGGCGCGTACCCCTGGCGATTGGTCACTTATGGATGCAGGCTCATATCTCAATGATGGTAATACTCCTCCAAACTATTCTATATTTGATAAATATTTTTTGGGATGGGCTACTCCTACCATTTTGAATGAAGCAGAGAATGTAACTCTCAATGCCGATGGTTCAGGTAGATATATCACAAGTGATGGAAAGGCTGCTGCTGCCACATCTACTGGCACTGTCTATTATTTGGAAAATCGCCAGCAGTCAGGTTGGGATAAGTATCTACCCGGTCATGGAATGATAGTTTGGCAGGTTAAATATAATGCTACTAACTGGGATGATAATGACCTCAATAACACTGGAGGCTCACCTCGTCTTACCGTGGTTTCTGCATCAGGTAACCCCAAAAACATTGGTAAGGCAACCGACCCGTTCCCCGGTACAGGTAGTGTCATTTCTTATACACCATTTGCAGCTTATCCTCTTACCGAAATTACCGAATCAAACAAGATCATAACTTTCAAATTTATGGGTGGTGCTGTTGAGGTTCCGGAAGGAAAGGTACTTCTTACCTATGACTTGGAGGGTGTGACCAAGACTTCGGGTCCTGATGCAGGTACTATTGATGAGGGCGAGGCATTCACCGCTACTTTCACCGCTACAAACGGATATTATGATATTGACAGTGAGCACTGTCTTGCCGAGGTTACCGTTGGCGGTAATGAGGTTGCCAATGCTTATACTATCGCAGGCGGTGTGCTTACCGTCAGCCTCACTGCTGCTCAGGTGACCGGTCCGGTGGTTGTCACTATCTACAATACCGATAAGAACCCCGCCAAAACAGATGTCCTTAATTATAACTTTGTCGGAGTCAGTGGCACCTCATATTCCGCTTGGACAGCTAAAGACGGTTCGGCTTCAGATGCTGTCTATGCAGGTAAATCAGCAGGCGGCAATTCTTCTATTCAGTTGCGTTCAACCGGCAACGACTGTGGTATCGTTTCTACTACTTCCGGTGGCAAACTCAAGAGCATAACAGTGAAGTTCAATTCGTCAACATCTGCCAATAGAGTTCTTGATGTCTATGCTTCCAACACAGCCTATACCTCTGCATCTGACTTGTATTCTTCGGCTAATCAGGGCACGAAGGTCACATCGTTTACATACAGTGGTGCTGCTTCATCTCCTGCAAGACGTGCAGTTGCCGCTGATGATGGACTGACCTACACTTTCGAAGATGACTATGAGTATATAGGTATACGTTCTAACAGCGGTGCTCTCTATCTTGACGAAGTAGATATAGCATGGAGGGTTGCTGCTGAAAACCCGACTGCGGAGGCAGATATAACATTCTCACCTGATGCAATAGAGTTTACAGAAACCCTTTCGTCGGGTGTGGCACAAGCAGATAAGACATTGAGTGTTACCGGTGTTAATCTTGCTGATGTTATTCTGGTTGATATTTCGTCTACCAGCGACGTTTTCTCTATTGACACAGACGAACTTGCTTCGGAAGGCGGCGAAGTTGTGGTTACATTGAACGCTTCTGCTGCTGGCTCATATTCTGCAGAAATTACATTATTAAGTGTAGATGCTAATAATAATAACGTAGAGCGGAAAGTTCAAGTTTCCGCCACGGTCAGCGAAGAAGGTGCTCCCGCACCTACTTACACAGTTACATGGTCAGTCGACGGAGTCGAGACTCAAGAACAGGTCGAAGAGACCCTCTCACATACTAAAGCTGCTCCGGCTAATTGTGAAAACGGACGTGTATTTGCGGGTTGGACCTCGCAGTCGTCTGTCAGCGGTGAAGCACCAAGCGACCTGTTCGACGCTACCGAAGGTATTGCTGTCAATGGCGACGCTACCTACTATGCCGTCTTCGCTACCGCAAGCGAAAGTCAGGGTGGAGCAGGCACCTCTACTACCATTACCATTGAAGACTATGCTTCTGCCGATGGTACTTTTGGTGACTTTATATTTACCGCAGGTGGTAGTGGCA
>CAMHGK010000081.1 GCA_946184695.1 uncultured Bacteroidales bacterium | reverse complement strand
TGGTACCTTAGCTCAGGTGGTAGAGCAATGGACTGAAAATCCATGTGTCCTTGGTTCAACTCCAAGAGGTACCACTCAGAAGTCGCCCCGCAAAGGTGACTTTTTTGTTGCCTCAAATGCATAAAACACGGCTCAAAGTTGCCAACTATAATTGTCAAAAACGGACATTTATTCTAAACTAAAGCCGATTAGTTTTCTATAAATTTGGGGTTATATAAATTATTGTTACCTTCGCAAGCTTTCGATTAAAGCGTGTGTTCTTCATTGTGGAACCTCAATTGTCATTCTATATTTATCATCAGAAATCAGCATGAAACGAGTAGTTATTACCGGCATGGGAATATGGTCATGCTTAGGTAAAAGTTTGGACGAAGTACGTGATTCATTATATACCGGTAAGTCCGGCATCATCTTAGACCCCGAGCGCAAGCAGATGGGTTTCCGCTCAGGGCTGACGGCAAAGCTTGATTTGCCCGATCTGAAAAAAGAACTGAGTCGTTCGCAGCGCGCCTATATGCCGCAGCAAGCCCAGTTTGCCTATTGTGCTACGGTTGAGGCTCTGCGCAATGCAAAGTTAGACGCCGACTATCTCGACAAGCACGATGTTGGTCTGCTCTATGGCAACGACTCCTCAGCCGACCCCACAGTGCGTGCCGTTGACACTATGCGCCTAAAGCACGACACCACCCTCTGCGGTTCAGGTGCCATCTTCCAATCGATGAACTCTACGGTCACCATGAATCTCGGCACCATCTTCCGTCTTCGTGGCATCAACCTTACCATAAGCGGTGCATGTGCCAGTGGCGCCCATGCTATAGGTTTAGGTGCGCTGCTTATTCAGACCGGGTTGCAGGACGTGATAGTCTGTGGCGGTGCACAAGAGGTCAACCCCTTCTCTGTCGGCTCCTTCGATGGCATCTCAGCCTTCTCTATTCGTGAAGACCAACCCGAGAAGGCTTCCCGACCGTTCGACCGCGACCGCGACGGACTTGTTCCGGGCGGAGGTGCTGCCACGGTGATAATAGAGGAATATGAGCATGCCGTGCGACGCGGTGCGCCTATCTTGGCTGAGGTGTTGGGCTATGGCTTCTCTGCCAATGGTGACCATATATCCTCACCTAATGTGGAAGGACCGAGCAAGTCGCTGCGAATGGCAATAGAGCGTGCCGGAATAGACATACGCGAAATAGGCTATATCAATGCTCATGCTACATCTACACATGTGGGCGATACCAACGAGGCTAAAGCTATCTACAATGTTTTCGCCGATCAGCGGACAGAGGTGACATCAACTAAGTCGCAGACCGGACACGAGATGTGGATGGCAGGTGCAAGCGAGGTCATCTATTCTACACTTATGATGAAAAACGACTTCATTGCTGCCAACCTCAACTTTGAGAATCCCGACGAAGACAGCGCCAAGCTGCTTATTCCTTCTAAGCGTATTGACAAGCATTTCGATACCTTCCTGAGCAACTCTTTCGGATTTGGCGGAACCAACGCCACACTCATTGTCAGAAATATGTAGAACCAATAAAAAATAATTAAAATAAATCAATTTAAGTAAATGGAAAAGCAAGAACTTATAGCCAAGGTGAATTCCGTATTGGCAGAAGAATTTGAAGTAGATGAGTCTCTGATCACTCCCGATGCTAACATCAAGCAAACCCTTGATCTTGATAGTTTGAGTCTAGTGGACATGGTAGCACTGATAGAAAACGAGTTTGGCGTGAAGATACAGTCAAACGAACTGACAAGCATACCTACTTTCCAATCGCTTTACGACTACTTGTCTCAGAGAGTATGATGTTCCGTGGAGAACAGATATATCAGCTCATGCCGCAACGTCCGCCAATTGTAATGGTGGACGTTGTGCAGTCTCTTACCGACAAGTCTGCCGATACCGCTCTGACCGTCAAAACCGACAATATATTTGTTGAAAACGGGGTGTTGCGTGAGGCTGGAATGATAGAACATATCGCCCAGACCGCTGCCATCTTTGCCGGATATCCCGCATTTCGCGACGGCGGTCAGCCGCGGCTCGGGTACATCGGCGAGTTGCGCAAGTTCAAAATAACAGCTCTCCCAAGACTCGCCGACACTCTCGTCACTCACCTCGACCTCGTAGCCGAGGCGGCTGGGGTGACGCTCGTGGAAGCACATACCTGCGTCGCGGGCAACTGCGTGGCAGAGGGGCAGATGAAAGTATTTTTGAAAGACAGCTGACGTTATGCTCATCAAGAACTATTATACCATACTCGACCGCCGCACAGACTCTTCAGCAGAGGTGTTTCGCGTATCGCTCAATAAGGATTGCGATGTCTATCGCGGACATTTCCCCGAAAAACCGGTATGCCCGGGTGTCTGCAACATGCAGATGATTGTTGAATGTGCATCGCTTGTCGCCGGAGCCGGACTAAGGATAGGTAGCATCAAGCAGTGCCGGCTGACAACGCTCGTCACTCCGGTGGATTATCCTGTGGTGGAGGTCCGTGTGACGCTTCTGCCTTCAGACGACGGCAGCTATCACTTGGAAGCTACTATCGGACAAGCGGCAGATGTTTATCTCAGCCTTAAAGCAGAACTTCTCAAACTCGACGCTATAGCCAATGACTAAGCACGCTGTAATAGTAGGAGCCGGTTTGGGTGGATTGGAATGTGGCTATATACTTGCCAAAAACGGCTTGCGGGTTACCGTGCTTGAGCACGATACGCAGATAGGTGGTTGCCTTCAGTCGTTTCGACGTGGCAATGTGCTCTTCGACTCCGGTTTTCACTATGTTGGAGGGCTTGGCGAGGGCGAATCGCTGCACGGATTGATGAAGTATTTCGACCTGCTTTCGCTTCCGTGGGTCAGACTCGACGACGACTGCTTCGATGAGGTTGTCATAGGCGAGCGTTCTTTCCCTTTCGCGTCAGGCCATGAGCGTTTTGCACAGAGGCTTACCGAATATTTCCCCAGCGAGCGTGACGGCATCAAAAAATATGTAGAGTGTTTGCGTGAAGTGGGCGAGCACCTTACAGATGCTTTCTTTGAGCGCGATTTGGCTGATTTCTATGCTGACTCGTTCTTTGCCCGTTCGGCATACGATTTCTTGCAGTCAACTATTACCGATCCTTTGCTGCGACAGGTGCTTTCCGCCACTTCGCTCAAGATGGAACTCAACCGCGATACTCTGCCCTTCTATGTGTTCGCACAAATCAATAACTCTTTCTTGCAGAGTGCATGGCGCATTAGCGGCGGCGGGCAGCAGATAGCCGACCGATTGGAGGCAGATATTCTCAAGATGGGGGGCGAGGTGCGCACACGGGCTACTGTCAAGCAGATTATCGAAACCGATGGTGTAGCCACGGGTGTTGTTCTTTCCTCCGGCGAACTGTTGCAAGCCGATTACGTGATTTGTGACATACATCCTTACGAGGCATTGCAGCTTTTACGCGATAGCAGACATATAAAAAAGGTCTATCGTCATCGCATTGAGTCATTGCAGAACACTTTTGGCATGTTCACGGCTAACATCCGGCTCAAACCCGGCAGTAGGCTTTATCAGAATCGTAATATCTACGTATATCCGGAAAACTCAGACCTATGGGACGGGGCTGCTAATACCGGACAGGGCGTGATGGTCAGTTTCTATTATGGTCAGCCGGCTCTCGACTTGCTCACGCCCATGTCATGGCAGCAGGTGGAGCGTTGGCGTAACACTCAGGCGGGCAGACGGGGAGATGACTACGTAGAGATGAAACAGCGGGTGGTAGAACGCTGCTTGAGTAGGGTGGAGCATAGGTTACCTCAGCTGCGTGACAGCATCGACCGCGTATTCACATCTACTCCGCTAACCTACTATCATTATACCCTCACCCGAGAAGGTTCCGCCTATGGCATACGCAAAGATTGGCGGTCGCCGATGACAACCGTGCTAACACCCAAGACACCCATCCCAAACGTACTGCTTACAGGTCAGAACCTGAACCTGCATGGTGTACTCGGGGTGTCAATGACATCGGTACTGACCTGTGCTGAACTGATTGGCATTGAGACACTGCGTGAGCAAATCAGACTGAGCGAGTGGTAATACTCCTTACTCAGCCTAAAGTTTATTTGTATAATATGTAAAAACACATAAGTTGTATTGAAAATCAATAATATAAAAATATGTACGCATTAGTTACAGGAGGCAGTCGCGGTATTGGAAAGGCAGTAGCATTGCGACTCGCCCAACAAGGCTACAAGGTGATAATCAACTATCAGAGCAATCAGGCGGCAGCTGAGCAGACCTTGTCTGAGATTCGTCAGGCAGGCGGCGATGGCGAGTTGTTGCAGTTCGATGTAAGCGATCGCGAGGCAGTCGTTTCCGCTCTATCAGAGTGGAAGCAGCAGCATCCCGATGACTATATCGAGGTCTTGGTCAACAATGCCGGCATTCGCTGCGACAAACTGCTCGTCTGGATGGAACCCGAAGATTTTAACAAAGTGCTGCAAACTAACCTCTATTCGTTCTACAATGTCACCCGTCAGCTCATAGAGCCTATGATTCGCCATAAGAACGGCAGAATAGTCAATGTGGCTTCGCTTTCAGGGCAGCACGGACTAGCCGGACAGTGTAATTATTCGGCTGCCAAAGGCGGACTCATAGCCGCAACTAAGGCTTTGGCTTTGGAAGTCGGGCGTAAGAATATCACGGTCAATGCCGTGGCTCCCGGTTTTGTTAAGACCGACATGGTAGAGGGACTGGATGAGGCAGAACTCAAAAAGCAGATTCCGCTCAGCCGCTTTGCTCAACCAGAAGAGGTCGCAGCTGTGGTATGTTTTCTTGTATCGAAAGACGCTTCTTACATAACGGGTGAATGTATCAGCGTCAACGGAGGTTTATATATGTAATCTGTATATAGCTTATGCTGCTTTCTCAAATCATAAAACTGCTTTCGCCCGAATCTGAACTCCGCTGCGAGCAGCAGATCAACCATCTTCTTACCGACTCACGCGAGTTGCATACACCGGTCGATGAAACCCTTTTCTTTGCCCTTCATGTGGCCGAGCGCGACGGCGCTCAGTTCCTGCAGCCTCTGTTTGAAGCAGGTATGAGGGCTTTTGTCGTGGAGCGCCGTTCGGAAGACGTGGTGCGTCGGTTGCCTAATGCAAAGCAGATTCTGAGTGAATCAACCTTGCTCTGGGTTGATTCTTCGTTAGATGCGCTGCAGGACCTTGCTGCCTATAAGCGCTCGCTCTACCATTGTCCCGTGATAGGTATTACGGGGTCCAACGGAAAGACCATAGTCAAAGAATGGCTCTACGAATTGTTGCACAACGATATGCGCATCGTTCGCTCGCCGCTTTCATATAACTCGCAGATAGGTGTGCCCCTCTCTGTTTGGCAGATGGATGAGACCACCGAGCTTGCCATCTTCGAGGCAGGAATAAGCAAGGTGGGCGAGATGGAGCGCCTTGAGCGTATAATACGCCCTACCATCGGTGTCATAACATATATAGGTGAGGAGCATGGGGAGAACTTCAGCTCGCTCGAACAGAAGCGTGCCGAGAAACTCAAACTCTTCCGCCATACCGAGACCGTCATCGAGGAACCTACCCACCAGAACCTGCGTACCTGTGCTGCCGTCTTGCGCCATTTCGGCTACGACGACGAGACCATTCAGCGTATGCTTCTTCAGAAGACTCACGAGACAGTCATGTACGTCAACCTGTCGGCACTTTCGCATAATGTGCGCTGTTTCAAAAGACTGCTCAAACCTACCACCAAACTCACTTGCATGGTCAAGGCATTTGCTTACGGAGCCGGACATGTGGAGGTGAGCCGCTGCCTTGAAAAGGCAGGTGCCGACTATCTTGCTGTAGCAGTAGCAGATGAGGCTGCCGAACTTAGGCAGGCAGGCATACGGCTGCCAATCATCGTTATGGACCCCGAACCCGCTGCACTGAGGACGATAATCGCAAATGCTGCTGAGCCCAATATCTATTCTTTTCAGTCGCTCGAAAACTTTATAGGTGTAGCAGAGCAGGAAGGACTCGAACACTATTCCATCCACGTAAAAATAGACTCCGGCATGCACCGTTTGGGTTTCGAGTATGCTGATATGGAGCGTCTCGCAGCACGACTTAACGGGTGTGGTGCCGTTCGCGTGGCTTCAGTATTCTCGCACCTTGCAGGAGCCGATGAGGAGCAGTTCGACGATTTCACCTTGTCGCAGATTGAGCTTTTCAATCGATGTGCCGACAAGCTTGGCTCGCTTATCCACAAGCCCTTCATTCGACATATTCTCAATTCCGCAGGTATAGAGCGCTTCACTCAGTATCAGGCTGATATGTGCCGTTTGGGAATTGGTATGTATGGCTTCTCTGCCTTGCCGGCTCATGCTACTCATCCATACAAGCTTCGAAATGTATGCACTCTGAAAACCACCCTTTTGAGTGTCAAGACTGTGCGTCAGGGCGAGAGCATAGGCTATGGAAGACATACTTTTCTTAATGAAGACAGGCAGATAGCTGTTATTCCTATCGGCTATGCCGATGGTTTCGACCGGCGACTCGGCAACTACGGGGGTGAGGTTATTGTCCGTGGCAAGCGCTGTCCGGTAGTGGGCAATGTATGCATGGACCTTGCCATGATTGATGTTACCGGTACTGACGCTACTGTCGGCGATGAGGCTATGGTATTCGGCGACAAGCTGCCAATAGAGCAGTTGGCTCAGAAACTGCAAACCATAACCTACGAAATCCTGACCTCTGTCTCGCGGCGAGTCAAACGAGTATATTTCTACGACTAAAATAATTATGCATTATGAATTATGCATTATGAATTGCTTCTTCAAGAATTAGCAGCGCGATATGAAAATGCCGATTTTCTCACGGGCGACCCTTCGTGGTTTATGCATCAGGTAGAAGGTGCTGAAAATCAAGAGACGATGGCATTTATTGCTGCAAGTCTGAGCTATGGTTCGCGCAAACAGTTTTTGCCTAAGATACAGCGTATTTTAGACCTAAGCTGCGGAAAACCATATAATTGGGTGCGTCAGAAGGCTTTTGCTTATGACATTGCTGACGACGACAGGTGCTTCTATCGTCTTTATACCAATAAGCAATACCGTCATTTTCTCTTGGTTACCTCGAAGTTGCTTTCTGAGTATGGCTCGCTTGGTGAATTTGTTGGCCAAAGAGCCGGCGATACTCTGTCGGCTATCAAATGTCTGTGTGCATATTTCGCTCAGCATGAGTGTTCTGTTGTTATTCCCAAAGATACTGTTTCGGCATGCAAACGTCTATGTATGTTCATGCGCTGGATGGTGCGCACGGGCTCGCCGGTGGACCTCGGACTATGGACGTTCATAAGCCCGAGCAGTCTGATTATTCCCTTGGATACTCATGTGCTGCAAGAGGCTATGTCATTGCAGCTTATTTCTTCGCGCAATGCGACAATGTCGGTTGCACTCAAGCTTACAGATACTCTTTCGCGCGTATTCCCCGGCGACCCTACGAAAGCCGACTTCGCACTGTTCGGGTATGGTGTTGACAAATCAGCCAGGTAATCATTAAAACATTAAATCATTAAAACATTATAATTATGTTTTATCTGCTTATAGCTATCGTAGTGTTCGATTTTATTATAGGGCGCACATTATCTGTGCTTAACGCTTCGCGTGAGAAATTGCCCGTGCCTGCATTGTTAGCCGACATTTATTCTGAGGACAAACATCGCGAGCAGACCCGTTATTCTCGTGCCAACCGCCGATTGAGCTGGGTGACAAACTCTGTGTCGCTTGTGATAATGCTGCTGATGCTCTGCCTCGGTGGATTCCGATGGCTTGATAACTGCGTTCATCTCTGGACAATGCCTATAGCGTCTGAGCTGTGGCGCGAGGTCGCTATGGCTCTGTTGTTCTTCCTGATAATTTCTTTGGCAGAAGAGCTTATTTCTTTGCCACTGTCTGTATATCAGAATTTTGTTATCGAACAGCGATTTGGTTTCAATAAGACTACACCCGTGCTTTTCCTGACCGATTGGCTCAAATCTACTCTCTTGCAAATGCTGCTGACCGCTGCAGTCCTGACGATAATGGTTGTTGTCTATCATTATCTGCCCGACTGGTTTTGGCTGATAGTATGGGCTGCAGTGTCTGCCATTTCTCTGTTCTTTAGCTATTTCTACTCGCAACTCATTGTGCCTTTGTTTAATAAGCAGACTCGTCTTGAAGACGGCGAACTACGTAGCGCTATTGAGAAGTTTGCCTCTGAGGCAGGTTTCCCGCTGTCCGACATCTATGTGCTTGACTCCTCAAAGCGCACTACTCATGCCAATGCTTATTTTACGGGATTTGGCAAAAATAAACGTATAGTGTTGTATGATAGTCTTATAGAGCAATTATCAACTGAAGAGATTGTGGCGGTGTTAGCCCACGAAATCGGTCACAACAAGCGGCGGCATAATATTCGCCAACTCCTATCGGGATTACTGCAGTCATTGCTTCTCTTTTTCCTCCTGTCGTTGGTACTCAAGTTTAATCTGTTGTCGTCGGCTATCGGGTGTGAGGAGTCACTGCATGTCAACCTGTTCTTATTCTATATCGTCTATTCTCCTCTCAACCTGTTGCTTTCACTGCTGACCAATTATCTATCGCGCCGCCATGAGTATCAGGCTGACGAGTTTGCTCTGACCCATGGGATGGCTGCTCAACTGAGTTCCGCCCTCAAGAAGATGTCGGTCAACTCATTGTCGAATCCTAATCCGCATCCTGCATTCGTCTTTTTCCACTATTCGCATCCCACACTCCTGAGCCGGCTTGAGCACTTGAGCGGTAGTCAGACTGATTGTAGATAAGGGGCACGGGTGTGGTAGAGACGAGGCTTTGACTCGTCTCATAAAGGAGGGTAGAGACAAGGCTTTGACTCGTCTCACGGAGGAGGACGGTGTGGGGCACGGCAATGCAATTGCCTCGCTTATAGAAACGAGAATGGTTGTGTATGCTGTGACACAATGCTTTATAACTTGCAAAACTTGAATTACTCTATGTACGTCTTCGCTATTGTCATATTACTTGTTTTGTGGAATTTCTTTGTGTTTGCATTGTATGGAATAGACAAATACAAGTCCAAGCGGCAGCTGTGGCGTATCCCTGAGGCTGCACTCATCACTCTTGCTTTTCTTTTTGGCTGTTATGGTGCGTGGGCGGCAATGGTGCTTTTCCGTCACAAGACTCTGCATACCAAATTCCGAGTGTTGGTGCCTGTCGCAGTGATTGTTGATACTGCAATTCTTGCAACGGCATTGTATTTTTAGTATTCTTGTGTTACAGCATAAAAAAACGGCAGCCCTTGTAGGTTGCCGTTTTTTTTTGACATAAGCCTTGTATTTTTATATAAGCCTTATGCTCTTTGAGTTTAGCGGATTATTGAATCTCTATCTGCTTTGCAGTCTTTCCTTCCACTTTCTTTACCTTAGGCAATTCGATGGTCAGGATACCGTCTTCAGCCTTGGCGCTGATTGCTTCTTCGTTCACATCGTCAGGCAGAGTGTAACGCTGCTCGTAGTTGGTGTAAGAGAATTCGCGGCGCAAGTAGTGAGCATGCTTGTCTTCCTCTTTGTGCTCGTACTTGTTCTCGATAGCTACGCACAAATTGTGGTCTTCATCGATGTTCACGCGGCAGTACTCTTTCTTTACACCCGGGGCTGCCAACTCAACAATGTAGGCGTCTGCTGTCTCTTTTACGTTTACAGATGGAGCAGTGGTGTTGGCGCTGTTCATAATGTCTGAGTTCAAAAACTCATCGAATACAGTCGGAAACCATCCGTTTCTGCGATACATCATAGGTTTCATAATCTTACCTCCTATTATTAAGTTGTTAAACATATTCAATTCATTTTAGTGGTTATACTTCTGTCTCTGGTCTTTCAGCCTGTTCGTCTCAGGTCTTTCAACCTGTTCGTCTCAGGTCTTTCAACCTGTTCGTCTCAGGTCTTTCAACCTTCAACTTTCGTCCTATATTGTTCAACTTCCGTGCCACTGCCCGAATTTGGCTTTTTGGTGCCAAAATATCCTTCTTTTGGTGACAATTTGTCAATCTTTTAGTGCCAAAATGTCCATCTTGTGACGTTTTGGCATGAATTTACTCGAAATCATTTGATGTTGCCATTTATTTTTTATACTTTTGC
>CAMHGK010000080.1 GCA_946184695.1 uncultured Bacteroidales bacterium | reverse complement strand
AAGCTCTGCAACAAGGCTACAGCAAAATGCAAGCGTATAGTATTGCAGGTGATGCAGGTACTGAGGCAAAAAAGCAGGCGTTAGACGAATGTTACGACAGGCTTGTGGGCAACGGCGAAGGCGAATCAGCTGAATAATCAGCACGCACATAGCCTTAGCTCATTTTTAGCGCCGAAGGAGCCGGATACTCCTTCGGTAGCACAAAATTTCAAATTATGTATGAAAGGATAATGAAAACAAAAATCTTTACACTTTTTTTGCTTTCACTGCTTTCGCTGACAGCAGTCGCGCAGCAAACAATTGCGTTACTCGAACCCCGTGTGGGTGATGGTTCCAGTGATGTTACCGGGTTGGAAAGGAATATGGTACGCGGAGAACTACGCAAAGCGTTGGTTAACTTTGATGGTTTCGATGCCATTACCCGTGCAGATATTGACCAAATGATGAAAGAGCAAAACTTTCAGCGTACGGGTATGGTCAGCGCCGCTCAAATAAAGAAATTAGGAGAAATGTCCGGTGCGGACTATATTTGTGTATCTACTCTGACTAAATCCAATGCGGAATTTTACTTGGAGGCATATCTTATCCATCTTGAAACAGGAAAAATGTCTAATCCAGCATCACAATACGGAGAGTTGGTTAATGGTAAATTGGCTAACCTATTTCCTGCGTGTCAGGCATTAGCAAAAGAACTGGTTGGTGATGCAAATAAAGCATCCTCTAAAGAGTCAATCCGACCTGCCGCTTATTTTGTGGTGGAAAATAATGTGTATTCCGAAGGACCGATTAAGCGGAATGATCTTCTTTCATCATATGGTAGAATAGAAGTGCGAGATGAAAATAATCCTCAAATAAAGGCGGATTATAAAGTGGTGTCATTTAAGGTGCAATTTGATAATGGAGTAACTTATACAGTCGAAGGAGACAAATTCTCCGAAGAAGTTTTTGAGCGGTTAAGAAGATGCAAGCAAGGACATACATGTATAATAAGTGATATTATGGCACAAAATAAAATATCCGGAGAAATTGCTAAACTCCGTGGAATAGTATCCTATATAGACTAAAATTAAGACTTATCAATGAAAAAACTATTTATCCTTCTGCTCTCGGCGCTGGCGCTGACAGCAGTGGCACAGCAGCCAACGGAGGTAAAACGCGTTGCCATTTTGGAAACGGTTGACAAAGAAGACAAAATTGTCTATGGAACAGAACTGATGTTGCGTACTGCTCTTGCAACATCCATCACTAATACAAAAGGTTATGAGGGGTATGATCGTGTTGACTTAAAACAAATTACAGGCGAACAGAGTTTCCAACGGACAGGTATGGTAAGTGATGATGACATTAAGAAGATTGGTGTTATGACAGGTGCACAATATGTACTTGTTGCTGAGGCAGCACAAATAGATGCTACACATGTCATAATCACAGCTAAGATACTTGATGTTGAAACAGCCCGCCTCACTAATTCTGCATATCAGTTAATGGGAACTAATTCCGACGAGTTGCAAAATGGTTGTCGAAAATTGGCAGACTCATTATTGGGACTTTCATCTACATACTCCATTCCATCACAAATGCAAGGAGAATGTAAAGTGGGAATTGTGAATACAACTGAAATATTTGCCCAAATGCCTGAGATAGCAGAAGTTCAAAAGAAAATGGATGAGGTTCAGGCCTCTTATGAAAAAGTATATGGTGAAATGACAACCGAATACGAACAACTATTTCAAACATATCAAAATAACAGCGCGAATTGGCCTTCCAGTAAAAAACTTCAAGCAGAAAAGACTCTTAAGGAATATCAACAGCGTATGCAATTATTTATTGATACTGCAACATCTGATATAAAGAATAAGCAAAATGAGCTACTTAAACCTATTCAAGAGAAACTTGAAAATGCAATAAAAACGGTTGGTAAGAAAAAAGGCTACATGTTTATATTTGATGCATCTGCCTCTAACTATATGGATTCTAACCTACAACCAGAATTTGAAAATCTAAATAATGACATTCTTAAAGAACTTAACATCAAACCATAACTATGAAAAAGTTATTCATCCTTTTGCTTTCAGCCCTCTCGCTGACGGCATACGCGCAAGGCAAGAAAACCGTTGCCGTTCTTGATCCCATTTGTCGTGATGGTAGCGTGAATAATTTTTACCAACAAATGGTACGTGGTGCTATGGAGTCTGCAATAACGGTTTCTTCTGAATACGAGGCGTATGACCGTTCCGCGTTTGACCAGATTCAGAAAGAACAGGCATTCCAGCGTACCGGTGCTGTCAATGATTTCCAAATCAAAAAAATGGGTGAAATGGCAGGTGTTGATTATGTGTTAGTCTCAGAGGTGAGTGCGTATGAAGGATACCTCTCAACTGTCATTAAGGTTTTGAACGTCATTACAGGAAAATATGATAAATCTACTGACGCCATCATGGAACTCAAACCGGAAACTGTTAAAAGCAAGTGTAGTGAAATGGCGGTATCATTGTTCGGAATGAAACTAACAAATGAAGAACTTTATAATTTTGGAAGAATTAAAGAAGAAGGAGGACGTGTCACACATGTTTTTATATTAGATATTAGTACTGACCAAATTAGTAATGTGCATGCATCTTGCGAATGCGTATCCTATCAATTGAAACCAGATATTTATCTTCAAAATAAAACGAATCTAATAGTCACATATAATCCTAATGGAAGACCTGGAAAGTTTCATAAAACAGTAACAGTGCATCTTATAAATGGAATTATTAAGAAATTATTTATTGAAGGAGAGGTTATACCACGTAATAATTACTAATATAGTAAACGTACAATATGAAAAAACTATTTATCCTTCTGCTCTCGGCATTGTCGCTGACGGCAGTGGCACAGGAATACAAGAAAGTGGCAATCCTGCCGACGGTAGATGTAGAGGGAAATGTCAAATACGGCATAAAGTTCCAGCTGCGTGCCAGTCTGACATACGCCATCAACCAGACCCCGGGCTATAAAGGGTTTGACCGAGTGGACATCTCATCGATAATGAGTGAGCAGGACTTCCAGCGAACAGGTAATGTCAGCAATGACCAGATAAAGCGACTCGGAATAATGACCGGTGCCCAATACGTACTCATTGCAGAGGCTGCGCTGTATGACGACCAAAATATCATCATTGCTGCTAAGATACTTGATGTAGAGACGGGAGGTCTGATTCAGTCGTCACCCCCGTCGATAGCAAGCAAAGATCCCGAGAAGATGCAAGAAGCATGCGTCAAAGTCGCTCAGAAACTATTAGGGCTCAGCGGCTCGGGCAGCTCCGGCGGCGGTTCACGCACGCCGGGGTATGGCACGCCGGGGTATGCATCATCGAGCCCTTCTCGCGGTCAGGACTTCACCGAGACTGCTTGGGGAGTGAACATGAAGATGATATGGGTGGAAGGCGGCGAGTTTATGATGGGCTGCACATCGGAGCAGGGCGGAGGCTGCGGAGATGACGAGAAGAACGTCCGCCGCGTGACGGTTGACGGCTTCTATATAGGCATGCTCGAGGTGACGCAGGCGCAATGGGAACTGGTGATGGGAACCAACCCGAGTTACTCCAAAGGGACTGACCTGCCAGTGGAGTGGGTCAGCTGGGCTGAGGCAATGGAGTTCTGCAACCGTCTCTCGCAGAAGACCGGCAAGACCTACACACTGCCTACCGAGGCACAATGGGAGTATGCGGCACGGGGCGGCAACCGTGCCGACGGCACCAAGTATGCCGGCAGCAACATGGTGGATGCCGTGGCATGGTACAAGGACAACAGCGGCGGCAAGACCCACCCCTGCGGCACCAAACGCGCCAATGCCTTGGGTATATACGACATGTCGGGCAATGTATGCGAATGGTGCAAAGACTGGTATAGCAGTTCTTACACAAGCTACGACACCAACAACCCCAACGGTCCGTCGTCGGGCTCTTACCGCGTGTATCGGGGCGGTAGTTGGTACGGCAGCGCGTGGTACTGCAGCGTGGCTTGTCGCGCCTACAACTGGCCCTCGACCCGCCACATCAGCTTCGGCTTTCGCGTGGTGCTCCTCCCGTGAGTTTATTGCAAAGCATTCCTGCAAAAAAACAGCAAGTCGGCAAAGAGACAGACACGCGGTACGAGGGACGAGTACCGCAAGTCTGTCGATAGACGACTTGCATAAATAGCCGCGAAGCGGCTCGCAATAAAAAAAATCTAATACAAAAAACTCACGCCATTTTATATGCCGGCACACTGAAGTTCCCCGCTAAACTTTCCATTAATTCGACAATATATCATAAACAAGTGAAAGACAAACTAACACAACAATAACAATGAAAAAACTATTTATCCTTCTGCTCTCGGCATTGTCGCTGACGGCAGTGGCGCAGGAAGACAAGAAAGTGGCAATCCTGCCGACGGTAGATGTAGAGGGAAATGTCAAATACGGCATAAAGTTCCAGCTGCGTGCCAGTCTGACATACGCCATCAACCAGACCCCGGGCTATAAAGGGTTTGACCGAGTGGACATCTCATCGATAATGAGTGAGCAGGACTTCCAGCGAACAGGTAATGTCAGCAATGACCAGATAAAGCGACTCGGAATAATGACCGGTGCCCAATACGTACTCATTGCAGAGGCTGCGCTGTATGACGACCAAAATATCATCATTGCTGCTAAGATACTTGATGTAGAGACGGGAGGTCTGATTCAGTCGTCACCCCCGTCGATAGCAAGCAAAGATCCCGAGAAGATGCAAGAAGCATGCGTCAAAGTCGCTCAGAAACTATTAGGGCTCAGCGGCTCGGGCAGCTCCGGCGGCGGTTCACGCACGCCGGGGTATGGCACGCCGGGGTATGCATCATCGAGCCCTTCTCGCGGTCAGGACTTCACCGAGACTGCTTGGGGAGTGAACATGAAGATGATATGGGTGGAAGGCGGCGAGTTTATGATGGGCTGCACATCGGAGCAGGGCGGAGGCTGCGGAGATGACGAGAAGAACGTCCGCCGCGTGACGGTTGACGGCTTCTATATAGGCATGCTCGAGGTGACGCAGGCGCAATGGGAACGGGTGATGGGAACGAGTATTTCCCAACAGCGGGACAAAGAAGATTCATCTTCGAGTCTTAATGGAGTTGGTCCCGACTATCCAATGTACTATGTCAGCTGGACTGAGGCGATGGAGTTCTGCCGCTTGCTCTCGCAGAAGACCGGCAAGACCTACACCCTGCCTACTGAGGCGCAGTGGGAATATGCGGCACGCGGCGGCAACCGTGCCGACGGCACCAAGTATGCCGGCAGCAACATAGTGGATGCCGTGGCATGGTACCGGGACAACAGCGGCAGCAAGACCCACCCCTGCGGCACCAAACGCGCCAATGCCTTGGGAATATATGACATGTCAGGCAACGTATGGGAATGGTGCAAAGATTGGTACAGCGACTCCTACAAAAGCTACGACACCAACAACCCCACCGGTCCGTCGTCGGGCTCTTTCCGCGTGCGCCGGGGCGGCAGTTGGATCAACTACGCGTGGAACTGCCGCGTGACTGGTCGCGGCAGCAACTCGCCCTCGAACCACGGCAGCTACCTCGGCTTTCGCGTGGTTCTCCTCCCGTGAGTTTATAGCAGGGACGGATATCATGCAATAAACAGATGGTCACCTTGCCGGAGCTGTTGGTTTTCGAACTGACAGTCTTCGACGAAGAGAGCAGCCGAGAACTGCCTGAGCACGGATATTAGTAGGTTTGCCGGATGGCAAACTCGAAACGCTCCGTGCAAATAATAAAAGACAAAAGTAGAAAGAACCCAAATATTCACAATTAAAAATTTCAGATTATGAAGACACAGAAACTATTTGCTATCGCCGCCTTGGCAATAGCCACAATGGTAGCCATGCCTGCCACAGCACAGAGTCACAAAGACAAGAAAGCAGCAAAGAAAGAGAAATGGGAGATGGAGCAACGCCAACAACGCGAGGAGGCAGAGCTTCGTCACAAGCTGCGCATGGACAGCATCGCCAACGCCAAGAATACAGCCGACGAGCAGGCAGCCAAGGCAGAGGCTGAGCGACGCGAGAAAGAGGCAGAAGAGAGAGCCCGTCAGAAGAAAGCAGAGGAGCAGGCAGGACTCGTGGAGCAGGACTATGAAGAGCCGTGCTCGGAGTTCAAAAGCACCGTTGACCTGCTGCGCGGATTCGGCGTAGGTGAGGACTTAGACCACCAGTTCTCCGCCGACCTCGCACGTACGGCAGCGTTAGAAAACATGGCATCGCAGATATCCACCAACGTAAAGTCGCTGCTCACGCGCAACCGCAAGCAGGGCAAGCAGGGACTCTCGCGCGGCTCGCTGCAGAAGACCGATGACATGGTGATAACCGAGATAGAGCAGGCGCTCAACTACCGCGTGGCATGCAAGAAGACACGCACCTTCACCGAGAACGGCGTGCGCGTGTTCAAGACCTACATGGTAGTGGAGATGCCGGCTGACGGACTGCTACAGTCGATATTCGACAGCATGCAGCAAGACGAAGAACTACAGATGGACATGGACTTCGACGAGTTCAAAAAAGAGTTCAACGAGAACTTCAGCGGCAGATAACACTCATGGAAGGTAAGGAAGAACCACACATTCCGCAGATTTAACGGACCAAGCAGACACCTCAGATACAGCATATTAAGCTGATTCTATTGATTCAGTATATATTTACCGATTACGGGTCTTTGCTCCCTAATTCTGCACCTATGGCACCGAAGGAGCCGGCTACTCCTTCGGTAGCACAATTATAATTAAAATCATCAATGTACAATGAAAACAAGACTTCTGACACTGATTTTAATATCAGCATTTGCAACTAACGCAGCGGCTCAACAAACGGAGCCCGACTGGTACGACAGTTCGATGCGCGAGATGTCGTATCCGGCAGGCGAGTATTTCACAGGCTATACGGAAGTAGAGCGTCGCGGCACTGAGAGCCTTGAAGCAGCCGTCAAACGTGCTCAGGACGCCGCACGAGTGGAGGCGGCAGGTTCGATACGCGTACACGTGAAGAACACCTCTCTCAACCAAGGTCTCAGCCAGACCCTGAAAACCATGGAAGGGACGTTCCGTCAGTCGGTGCGCGAGTTCTCAAGTGCCACAGAGACAAAGGTTGACATTAAGATTCCGGGTCTGAAGACCGACATCTATCATACCCCTAACGGCACTATTGCCGCTTTCGCATGGGTCAAGAAATCAACCCTTGTACGCCAGCTTGAAAAACAGATAACGGTAGGTCTGACTAAAGCCGAGACTTCGCTCGACCAGATTGACCAGCTCGCTCAGAACGGACAGAAGATGCAGGCGCGTGAGATAGCAGAAAAAGTGCTTCCGCAGTTCGATGAGATTGACGAGTACCAGAAGCTTCTCGCCGCCGTGGACGAAGATGCCGACGAGGAGACACTCCAGCTCGAACTGACGCGCAACCTCCAGCAAAGACTGATAAAGGTAGCAGCAGAACTGAAAAACGGCATCAACGTATATGTGGTATGCGATGCACTGATGTTCACACAGAAATACAACTCACTCAAAAGCGAGATTACAGGAGCGCTGAGCGATATGGGCTGTACGTTTGTCAATAGCGCCGACAAGTCGGACTGGGCTATATACGTCACTGCAGTGGCAAGAGAATACAATGCCTTCACGACGGGAAGCGTCACCACGTATTTTGCATACGTGGATGCCAAGATAATAGTCGAAAAGACTACCACCGGCCAGCGCATTTTCGAGGATACACTCAGTCAGAAAGGCGGGCACACCCACAACTACGAGCAGGCAGCACGCGACGCCTACAGGCAGCTCTCGCCCAAAATATGCAGCATCGTAAAAGAGCAGATAAGAGAGTGATTGACAATTGAGAATTGAGAATTGAGAATTCACTATGAGAAAAACAATAATTGCTATATTATTTCTGATGCCACTTGCAACAATGGCCCAGCAATCGTCATTCGACAAGTTCAAGCAACAGCAGCAGGACAAGTTCAACACGTTCAAGAAAGACAAACAAGCGGAATATGACGAGTTCCGCCGGAAAGCCAACGAGGAGTATGCCGAGTTTATGCGACGCGCATGGAAGCAGTTTGACCCGCACAAACCCGACATGCCGATACAGGAAAAAGAAGTACCGCCGGTAATATACAACGAACCGCAGCCCGACGACAAGACCAAACCACAGCCCGACGACAAGACCAAGCCGCAGCCCGACGACAAAAGCAGCAAGCCTATTAAGGCTCCTGCACCCAAGCCATTGGAACCTGACGACAACCCCATTGCCGTCAAGCCCAAAGTGGCAGTGCTGCCCAAACCCACACCTGCACCCAAGCCTATAGCACCGGTAAAACCCAAAGAGGAGATAAAAAGCAAACGGGAGAGCATAAGCTACTACGGCTCACTCATGTCGATGGCATTCCCCATCGACGACAACCTGAAGCTCAAGAAACTCGAAGAGAATGCTATAGCCGACTGCTGGAAGGTCTTGGCAGACTCGAAATATGACATAGCCATCAAGACCGCCATGGACATGCGCAAAGCCAACAGCTTGTGCGATTGGGCGTTTATGGACTGCCTCAGACTAATCACCGAGAAGCACTATGGCAACACCAACGAAGCCGTACTGATGCAGGCATTTGTGCTGTCGCAAGCAGGCTACTGCTTACGCCTCGCCATGGACGACAACCGGCTCTACATGCTTGTTTCAAGCAAGTTCAACATCTTCGCTCTGGGTTATTACACAGTTGATAACATCCGCTTCTACAACATCACGCGTGCCCTGCAAAATGCAGCAAACGGCAAGGTCAACATCAATAAGTCAGACGATGCGCCCCTGCCGCTGCATATATGCGAAAGCAAATACGGCAAGGAGCAGTCGCTCTCGCTACAAATGGCGCAGATGCCCAAATTCGGTGAAGAACTCACCCCAAAGCGTACGCTCAGTTCAAAAAAGGGAGTTACAGCAGCAGTAAGTGTCAACAAGAACCTCATCGACTTTCTGAACACCTACCCCCAGTCGTATTTCGACAACAACTTCACCACCCGCTGGGCGGCATACGCCAATACCCCGCTGCCCGCCAACGTCCGCAACGCGCTCTACCCCACTCTGAAAAAGACTATCGAGGGTATGCCTGAAAAAGACGCCGTGGATATTCTGCTCAACTGGGTGCAGACAGCCTTCACCTACGGCTACGACGACAAGATTTGGGGCGGCGACCGCGCCTTCTTCGCCATTGAGACCCTGCACTATCCATACAGCGACTGCGAGGACCGCGCCATATTGTTCTCGCGCCTCGTACGCGACCTTGTGGGATTGGACGTGGTTCTGCTCTACTATCCCGGGCACCTCGCCACCGCCGTCGGCTTCAATGATAATGTGAAAGGCGACTACCTCACTTACAGCAACAAGAAATACGTGGTTTGCGACCCCACATTCCTTGGAGCAGGCGTAGGACGCACCATGACCGGAATGAACAACAAAGAGGCACAGGTGATAGTGCTGAAATGACAGCAACCGAATAAGGGTTAGCAACAGGCGAATATCCATTCCGGGCTAAACAGCAATAATAAAGCAATTTTTGAAGTGCCCTAAATAAAATGCAAAAAAAGACAATTATAATCATCTGCTCGATAGCGGCTATAGCAATAGCTACGGCATGCGTGCTGATTTTTTTCAGCGGCGACAACGCTAAAAACGAGGATCAGCCTTTTGACCCCAACAATACCAACACCAATATCAGATTTGACGACGGTACGCCACCTGCCGACTCTGCCATAGTGGGCAAATGGCACAGCACCGACAAGTCCGGCTGGTACAAAGTGTATCTCGACGACTACGATGATGACGGTTACTATTGGGGCAAAGAATGGGACGAGAGCGAGGATGTATATGAAACCGACCTCACGTACCACGGCAACGGCTGGTTCCGCTGGCGCCGAGATGGGAAACAGCTCACAGAGATACACTTGATGAGCATCAAAAGCGAGGTGCCTATAACAAAGACATGGAATGTCAGCACCTACCCTCCGACAGACAGAAAGCAACGACATAAGTTCTTTCGCACAAGAAAGCAAAAAGACTCGAACCAAATCGACTTCACACAAGTGACCGACAGCCTCATCCTGACCGAACCGGACTTCGCAAAGCGGGTCAGACGTTTCGCAAGAGTGAGCGACTGACACCGGCACCGCTGATATTTCTATACCGGCAAAATGCCGACGTGCATAGATGCTGTCTGACAAGTTTTGTTAGGCAGCATCTGCTATCAGCAGTGAGGCAGTCGAAGATGGCACCAAAAATAAAAAATAACTCAATGCAGCATTTGCAGCATTGAGTTGTTTTGTTTATCTTTGCACAAATTAAACGGATTTCGGGCGGGGGAGACGATGCCGATAGGTTCACCGCTACGTGTA
>CAMHGK010000079.1 GCA_946184695.1 uncultured Bacteroidales bacterium | reverse complement strand
GTTGTTTCTCTGTAACGGTAACAGCGCATGTAGCGGTCTTGCCGTTCTCTGTGGTAGCGGTGATGGTAGCGGTTCCGGCTGCTACTGCGGTAACAACGCCGTCTGCTACGGTTGCAACTTCTTCCTTGTCGGATGACCATGTGATGGTCTTGCCTTCGTTAGCGTTGGCAGGAGCATAGGTAACAGTCAGTTTGGCTGACTTCTGACCTTCAACGAGTTCAAGAGCTGACTCGCTCAAGGTGATACTCTCTACTGCTATAGGATCTACAGGAGTAACCTCACCGGCGCTAACAAACTGAACACGCTTCTGATTGGTGTTACCATAGCAGGCGAAACGCGGATTGCTGGAGTTGTAAGAGAGGATACGCTCGGGAGTGCCTACATTGGCAACAGTAGCATCTTCACCCTCGAAAGTAACTGTCCATGACGAAGAAGCGTCAACCTCAGCTGCTGTTACAAGGGTATTGCCTGATGTCCAAGCAAGATACTCATCACCTGTTTTGAAAGCGATAGAACCATCAGCCGAACCGGCTACAATTTCAAGCGGAGCCACGCCTGCGGGGGCATCTGTGAAATCAACGGCTTCTCCGGCCTTGTTTGAACCGAATGCTGCGATGCCGCCAAATTCCTTACTTGCGTCAGCATTTATCATAATGACTTTGTCGCCCACTGACAGGCTTGTAAGGTTGTCTGCAAATGAGAACAAGCTCACTGCAACAAACATCAAAAAGAGAGAAAATTTCTTCATGATTTTAAGATTTTAGTTAATATTAGAGTTTATTGTAAGTTTTCACATTATCCTGCGAAAGTCGTAATTCGATAACAAGCAGAGCAGTAATCTCCACCCCGAATTAACGCGGCAAATTTAGCAATTCTTTTTTTTACTGCCAAACAAAAACAACCGTTAAGTGCAAAAATATGTTGTATTATATTTTTTTAGGAGGAGAAATCATGCAGATATGATTTTCGCCTTCACTCTTATTTGAACTACGGATTGAACGGATGTTAAGGAATATTTTTCAATGTTTTATTATTTTTGTTTTAATGCATATTTTTCACTCCCCCCATGCCCCATCCCTAACAAAGGAGGGGGAGACCATGCGGATAGTTTCACCATCTATAATAGTAGGTAAGAGGCTGTCTAACACAGTTTTGTTAGACAACCTCTACTCGTAGCGGTAAACCTCAGCATGGATATTTTGGCAAAGATTACGGTTACGGAGATTTCATTCTCGGTCACACTCTGCTTAGCGCTATTTGGTATGCTTGTTCGTATTTAGGGAAGAAATGCTGCCACGTTGCCTTAGCAGCGAGGTCAGCAGCTTGCTGCCGCAGAATGTTAACCGACGAGGGGTCTAACTCAGAGAACGCCCTGACGGTCTGAGCTATGCGCATCACCACTTCATCGCGATTGCTGTCGGTGCGGTGTATCACTGTCACTGCCTCCATCGGAAGTCTGAGCTCGTCGAACAGCGTGGCATCGGTCACGGCACTGCGAGTCTGCTTCTGAGCCCACTGACCGAAGCCCGACAAGTCGGTCGTCACTGTCGGCACATGGAATGCCACCGACTCAAGCGGGGTGTAGCCCCACGGCTCGTAGTACGAAGGGAACACCGTCAGGTCCATGCCTATGAGCAGGTCGTAGTAGGTAAGTGAGCCTGCGAGATTGCCGTCACGGGCAGCTGTAGGGTTGAACATCGGGTCAGTACCGTTCAGATAATAGGGGCAGAAGATGATATGCGTGCTGCCATAATGTTCGGCAGGCTTATCTAAATAAGGTATCATCACATACGCTACAAGCGGACGGCTTAGTCGGAGCTGACGGACTGCGTCAAGAAACACGTCGATACCCTTGTTTTTCCATTCCAACCGCCCTGATATACAGCAGAAGAGCGGCTCACCGTCGAAGCGTCCACCACACTGTTCGGCCGCTATAGCACGCAGTGCGGTGCGAGCCTGCTCGCGCTTGAGGGCAAACGACTTCTTTGCAGGCACAAAATCGGGTTCAAAGCCATTCTCCGTCACTATGTCAACCGGCTTGTCGAGCAGCTGTGCGCACTCACGAGCCGTGAGGTCAGAGACGGTGGTGAAGCAATGCGCAAAATGTGCCGCCTGACGCTCTGCCGAGTGTTTCGACACCATGCCCAGCTCGCTTGCCATCTGGGTACCATTATATGCCGTGAAGTAGTCGTAGAGAGGCTTGTTGTTACCGGCGATAGAGCGACCTATGCCGGTGGCATGGGTAGTGAAGACGGTTGCCACACGCGGGCAATGCTCCCTCAGATAGAAGATAGTGAATGCCGTCTGCCACTCGTTGCAATGAGCAATGAAACTCTGAGCAACCGGCTCTTGCAGTTTAGCATCGTTTTTCTTTGACCCCTTTGCCCTTGCCTGAGGACTCTTAGCACTGCTGTTTTTCAGTTTGCCTGTCAGAAAATCATACAGACTCTCCATCACCTGCCCCACGGCATAGCCGAAGAGCGATGAGTCGTCGTAGTCGCCCATGGCGGCGTGCGACTGCACCCTGTACTTATTCCATGCCCAACCGTATATCTCGTCTTTCTTCTCCCACAGATACGAATAGTCGATAAGTACAGCTATAGGTCTGCCGGGTACGAGCCAACGACCCACGCGGACATTCACTCCACGGGCGGCAAGTTGCTTGCGCCACTCAGCAAAAGTAGAGGACTGTTCGCGAAAGAAGATATCAGACTGCTGCTTTAGATCGGGACCGAAGAAGATAACTTGGTCATGATACTTCTGCTGCATCAGTTTTGCACGGGAAGACAACACGGTATATATACCGCCTACACGGTTACACACTTCCCAAGATGTTTCAAAGATATAATCAGGCATTGTTCAGATGATTTCTAAGTGTTTTACATGCTTTATAACTCTTCTTACCTAAGATGCTCGTCGTAGCAGAGGGCTGTGACACCACTCTCGCGAGCCACCAATAGCGGACCGGCATTGAAGTTATTTTGCGGGTTATAAACAAGCGGCAGCCAATACACCGCCTCGCTGTCTGCAAAATAGAGCACACCTTGCTGCGCTTCAACGTTAAGACAGGCAGCCTTTATATCGGTCGGCTGCGGATTAGTTCCATCGGTAGAGCAAACAGTGAGTGTGCCGGAATCAATTATGTAGAGTTTTTGTCCGGTCGGGTCAAGCGAGAAAGCACTTATCCCGCCACCGACGGTACGGAAGACAGTCTGCGAGCGAAGTATAGCAGGCGATACCGACGCAACGAGTTTGACGATACTATCGGCGGTTAGCAGATATGCCACGTTGTCGGCAGCAAATCTGATGTCAAGAATATCATACGGCATTGACAGGTAGAGATCAGTTGCCTCGGCTATGGTCGCCTTGCCACTCAGCGGCAGGTCGGCTGCATAAACATTGCCGGAACCGACAGTGAGATACAGTTTCTTTTGGAAGATGTCACCGCGGCTTTCCTTCTGCTCACCTTCGAGCAATGGTATTGCTTCGGTCGTCGGGGTGCTAATATCAAGAGTCGGAAGCAGCGATAAGCACTGAGGCATCCCTGCCTCAAAAAGCAAAAGTTTTTCATCAAAGCATAGAAGTCGGTCTATCCGACTCGCTGAACTGCTTGCAGGCTTTCGCAACAAACCATGCGCAGCAGCAGGAGCCACATCGAACAAGCGCTGACGCTTGATTTCGATATTGCCGTCTGTGCGCATAGCAAGCCATAATCCGGCAGCTTTAGCATCGTTGACCTTAACCTGACGGGTGATGGTAGTTTCGGTGCCGTCAAAAGTGACGTTCAACGAGACATCAACGGTGGTATCCGGACGAGTGAAGTACGCCTTCACCTGCTCAGAGCTTAGGTCGGCGGAAGTAACCACAGCGCAATCAGGCAGCTGCCAGCGATAGTTCACCGGTTTGTTATAAGGGTTATATACCAATGCCGTAAAACTGACCTCATGCATATAGAGCAGACTGTCGGCTGACACCGCAAACGAAGGCACTGTATCGTACACCATAATCTGCTTGACCACTGTCTTGTGCTGCGAGGAGTCAACCATCAAAGTGACGTTGAAAGTACCTACGCGCTTAAATACATGAGTAGGATTTTTTAGAGTAGATACGGCTCCGTCACCAAACTGCCATGTCCAGTCATCGCCTGCGGTGGAGAGGTTGGTAAAAGTCACCGTCTCGCCTGCACGCGGATTGTCAGGCGCAAAGGAATAGTCGTAGGTGCCCTTATTGCATGCTATCATGCATGGCAACAATAGCGCTAATAATATCGTTTTTGCTTTCATAATCGTTGATATTAATCCAGTGAATATCTTCATCGTGACGAAGCCATGTAAGTTGCCGCTTGGCATAACGCCGAGTGTTCTGCTTTATCTGGCCGACGGCAAACTCCAGGGTCCACTCGCCCCGTTCCACCTGCATGAGCTCTTTATAGCCGACTGTATTGAGGCTATTGGGCAGAATGTCGCCTACGTAAGGCTGAAGCAGCCTGTGTGCTTCTTGGGCAAGTCCCATGTCTATCATCTGCTCCACACGCTTGTTTATCCGCTCGTAGAGTTGTTCGCGCGGCATCGTAAGTCCCACCTTGAATATGCTGAAGTTGCGTTTCTTAGCCCTGCCGGTGCGCAAACTGCTATAGGCAGAGCCTGTCTGCAAGCATAGTTCAAGGGCGTGGCACACACGTTGCGGGTTCCTCAGGTCCACTTGCTCATAATAGGCAGGGTCAAGCAGCCTGAGTTGCTCTTGCAATGCTCCAAGTCCTTCGTCATGCAGACGCTGCTGCACCTCAGAGCGAATCTCAGGTTTGACGTCGGGCAGGTCGTCAAAACCTTTGCACACTGCATCGACATACATCATGCTTCCGCCCGACAGAATAAGCACTTCATGCTTTTGAAACAGTTGCTCAAGCAAGCTGACAGCTTCACGCTCATATTGACCGGCGTTATACTCCTGCTCCACACCAAGCATGCCTACGAAATAGTGTTTCACTCGCTGCTGTTGCTCTAAGGTAGGTGCCGCAGTGCCGATAGGCATGTCGCGATAAAGCTGACGCGAGTCGGCATTGAGAATCGGACAGCCATAATGCTCGGCAAGCATTAGCGTGATGTCGGTCTTACCTACACCCGTCGGTCCCTGTATGACGAGCAGACGTTTCAAAACAGGGTCGAGTTGTCGAAACTGAGGTCACCAAAGCCTTCGGGGTCGAGTTCGTCGATGTCGTACTCATCACTGCCATAGAAGCTATCATCGTCGTCAAGACCATACGAGTCTTTCTTCTTCGACTTGTCGGTCAGTATCCCGTCGGTCAGGTTGTCAGTCTTTAGTTGCTTTGGAGCCTTACCCTCGCTCTCTATGCAAATGACCTCATCTGCGGTCTGTCCGGGGATGATTTTAGTAAGTTTACCCATGAAGCAACGCTCAAACATCGGGTCGAATACATAGACGAGTTTCTGCCCCTCATCCACCAAGAGGTCTTCAAGGTGAGTATCAGCCATCGTCATATTGTCGAACTCAAAGGATGACTCCATCTCTGCCAGTGTTACCTCCTGCTCTTTCTCCCAACTCTGATTGCAGATAAAGAACGAGGTCATCTGGTCGTCGGGATAACCCACAGAACTGAGTATTGCCTTATGAAGGTCAAGAAACGTAGCGTATGAGTCGGCTTCGAACACACGCTTGAAATTATCTTTCTCGTCAGAGAGAAATGTTATACGATAAAGCATATTAGCGGATTTTTTGATTTATGATTTATGATTTCTTATTGCTTATTTCCAATTGTATATTTCTTATTGCTGACATTTTAGCGATCTAAAATCTGTTAGCACGGTGCAAAGATATAAAAAATTTCTCACACTGCATGCAAAACTTTTTTATTCTCTATTATCAAAATTTCGCTTCTCTAAATATCACTGAGCCGGATGCCTGGTGGGTGGCAAGCACGAGTACCTCGGCTATCTGCACGTGCTCAGGAGCCTGAGCGGCATAGAGTGCCACATCGGCTATATCATCACCGCTCAGAGGCTTGATGCCCTTATACACATTATCAGCTTTTTGCCGGTCGCCATGAAAGCGGGTGACCGAGAAGTTGGTCTGAACAAGCCCGGGTTTCAGATTCGTCACTCGCACTGCCGTCTGGGCAAGGTCTATGCGCAGTCCGTCGCTAAGTGCCTTTACTGCTGCTTTCGTAGCGCAATATACATTACCGTTGGCATAAGCGGCATCGCCGGCCACCGAGCCTATGTTGATGACATGACCCCGATTGCGCTCTACCATTCCCGGCACTACCAGCCTTGTCAGGTTCAGCAGTCCCTTGATATTGGTGTCGATCATCGCGTCCCAGTCAGAAAACGCCCCCTCGTACTCTTTTTCCAATCCGAGAGCCAGACCGGCATTATTGATGAGCACGTCGATAGTCTGCCAATCGGCGGGCAAACAGGCAAGAGCCTTTTGTGCTGCCTCACGGTCGCGCACATCGAAACAAAGAGTAAGCACTGTGGCGCCCTGACCTTGCAGTTCTGAGGCTATCTGCTCTAATCGGTCGGCGTTCCTACCATTGAGAATCAGACGATAACCTGCCTGAGCGAATTTGTATGCGCAAGCAAGTCCTATACCACTTGTCGCGCCGGTTATGAATGTGGTTTTCATTATATGGTAAATCTTAAGGGCACATCTAAAAATTCCACGTTTTAGAGAACCCGAATATATATTTATTTAACACTTTTATTCTGCTTTCGATTTTTTCTTGGCATCTTGCTGACTTTCACGCGGTCACAATGCCCGCATTGCTCCCTTGTTCAAGCCATCAATATGCTCAAGATAAAACTCGAAATCAAAATAAAGCAATTTTTAGAAGTGCCCTAAAGAGTTATATTTACGAGTACTTACGCGGAAAGCGAAGCAGTATGGCAAGCATCGAGAAAACAAACAAGACGAAGGGATAATACAGATGCTTTATTATTGCAAATATACCCACATGTGCCAACCCCGATGCCATCAGCAGTTGCAGTCCGTAAGGAAGCAGAATCTGCACAATGCATGAGAAAGTGTCGAGTATGCTCGCCGTCTTCATGGCATTGAGCCCGTGCTTTTCGGATATGCCGCGTGCCATCTTGCTTGTAGTTAGCACTGCTATGGTGTTGTTGGCAGTGCAGAACGTGGCAAGGCTGACCAGCGCGGCTATGCTCAACTCTGCCGTACGCTTACCCACTATACCCTTAGTCACTTTCTGAGCAAGGAAGTCGATACCGCCATTATAGCGTATCACCTCAAGCATACCGCCTGCCAACATTATCACCACTATCAGCTCGCTCACACCTGCCACGCCCTCACCTATGGCACACATCCAACCTATGGCATTATAGCTACCCTGAATGATACCTATCACCCCATTGAGCAACACGCCAAACGAGAGCACCGTAAGCACGTTGATACCCGCCATTGCCAGCACTATGGTGGTAAGATACGGAATAAGCGCCACCCAATTGATCGGGGAGACAGTATTGGCGGTCACAACCGAATGACCGAGCAGAATATAAATAATGCAAACGAGCAGCGCTGCCGGGCCGGCAATGAGTATGTTGACCCTAAACTTATCCCTGAGCGAACAACCCAGAGTGGTGGTCGCAGCAATGGTGGTATCGGATATGAAACTCAGGTTATCGCCAAAACTACCACCACCTACAATTATTGCCACGAGCAGCGGGAGATTTATTCCGGTTCCTTCGGCAATACCTACAGCGATGGGTACAAGAGCCACTATCGTTCCCACATTACTACCCATTGCCATCGACACAAGGCATGAGGCAAGAAACAGACCAAAGTAAAGAAGACTGCCCGGCAAATAGTTTGTGATGGCATTAGCCACGGCATTGATAGCGCCGATGTCTTTTGACGTACCCGCAAACGCACCGGCAAGCAGAATAATCCATACCATCAAAAGAACGTTCTTATTGCCGGTTCCATCGGAAAAGATATTGATGGTCATGGCTGTCGTCTCATAACGGTGAGTGATGGCAACAGCATAAATAGAAGCAAAAATAAATGGCACCGAAATAGGAACGGTATAGAAGCTGTGTGCAAACAATGCTGAAGTTACGTAGATGACGAAGAATACGAGCAACGGACTCAGTGCAAGCCAACCGCTCATCTTGTTGGAAGTGCCCGATTTGGGGCGACGAAATCTATACGGTAACAGAGCCATAGAATAGAATAGAATAGAATTTGTTACAATGACATTATACAATAATGGTTGTTAAGATGTTGCATTATGTGTTTGCATCAGTGCTTATTCATCACACCTTCCAACCAGTCTAATACATCTCTTTTTTTATTGGGAGCAATAGTTCTGTCGTATTCTTCAAGAATAGCACTTATCCGCTTTCTGCTCACACCGAAACGCACACCTATCGATAAGTTGGCATTCCAATTCCACGTACTCATCTTCATATTGTTCTCATCCACCTCTCCCCTAAGACGATGATTGTAAAACTGCGCATTGCCCGATAAAAACACCCACTCGTTGATATTCCACGACAATGCCACGCGGGCAGTACCTGTCACATAGAAGTTCTGAGGCTTTAAAATACGCGTAAGGTCGATATTCTGAGTCTCTTTCTCATTGATTTTGACAGGATAACGGAATGATACCAAAGCACGGTTAAAAACAATAAGCATCGGAGCTGCCGACACATGAAGCAGAAACCTACCCTTATTTGGGGTGTAGTTATAACCATAGCCGGCACTGACCGCCGCTTGATGAACATCAATACTATATACTGAGTTGACATTTGCAAGCAAGGCCTCGCTATGAGTGGTCAGTTTAGAACCGAAATATTGTGCCTGCAAATAAAAAGAGCCTGCCGATTTCTTCTGAACAAACGACTGCCTAATAGCGTTATAACCTGAGTACTTATCAGAATTGAACATGAAATAAATCGACAAAAACGAGGAATATGCCTCCATATCTCCGTTTTTCACCATCACCTTCCCCTCAGTACCCGAAGCATCAATAAATCCTTGCAGATTGGAATTAGAATAGCGTATGTACTCCAAACTCCATGCCCGAGTGATAATGTTAAATGTGAGCCTTTGGGTTCGCCTGTGCAGCACATCCCACGAATAGTTGAACTGTATGGTATGATATGCAGCCTCAAAACCCAAAGCAACTGAAGGTGACGAATAGAGCTTCATATTCACATTGCCAAGCTCGGAAATACTGGTAAGAGCAAATGTATTATGAATACCTACCTCAGAATTGGTCAAAGCAAGTTTCCACGCTCTGTCATTGAGCTCAAGATACGATGTATCTATTCCTTTCGTCAGAAACCCGTCGATAAATCGCCCTAACCGATAAAAAAACAACAACGCATTAGACTTGGGTAGAGAAGTGCGGACGGTAGTACTACCGGTGACTCCGCTATATGTGATTCTCGGGAGTTCTATCAGGGGAGCACTGACCGTATCAGACTTGACATAAGGTGCAAGAACTACTCGTGCAGTATCGGCAACCGACATCGAAAACACGAGTTGAGTTGCCAAAGACAGCATACCTCCTAATATCAATATATACAACCACGTGCTTCTCAAAATTCAAACTTATTATTCAAGATAGCGTTTACGAAGTAGCAAAAGGTCATCGTGCGTTAGGCAGAGCGGACCTTTCAGATAGTCACTTATAGAACCGAACTCGCGGTCGATAAGGTCGAGTGTGGAACAGAAGTTCTTGGTACTAACTCCCATGAATGCCTGCACTACATCCATCTCTTTTTCCCCGCCGCCACGCTGAATTATCCGGCTATTGAGCCTGCTGACAAGGTCTTGGTATGCACGATTCGACAAATCGAAATCAGCCACCACCTGCTCGCGGTCCACTCCAAGAGCGAAAAGCAGATATGCCGCAGCCCACCCTGTCCGGTCTTTGCCCTGAAAACAATGCCAAAGTATTCCACCATCGGGAGTTTCAACTACAAGGCGCAGGAAAGCTGCGTACTGTAGTTGTGAGAATTCGCTAAGTATGAGCGATGGATACATATTAGCAGCCATGCGCTGCACTTCGGGATAGAACGAGTAGTTGACTATATGATTCTCGAGGTCAAGAAAAGCCTCCTCAGGTATCGCCTTGCCTGTCTGTTGCTCAGCACGCGTGTCAATGGTAGGTAGCAGATGGTGCTTAGCTCCGGGAACCTCGCGGTCGGGCAGGAACTCAGCCTCGCCCAGCGAGCGGAAATCGAACACACGACGCAACTTATATTCTCCTTGCAAACGACTTATATCGGCATCGGAGGCATCGTGCAAATGAGCAGTACGCAGCAGGCAATGGCTGCGAACCTTCCTGCCTCCCTGACCTGTCATTCCGCCCAAGTCGCGAGCGTTGACTATATTATCAAATTGAATATCCATTGGCAAATGAGTTAGCCGCCATATCGCGAACATTTCATTCTGACATA
>CAMHGK010000078.1 GCA_946184695.1 uncultured Bacteroidales bacterium | reverse complement strand
TCCCCCGCCCTTGCAGGGAGGGGGTAGGGGGCGGGTTGCTAAAGCATTCTCAATTATGCATTTCAATTCTCAATTCTCACTTTCTGAGCTTTCCCGCGTCTGATTCTAATAAATATGCCGTTCTTCGGGTTGCTAACGCGACGACCTAATACATCGTAGTAGCAGCTTTCCTCAGGTAGCGTCATGCTGTCCGCTGCCGATGGTTCATCGGTAGGTGTATCGCTGTCGAAATGGTCAAGGTAGCAACTCCATGCATCGGGTATGCCCCAGCCGAGCAGGGTGTCGGGTTTGAGCGCTTGCGAGCTGTAGTGCTTGATGCGCTCAATGAGTTGCATGTTGGTCAGTTCGGGCAGCGCCGACCACAAGCATGCCACCATCGCTGCTGCCACGGGCGAGGCAAACGAGGTGCCATTGCCGCGTTTCTGACTGCCGTTAGGATAGATTATGGCAGTTCTTGAGCCCATAGTGGCGATGTCGGGTTTTACTCGCCCGTCCGCCGTCGGACCCACCGACGAGAACGAGCTGTAGTTGCCTAAGCTGTCCACGCTGCCTATGGTAAGTATGGAGTCGGCATCGGCGGGCGAACCGATATAGTGCCAAGCTTTTTGTGCTTCGTTGCCGGCTGATATGCAGAGTATCATGCCTTTGCGGGCAGCTATGGTGGCACAGAGTGAGTTGCGGGCGGTGCGACCGTCCATGTCGGCATAGGTGAAGTTGGTCAGGGTGTCGTCGAAAATGTAGTAGCCCAACGACGAGTTGATGATATCTGCGCCTACGCTATCGGCAAACTCGAAAGCCCGTACTTGGTTATCTACTTCGAGCCTCGACTCGCGGCTATCGTCCTCGCTGCGTATTAGTACGTACGACGCCTCGGTAGCTCCGCCCAAGTAGCTGTCCGGCGCATAGCCGGCGATTATAGAAAAGACGTATGTCCCGTGGTCGCCTGCTTTGTAGATACCGCCGTTCTCCGGAACGAGGTTGAGCGTATCTGTTATCTGCTTGCGGGCAAGTGCGAATGCCTCTAAGGTGTCGGCACTCTTAAATCCGTTGTCAACGATGGCTATCATCGTCCCCTCGCCGCGGAAGCCTGCCTCATGCAGACGGTCGAGACGTATCTGCCGTGTCTGCGCCGCGGTGAGACCGTAATCGGCTGAGAGATCCTGAAAGAGGTCTTTTGTCGGTCGTCGGGTCTGACTCTTTGCTGAGCTCGTGTCGCGTCGGGTACACTCTATGCTGTCAACGAAACACAGGTTGGCTATTTGGTCTATTGCCTCATCTGATGCTGTTAGACTCACTCCATTGAGCCAGCGTGAGGTGTGCAGTATGCAGGCTCCTGCCTCGCGCAACGCCTGCAGGTATGCGGGATTGACGGGCAGGTCGGTCGAGTCGATAGCTATCTGTTGGTGCTCACGACGGTCGATGGCGCGCTGACTGAGAAACAGCTCCGGCTCGCCGATAGAGTAGGGCGAGTCGTGCTTGTCGCTCAGATAGACGAAGTACGCATTGTCAGCCACTGCTGCACCTGCTATCAGCAGTAGGGTAAGCAATATGTAATTACGGATGTTCATACGTTTATCAGCAGGGTGCGCACAGAGCGCACCCTGCTTGTTAACCTGTTAGAATGTTGCAGTATGTCAATTACATGCACTTATTCGAGAATACTCTTACTCTGCGCTCTGAAACTTAAACTTTGACGTGTCGCTTATTCTCGGCTTTATTGCCTTTTTGGGCAATTGTTTCTTTGGACTGTCAGCTTTCTCAGGACGGCTGATGCTGTTTATTATGAATGCGTCCCCAAAGAAATAGTCACTGTTATCTTCTGTGTTCTCGTAGAGCATGACAAATCCGTTGGCTGCAGAAGTTTTGTGAATCGAAAGTTTTCCGTCTTCCGTCAGTGTCAAAGAAAGCGTAGTGTTAGTCTTTATTCTTTGCTCTTTGCTCTTTGTTCTATGCCTATCCCCTTTTCTCAAGCAATACCACGTTCTCACAGTGGTGGGTATGCGGGAACATATCTACCGGCTGCACGCGCACGATGCGGTAGGCATAGTCGAGCAGTTGCAGGTCGCGGGCTTGTGTGGCAGGGTTGCAGCTGACATAGACGATACGCTTAGGTGCGGCTGAAAGGATGGTGCTGACCACATCCTCGTGCATACCGGCGCGAGGCGGGTCGGTGATGATGACGTCAGGACGACCATGCTCGGCAATAAATGCCTCGTTGAGGATGTCCTTCATGTCGCCGGCAAAGAATAGCGTGTTGCTGATGCCGTTAATCTCAGAGTTGACTTTGGCGTCCTCGATGGCTTCGGGCACGTACTCGATGCCTATGACTTTCCTTGCCCGCCGTGCCACGAAGTTGGCAATGGTCCCCGTGCCGGTATAGAGGTCATAGACAAGCTCGCTGCCCGTCAGTGATGCAAACTCACGCACTACCTTATATAGCTCATACGCCTGAGCGGTGTTGGTCTGATAAAACGACTTTGGTCCTACGCGAAACTGCAGGTCTTCCATAGTCTCTATCAGGTGGTCGTCGCCTGAAAAACAGCTAACCTGTAAATCGCCTATTGTGTCGTTCATCTTGGTGTTGACCACATACATGAGCGAGCGAATCTCGTTGAAAGTGTCGCGCAGTGCCTCCAGTAGCGCCCGCGTCTTGTCTGTCAGCTTCTCGGCAAACACCACTATCAGCATCAGCTCTCCTTTGCCGTTGGAACGCATGATGATGGTGCGCATGGTGCCCGTGTGGCTATGCTCGTTGTAGAAGCTGAGTCCGTGTCGGCAGCAGTAGTCGCGCAGGAAGTTGCGGATGCGGTTGTTGATATCGGGCATGAGGTGGCAAGTGCGTATGTCGAGCACCTTGTCAAAGCAGTTAGGTATATGAAAACCAAGCCCGTTACTCAGGTCCAACTTGTCGAGTCCGCCTGCGGCATGTATGGTGTCCCAACTTACCCATTTGCGATCGGCAAACGTGAATTCCAACTTGTTGCGATATTCATAGATGTTAGCCGAACCGATTATGGGAGAGATATCAGGAAGTTCGAGTTTGCCTATGCGAGTCAGGTTGTCCACCACCTGCTGCTGCTTGTAGGCAAGCTGTTTGGGGTAGGGCAGTATCTGCCACTTGCAACCGCCACACTCGCCAAAATGTTCGCAGCGTGGTTCCGTACGGTCTTTCGAGTAACTCACAAATCGCTCCACGCGAGCTTCCATGTAATTGTGCTTCTTCTTGGTCACTTGCAGGTCAACTACATCGCCCGGCACGCAGTAAGGCACAAACACCACGCAGTCGTCAACTCGCGCAAGTGCCTTGCCCTCGGCTGCTACACCCGTAATCTCGATGTTTTCCAATAATGGCAGATTCTTTTTTTTCATGCGATTTATTTTGTTTTTGCATTTTGGAATTCAGGAAATCCTGTATTCCGGCATTTCGGTATTACAGAATTCCGTTATCCGGAAGTGTACAAAATTGCGCGCAAATGTACGCATTATTTTTGGTTCTCGAAAATTATAATTATCTTTGCGGCGATATTTTATATAATATGAGAAAGCCTCTTGGAGATTTATCGGCAAGATTTGTCAGTCTGGCGTTTGTGCTGTTGTTTGCTATGCAATTGTGTGCGGACAATGCAGCGGAAGTGGCGTATAACACATACAACAAACGTATGGCTATAGCTCTCAATCGCTATCGCTCCACTGCCAATATCGACTATGCCTACAATATGGGTATGCTCGGCGCACTCATCGCCGATAAGTCTGCGGGCGAGTATTACAACCGAAAGAAAGGACAACGCTACATGCTCGACGCTGCCGAAATCTGCATGAAGATCGACCCCTATTCCGAGCAGTCTGCTTTGGTTCTCGATGCAGCCATCGCCTATTTCAATGCCAACCTGATGATCAAGCAGTCGTTGCAATTGGCTGATGGACTGTGCAGTTGGCTTCTGCATAATGCTGACTCGCTCAATGGAGTGAAGCGGTCGGCAAAGGCTGCTGAAAAATTCAGACTTCGCCTCTATCATGTTCTGAAGACTTATTCCGAGGCTGTACTCACCTCAGCTCAGCAGGGCAATTTCTATGACCTGATACTTCTTAAGAAGCAAAACCCGTGTTTGGCTGATAATTACGTATCCACCGATAGTGTACTGATTGATAAGACCGACCGCTGGCAGCAGGTTGAGGCAATGCTCTCGGGCGACCAGGGGGTGGTGGAGATGGTCGTTTTCACCGATGCCGACACCCTTTGCATAGCGGCATCGTGCTTGGCTACGCAGTGGAAGGCACCGCGCAAAGTGCAAATCCATCTCTCTGATACGCTGATTCGAGCAGCTCGACTGAGCAAGATAGCCATCTGCAGAATGCAGCACTACTATCAGGCTGTATGGGTGCCTATTTTCGGTCAACTCAGCCCAAAGCAGCTATTTTTCGTACCGGACGGAGTACTCAATTCTCTGCTTCTTGAGCGTGCCATGATAGGCAGTGGCAAGTATGTATGTGACGTATGTGAGTTGCACCGTATCACTACCTCGCTGAAGATGGGCAAGTACAATAGTCTGAGAACTAAATCGCTGTTTTCCAAAGTGACTCTCATGGGCTATGTTGATTATGGCGACGGGCTTTCATGGCAACGTCTGCTCGGCTCGGCTCACGAGATCAACGATATTTACAACATCATCATCAACGCCGGCTATCGGCAGGTAGAGGCATGGCGTGGAAGCGACTGCTCGGAGCAGCGTTTTCGAAATATGCAAACGGAACCCATAACGCTCTTGCATATAGCCACTCACGGCTATGTCGTCACGCGCGATTCTCTGACTCTTTCCACCGGTCTTATTCTCGCTAATGCCAATAACGCATGGCCCGACTGGAGCAGCTCTGAGGTACCGAGTTCCGACAACGACGGCATACTCACCTCTGATGAGTTATCTGAACTCCATTTTCCTCTGCTCCGGTTGGCAGTACTCTCTGCTTGCCGAACAGGTCTTGCAGAGGCAACCGACTATAACCCTATGCTGCTCAACGCTCTTCGTAGCGCAGGTGCCCAGAATGTGATGCTCAGTCATTGGGCTGTCAACGACAATGCTACACGCATGCTCATGGTGGAGTTTTATAACAACCTTGTAGGCAAAAACCTCAATATGGCACAGGCTTTGCAGCAAGCACAAAAGAAAGTCAGGGCTTCTACCTTTGAGTATAACAATGGCAAATCATCACCTAACAACGGTGCTGACCCCTATTTCTGGGCACCGTTTGTACTTTACGAGTTTTAACTTCTGCCCGATCTCCTGAAAAACCACACATGAAAATCTACGCTCGAAAATTGCGCCTCAAGAGTTACGCATCATTATATAAAGCAAGACTGAGTACCTATGAAGAAGATAATCATTAAAGCACTTTCGGTAGCACTGTTGGCATGGCTGCTTTCTTACACAGCCGTTCCCGCTCTGTTCGACTGGGCATCGGTGCGCTCGCTTCGCCAGAGCGAGCATTTCCTCGTGTCCGACTTCTATAATAGAATAGCCTACAACGGAGGACCTAAGTTCCGACATGACAACGTGATGTGTATCAACTCTACCACCACCTCTCGGGCTGACATAGCAGCTCTGCTTGACACGCTTGCCAATCCCGGAATCATCACACCCTCAGCTGTGAGCATGGACTTCTTCTTCTCCAAACCTCATAACAATCACGACGACACACTTCTGCTCGCTGCCATCCGTCACTTAGGTAGCAAACTCGTGCTGCCTGTAGGTATCGACGAGAAACGTAACCTCGTCTCACTCTCTTTCTTCGACAATGATGAGGATATAAAAAGCTGCGGTGTGCGTTACGGTATAGCTAACTTGCCGGGCAATTTCTTTACTGATGTCATGCGCACTTATCGCCCCGTCTTCGTCTTGCAGGACGGTACGCGCGTCAATAGTATTGCTGTCGAGGCGGTTGAGGCTGCAGGCCGTCAGCCGCTCTACAGAAGCGAAGAACAGATAATTATCAACTATCCCTTCGAGCAAATTCTGCAAGTTGACGATACTGTGTTTATGCGTATGGCACGCAACTACGACGAACGCGAGGCACTGCGTGAGTTGGTAGGCGAAGCCATCGTCTTTATCGGAACATTCGACGACCTCAAAGATACCTATCAGACACCTATCGACGAGCTTATGCCCGGAGTGCTGATTCATGCCTATGCCGCCAATACTCTGATAGAAGGTAGCGAAGTCAGACTTACAAGCACATGGCTCAATAAACTTATTGCTGCTATCATCACTCTGATAGTGGCGTTTTTCCTCGTCTGGTCGGGCCGACTTGGCAGTGCCACAGGTGCATCGTTCAAGCTGTTTACCTGCCTGCTGATTTTCGCTTTGCTGCTTTTCGGAGCCTACTATTTCGTGGCGCACCCCGAAGGACCGCTCTGCATCATGTTCGACCGTGCCATCAAGATGATGGTGCTCGCTCTACTTGCCCTGCAAATTATCGGCTTCTTCGATTGGATAATTCAGAAAATAAAAAATCAAAAGAAATCAAAAGAAATCAAAAATCAGAAATAAAAAATAAAAAGTAACTATCCGCATGGCTCTCCCCCTCACCTGTGGGTAGTGGGAAGGGGGCGGGGGCAATAGAGCCAAAACTCAAAAAAAATACATCCAAATAACTCATTTATACTATGAAAAAGTTTTATTCCCTGTTTATGGCATCACTGCTGTTTTCCGGTATAGCCGTTGCCGATGAATACGTGGTAAGTTCGTGGTGCAAGAGCAAACTCGCCGCAGACTCCGTCGTCTCTGCCGACAAGGTGCTTATTGGCAAGAAGCCTATTGCAGAGTCGCGTCAGCTCAGGGTTAACCCCTACGACTCGCTCGTTATTATCAACACCTCAACCGATAAGACCAGCACCTATGTCAACACATCAGACAAGATGAAGGTGGTGACCGTCAAGGACCTTGTGCGCCGCCGCTCACTCAATGTCGTCATCTCTATGCTCAGCGAGACCTTCTCATCGCGCAAACCCGAGCAACCGCAGTACAAACTCATCGGGGCTGCTTCCCGACATGAACTCACTCCTTCGACCGTTGACCCTGAGCACATGAAAATCTACAATACCCTCGTTGACTTTATCGACAAAGACAACCAAGGTGCGCTGACTGCACATAGCGACCTTCGTTTCTATACCGACACCGTGGACGGAGTGATAGGCTTTGTGGTGGAGAACTTCAGCAAGAAGAAATCGTATATAGTCAACGTTTTGGTATCCGACCCTGCCACAGGCAAGTTGGATATGGCTATCACCTTCCCCGAACATACATCTTCGCCTGCCGTAGTAGTAGGTCCTTACTCGCGTATCGCCCTCGATGGCGTGGGTTACGCTGTAAGAGAACACGACCCGCTGAATTTCTATCTCGTCGTCAGCCAAAAACCGTACGACCCCAATTACCTGTCAATGATAATGCAGGCAGATAATATCGAGCCCACTCGCAAGGACAAAAGCAAGGATATCGTCTGCGTACCACTGACCAAATAGCAGCTCGCTCCCAACAGCACCACCGATTTCTTGAACTATTAACTCGCTATGCCAATGAAAAAGTTCTATTTATTAGCAATTGCTGTTGTTCTGTTCATCGCTCCTTCACTTGCCGATGAATACTTGGTGTGCTCATGGACTAAGAGCAAACTCGCTACCGACACCATCGTCTCTGCCGACAAAGTTCTTGTGGGCAAAAAGCTGTTGGCTGAAACAGATAAGCTAAAGGTAAACGCATACGACTCTCTTGTGCTTGTCAGCAAGCAAACGAGTCGTACATGCTCTTTCGTCAATCGTTCAGATAAGCCTAAAGTGGTATCAGTGCGCGACATCACGCGCCGACGCTCGCTCAGCGTACTCATTTCCATGCTCAGCGAGACCTTCTCTCCCAAAAAGACGGAGCAGCAGTATAAGATTCTTGCCACCACTTCGCGCGAGCAAATAACCCAAGAGAATGTCGATGAGCAGCACATGGCCATTTACAATACCTTGCTCTACTATGTGGAAAAAGACAACTACAGAGCTTTCCCAAAAAACAAGCACCTCAGCCTCTATGCCGACACTATCGACGATGTGATACATTTCACAATCGAAAACAAGAGTCGCACAAAGTCATACATGGTCAATATCGTTGTCTATGACCCAGCCACCCATACCCTCGATTTGGCAGTTACCTTCCCTGAGCATAACTCGTCGCCCACATTGGCTATCGGACCCTATTCCCGACTGACAATAGAAGATTTAGGCTATGCCGTGAGAAAAGATAATCCTTTGCGTTTCTACCTGATGGTGAGCCGTGTGCCTTTCGACGCCAACTACCTGCAGAGACTCCTGCAAGCGCGCAATATCAAACCTACGCGCAACAGCAAGACTAAAGATATCGTCTGCATAAAGATGGCTAAGTCAAAATGAATCAAATAATAGTGCTATAAAAATCGTGATACAAACTGACTACCTATCTGTTGAAGCAACAGAACACGCTATCAAATTAGTTAAAGATACCTTTCAGCAGCAACTATCAGCTGCTCTGCGTCTTCGCCGTGTCACCGCACCGCTGTTCGTAGAATCGGGCAGAGGACTCAATGATGACCTCTCAGGCACCGAGCAACCGGTCAGTTTCTTCGTGCCGGCTCTCGGAAAACATTGTGAGATAGTTCATTCGCTTGCCAAATGGAAGCGTATGAAACTATGGCGACTAAAGCAAGAAGCAGGCTTCGGCATATATACCGATATGAATGCTATCCGCACCTTTGAGACTCCTGACGACATACATAGTCTCTATGTTGACCAGTGGGACTGGGAGCGAGTTATTCGTCCTGAGGACAGAAATGACGAATTCCTGCACCAAATAGTCAGCACCATCTACTCTGTTCTGCTCAGCACCGAGTACGTGGTGTGTGAGCGAACCGAGACGCTACGTCCGTTCCTGCCCCACAGTATTTATTTCATCACATCTGAAGAGTTGCTTGAGCGTTACCCCTCGCTTACTGCCAAAGAACGTGAGACACAGATATGCCGCGAGCATGGGGCTGTGTTCGTTCAGAATATAGGAGGCGAGCTGTCTGATGGAACCATACACGACAGCCGAGCTGCCGACTACGACGACTGGACACTCAACGGCGACATACTAATCTGGTATCCGTACCTTGAGAAGGCTGTAGAGCTCTCGTCGATGGGCATACGTGTTGACGCTGAAGCACTCACCCGACAATTAGCTGTTGCCGGACATGCCGATTGGGCTAACCGCGAATATCACAAGCTGCTTTTGGAAAATCGCCTGCCACTCACTATTGGCGGCGGTATAGGACAATCACGCCTGTGCATGCTTTTGCTGCACAAGCGACATATCGGTGAGGTACAGGTGGGAATTTGGGCAGACGACGACATCGCCCGTATGCAGCAGCAAGGTATCAATATCTTGCGATAGACGGAATCAAATACCTGAATATATCTGAAAATTGAAGGTGCTTCTTAGAAGTACCTTCAATTTTCTTCGTGGGGCGAATAGCGGTATTCCTGGCTTATGGTAATGTTTTCGAAGGTGTTGATGCGCGCCGAATCATATTCCCGATGAATGCGCACGTAGTTCTCCGTGAAGCCCGACATCAAGTTGCCCTCGCGCTTGCCCTCCCAGAGAACTGTCGCTTGGTGACCTTGTTGCGACATATAGAACTCGCGCAGTTTCTGTTCCGACAGCTGGTGCATTACCTCGCTGCGGCGTTTACGCTCTTTCTGATCTATCACTTCAAGTTCCATATCGAGCATGCGCGTTCCTGCACGCTCAGAGTAGGTGAACACGTGAAGCTGACTCACCGGCAACTGTCTGACAAATTCGTAGTAGTCACGGAAGTACTCAGCCGTCTCACCTCTTACCCCCACCATGCAATCTACTCCGATAAAGGCATCGGGCATCAGACTCTTAATCCTTTCCACCCGCTCGGCAAACAGTTCTCGATTATAGCGGCGGCGCATCAGGCGTAGCACCTCGTTGCTCCCGCTTTGCAGCGGTATATGAAAATGCGGGGCGAAATGACGGCTGCCCGCTACAAAATCGATGATTTCATCGGATAGCAGATTAGGCTCGCATGACGATATACGGTACCTGACTTCTCCTTCTAACTCATCCAAGCTGCGTAGCAGGTCGATAAAGGTCTCGCCCGTCGTCTTCCCGAAATCTCCGATGTTTACTCCTGTCAGCACTATCTCCTTCTGTCCCTCGCTGATGGCTCTTTGTGCTTGTCTGACAGTCTGTTCGATAGATGCATTGCGACTTCTGCCACGTGCGTATGGTATGGTGCAATAAGTGCAGAAGTAATCGCAACCGTCTTGTATCTTCAGGAAGCATCGGGTGCGGTCGTCTTTGGAATACGAGGGATGGAACGACTTGTGCTTGCGTATATCAGAACTAAGCACTTTGCGGCTTTCTATGTGCTTATTGATATTAGCAATGATGCTGTCCAACGAAAACTTCTCGTTCTGTCCAACCACAAGGTCAACGCCCGGCATGTCGGCTATGTCCTCAGGGTGCAGCTGAGCATAGCAGCCCGT
>CAMHGK010000077.1 GCA_946184695.1 uncultured Bacteroidales bacterium | reverse complement strand
TCTTTCAGCAATGCGGTCTTTGTTCTATTCTGTCACTTTTCGGTATTTGCCTTCGATGATAAGCATGCCCGGAAGTATCTCGCCGCCTGATGTTTTCTTGAAAGTGGTGGCAGTAAGTTCTGAACCTTTGGCTTTCTCGGTTACTGCATTATAGCGGTTGTCCCAGATTTTATCTTTCTGAGGTTTGAGCGAGGCTATATATTTATAGGTGGTCTTACCCGTCTCGGGATTCTCCACCCGCTGTATCACCTGGAACTTGGAGTTAGGCGTTATTCCCTCTTTCATTCCTATCTTGGCAGTGTAGCCTTCTATGCGCCCTTTCGGGTCGTAAGCAATCTCATATACGGGAGTCTTCACTTTGAAATCCTCGTATGCAAGTTGCAGAGCAGCTATGTTCTTATCGATAGAGCGCGTACACGACATCTTTGCAAGTTCCTTGCGGTCGTACTGACCTACGAGCGAAGTCTTGCCGCCATACTCATACTCATGAGCCACGTACTTGAGGCGGAAAGTAGTCTCGTCGGAGAGGAATGCGGTCATCTTCTCGGGGTCGGGCTTGGAGGTGTAATAGTTGTTGTAGAATATGGCAGCTATGGAATCGTTCCAATCGAGCTGATAGAGATAAGAGTGGGTCTTAACGGTGAAACCCGTGAACGAGTCGGCTATGTCGCCGCCAAGGTCGGCAATGTCCTTGCCCATACTTCCACCAAGCAAAGCATCAGCCACACCGCCCAGCACGTTCATCACCGTTTTGGCTATTGCGGCACTCTCTTCAGCGGTCACATAGGTCATGTCACTTATCAGAAGAAAGGTGCTACCTATGAGTTCCTCGCCTGCATCGGCAAGAGCAGCCACACCACGGGTAGTGCGTTCAGCCATCTCTACGTCGAGGTCCGATGCGTTATACTGACCACGCTGCTGTATGAGTTTCATGTTGAAGCATGCCGTATTGACGTCGAAAGTCTCCGGGTCGATATCAAGTCCGAACCATTTGGCTACCATCAGCTTGGCTATGTCAGCATCATTGAGCAGCTTCTCTAATGCCGCAGCGTTCTTCTTGACGTCAGATGAGTTGAGAGTCTTGCCCATCTGAGCCTTTATCAGACCATGACTATGCTTGGTGACATTGGGAATACTGTCGTTATCGATAACGAAATAGCCGACATTGTGGTCGTCGTATTTGTCGGACTTAGGCTTCTCCATGAAGGCATCGTAGATCTCTTTGCCGAACTGGTCCTCAGAGTGATAAATCATCATTTCGGCAAGTGCATTTCTGCGATACTGCATATTAGCCTGAGCCGATGCATATACTGCAATCAGCGACATTGCCGCTGCAAGAAATATGTACTTTTGGGTCATAAGAGATAAGTAGCGTTAATGATGGAAGAAAATGTATTATTGTAGAAAGATTGCACCCGCCCCTTGCTGAGATTATGCACCCGCCCCCTACCCCCTCCCTCACAAGGGAGGGGGAGACCATGCGGATAGCATTCATTATTGAACATCTCTCTTCTTTCAGCGAAGCGAGCTTGCGGCTGTAACGAAGCGGGTTTTCGATTTCAGCGAAGCGAGCTTGCGGCTGTAACGAAGCGAGCTTGCGGCTGTAACGAAGCGGGATTTCGGCTGTAACGAAGCGGGCTTATCTTAGGAATCCGATGTTGGTTGAGGTGGGTTGCTGACCTTGTCCGTAAGCCACACCCACTTGTCTCCAAGCGTCGATGCGTGCCATCTCAAGGTCAACGCCGTCTTGATACTGCTTCATCTGGAACTTCCAATCGTCGAGCACCTTGCCTTTTATCTCCTGATACAGAGCCATAGCATCGCCGTAGCACTTAGCTTCGGGATAAATCTGAGCGAGATATTCGCCTGCGGCAGCAGCGCCTGAAGAGTTCTGTTCGGCTGCCCAAGCATTGCGTGCCAATGCAAGGTTCTGATCACACAGATGGTCGATATACATCTGATATATCTCGTCACCAAGAGCCACAGCCTGAGCATACTTGTCACACTCTGACGGGATTGACTGCATGAGGAACAGGGCCTGCTCAAAGTTCTTCTGCTTGGCAAGTGAACGTGCACGAAGCATCATATTGTCAGCCTGCTGGTTGTAGTAGTCGATGATTTTAGCCTTACCCTCTTGCACGAACTTCTGCAATTCTTTCGAGTTGAGGTTGATATGCTTGATGGCATCCATATAGCATTTGGGTTCGGTCTGCCCCACTCCCTTAGCGGTGACAGATGCCGTAGAGAAGACTATCTGGTTGTAGTAGTCGGCTATGTAGAATGTAAACTCCATCGTTGTGGCTATCTGAATAGGAGCTGTAGCCAATACATCTTTGGTAAGCGGCACTTGGCGCACGGTGATAAAGAACTGCCCGAGATAGTCCATCGAGGCTATACCATTTTGCGTGAGCAAGCGGTTGAGCTTATTTTCGAGCTGTGCCTGAGCTGCTACAGGGAACGGCTCAACCATCTCTTCTACCAGTACTTTCAATGCCAAGCTGCCACCCTTAGGAGCCTGCGCCTGAGCAAACAGCGACACTGTCATCGCCATTGCCATGAATATGGATAATAGTTTTTTCATTGTCGTAAGATTTTAGTTGTTCAAAATCAACATCGCTGATTACTTCTCACCAAGTACCAATATGCACTTGCCGAGTCCGCGATTGAGCACCTTGACGGGTATGTTATACGGTTCTTTGGTCAGCACTTTTCTGAGCTGGCGAGCCCATGCCTCGGTATCGAGAGCTTGTCCGCGAGCATTCAACAGTGGTATGCGCACTTGCTCGTAGGAGGCATAATTCTCTGAGGAGGCAAGTTTGGAGTAGCGACCCTCAACGGTGTTCTCAAACAGCCAGTTGTCGATTATCTCGCCGAGTTCTTCGTCGCCGAACTCCGATTCGAGGTCAATGCCTGCCTCGTTGTTGTCGAACACGCGGATGTCAAGCGTCACCTCACGACCGGCAGCAAACAGGTCGTCGAAATGAGCCTGCAGGCGGTTGTTGAAATTGTCGATATTAGCCACCACAGCTTCCTCAAGCAGCACAGGCACCTCGGCTGAGAAAGAGGGTTGCGAGGTACCATTGGCACCACCTATGCTCTTGCCTGTATAGGCGTCCTTGCCTTCCATGATATAGGTGAGGGTGCGCTTCGGTCCTTGCTCTGTGACATTCCAAGTGAGCTCTATGATGATGTCGGCTTTTGCCACACGCAGGAGTCGGTCAATGGGTGACTCAGCGAGCTCATTGCCGTTTTTAGAAGTTATCAGGTTAGCCTCAGCGTTTTGCTGCTGAATCATCTTTACCTGAGCTTCAAGGTCTTTGAGCGGGAAACCGCGTTCTGCCATCAGGTCGTTGATTTTAGCGATAGCAAGTTTGAGGTCCATATCGTTCTGCAGAGCCTGCTGATAGTCGGGAATAACCTGTTCCAAGCCCTGATTATTGAAGACCTGCACATAGCCGTTCTGGTTGCACCAAACATCACTTGGAACTACCATGAGCGTCGGCTTCTTGGCTTGCGAGAATGCTGACATGCATGCTACCATGCATATTGCAAGAAATATACTACGTTTCATACTGTTCAGTATTTAAGAATGTTATCTTGAATAAGTTTCTCTTTGAGTTTGCTGCGATAGACGCATACGGTCACTTCCGCCTGCATCTGAGCCTCGTTTTTCTGGAAGCGTGATGAGAACAAGCGGCGCTCTTTCATTGAGCAGTATTTCTCAAACTCACCTCCGTCAGCAAAGAAAGCATTGAAATAATCTTCGTATTTGGTCTTGGCATTGAGTTCTAAGAGCAGCGGTTTGAGTACGCCTGAGGTAGAAGGCGCCGTACCGGTAGCAAACTGTATCTGATTGAAGATGACATCATACACTGCCTGCTTGCGTGCCTGCACGTATGCATCAACACCATTGCGGGCACGTCCCCATGCGCGTATGGTGTAGGAGCCGTCGAGTTCGGTTCCGATGACCTTACTCTCGTAATCGTAGTACGCCTGCGAGCGTTGGGTGCCGCAAGCGGTCAGCACTGCCATCAGTACGACGACAGCTGACATGAGAAAAACAGAACTTTTCTTCATTGCTATTTGATTTATAATGTAACTACTGCTTAAGTTGCAGAAAGTCTGAAACGACTACTGCTTGGCCTGCTTAGAAACCGGAATTAAGTCCGCGAATAATACCTGCCTGCTCAAGTGCACGGCGCAGCTCGTCTTTCTGTACAGCCACTATCATACCCACCTTATACTCTTTGCCCACCTTGACAATCTCAGTGGGAGCCGAGGTGACTGACACGTATTTATAGTACTCACCCTTATCGCTGAAGAACAAATCGAAATACTCTTTGTATTCCATTTCTGCTCCTGCACGCTGTACGAGCGGACGCTGAGCCACGCAGCCATTGCCACCGGTAAAGCCCTTGAATATGACACCATGAACAGCGTTTTTCTTGCACTGGTCGGTTGCCACGTTCTTATTCTTAGAATAACTCCATACCTTGATAAGGTAGGTCCCCTGTGTCCCGTTGCCGGCACACTCAATCTCATAACGGAAATGTTCCGTATCTTTTTTTGCCTTGCTCTTTGAACCGGCAAACATAGGCATGCACATCAGCACTGCCATCATAAAAATAAGACTTTTTCTCATAAATTTATTATTTTGGGTTTGTTGTTATCGTTTTATTATAAAGCACTTCTAAAAATACAAAGCACTTCTAAAAAAAAAGCATATCAACTTCTATGCCAAAGCATAAGATGCACTATTCTGCTAACCTTCTACACTCTCGGCTTTTAGTCGTTCTGCATTTTCGGCAATCTGCAATTGGTCGATTACACCCTGTATGTCGCCGTCCATAAAGGCGGCAAGATTATAAATAGTGTAGCCTATACGGTGATCGGTGATACGTCCCTGCGGGTAGTTGTAAGTTCGAATCTTGGCGCTGCGGTCACCGGTAGAAACCATAGTCTTGCGCCGTTGGGCTATGTCGTCGATATACTTCTGGTGCTCTTTGTCGTAAATCTGTGTGCGCAGGCGCGACAAGGCTCGCTCTTTGTTCTTAGGCTGGTCGCGTGTTTCTGTACACTCGATTAGTATCTCCTCCGTTACGCCGGTGTTGGGGTTCTTCCACATATATCTGAGCCGCACTCCCGACTCCACCTTGTTGACGTTCTGACCGCCCGCCCCGCCTGAGCGGAAAGTCTCCCATTTGATTTCTCCCTCGTTGATATGCACCTCGAATTCGTCAGCCTCCGGCAGCACCGCTACAGTAGCAGCTGAGGTATGCACACGCCCTTGAGTCTCGGTCACAGGTACGCGCTGCACGCGGTGGACACCCGACTCGTACTTGAGCGTGCCATATACATCCTGACCCATTACATTGAAGATTATCTCTTTATAACCTCCGGCAGCACCTTCGGTAAAGGAAGATATAGTATATTTGAAACCTTTAATCTCGAAATACTTGCAGTACATACGGAACAGGTCGCCTGCGAATATGGCAGCCTCGTCACCTCCGGTTCCTCCGCGTATCTCCATCACCACATTCTTGTGGTCTTCAGGATCTTGCGGCAGGAGTACGAGTTTGACCTGCTCTTCCAACTGCGGTATCTGAGGTTCCAGTTCCTCTATCTCGGCCTTAGCAAGTTCACGAAGTTCGGGGTCCTGCTCGGTGTGCATCACCTGCTTGGCATCGTTGAGCGCAAGCACAGCCTTGCGATAGCGGTTGGCAGTCTCAAGTACGCGGTCCAACTCATGGTACTCGCGGTTCAAACGCACATAGCGCTCCTGATCTGCTATCACGGCAGGATCTGTGAGCAGCAGACCCGTCTCATGAAACTTAGCCTCAAGTCCTTCTATTTTATCAAGTATATTCATATCAAAAAAAACTAACTTTTAACAGCGAGGCGGTCTTTATATACCTGAAGTGTATTCTGCAGCAGCGAGGCAATGGTCATCGGTCCTACTCCACCCGGGACAGGCGTTATATATGAACATTTAGGCGCCACATTGCTGAAATCCACATCTCCCACAAGCCTGTATCCACGTGCCTGAGTTGCATCCTCAACACGGTTGATACCAACATCTATAACCACTGCACCGTCACTGACCATGTCGGCGGTAAGCAGCGAGGGCTGACCGGCAGCTACAATGATGATATCTGCTCCAAGACATATCTTTTTCAAGTCACGCGTCTTGCTGTGACACAGCGTCACTGTAGCATTACCTAAAGCAGAAGCACTCATCTTAGGCAGTTGCAGATATGGCTTCTGCATCAGTAGCATCGCCATAGGCTTGCCTACTATATTACTTCTGCCAATGATAACCACGTTCTTGCCCTCTGTAGGTATCCGGTAGCGCGCAAGCAACTCCCTTATACCCTTTGGAGTAGCTGATACGACACTTCTCTGACCCAAAGCCGTCAGACCTACGTTATACGGGTGCAGTCCGTCAACGTCCTTACGATAATCGATGGCGCGAGTCACCTTCTCTTCGCTGATATGCTCAGGCAAAGGCAGTTGTACAATAAAACCATCTATGCTGTCATCATCATTGAGCCGACCCACCACATCAAGTAATTCCTTCTCGGTAACTGAGGCTTCGAGGGCTATACGAGTGACGTCGAAGCCCACCTGCCTGCATGCCTTTTCCTTATTGGCGACATAAGTCTCAGAAGCAGGGTTATGACCCACTATTACCACGGCAAGATGCGGCGGGCGCAACCCTTGCTGTTTGAGTTGCGACACTTCTGCCGCGATCTCCTCGCGGATTTGTGCTGCTGTCTGTCGTCCGTCAAGTATCATCTTCTATGCTTTCCCTGATGTTGTGCCAAAGTCAGCTTACGCATCATCTTTGACGACTGCTCAAACTGTTTGAGGAAGCGGTTGATAGCCACTATCGACGTTCCAGAGCCTTTAGCTATACGGTTTTTTCTTGAGCCGTTGAGCAGAGATGGATTGGAGCGCTCCTCCGGAGTCATGGAATTGATGATAGCCTCTATCGGTTTGAAAGCATCGTCGCTAATCTCGACTCCCTTGAGGGCACGGTCCATTCCGGGAATCATGCCCATCAGATCTTTCATGTTGCCCATCTTCTTTATTTGCTGAATCTGCGACATGAAATCATTGAAGTCGAACTGGTTATGTGCTATCTTCTTGGATATACGGCGAGCCTCGGCTTCGTCGTATTGCTCTTGTGCACGCTCAACGAGTGAAACGACATCACCCATACCCAGTATTCGGTCGGCCATACGCTCGGGGTGGAACACATCGATAGCCTCCATCTTCTCACCGGTAGATATAAACTTAATAGGCTTTTCTACCACCGAGCGAATCGACAATGCCGCACCACCGCGGGCATCACCGTCGAGTTTGGTGAGCACCACTCCATCGAAGTCGATACGGTCGTTGAACTCCTTAGCTGTGTTGACGGCGTCCTGACCGGTCATGGAGTCAACCACAAACAACGTCTCAGACGGGTCGATAGCATTCTTGATATTCTCTATCTCATCCATCATCTCGGCGTCAACGGCAAGACGTCCGGCTGTATCGACGATTACCACATCGAAGCCATAGGTACGGGCTCGTTCTATTGCCTTCTGCGCCTTGCGTACGGGATTCTTCTCTGCCTCATCTGTGAACACCTCCACTTCTATCTGCTCGCCGAGCACACGCAACTGCTCAATAGCAGCGGGACGATACACGTCGCACGCCACAAGCATCACCTTTTTGCCCTTCTTGGTTTTCAGATAGTTGGCAAGTTTGCCTGCAAAAGTAGTCTTACCCGAGCCTTGCAAACCCGATAACAGAACTATGGCAGGCTTACCCTTTAGGTTGATCTCCTCTGCCGAGCCTCCCATCAGTTGGGCAAGCTCATCGTGAGTTATCTTAACTAACATCTGTCCGGGACGGACGGCGGTCAGTACGTTCTGCCCTAACGCCTTCTCCTTGACACGGTCGGTAAAAGTCTTGGCAGTCTTAAAGTTGACATCCGCCTCAAGCAGTGCTTTGCGGATATCTTTCATGGTCGAAGCAATGTTGATTTCAGTTATTCTGCCTTCGCCTCTGAGAACTTTGAATGAACGCTCTAAGCGTTCGGATAAATTATCAAACATTATTTTGAATATAGATTTTTATTATAAATGAACATCGCAGCCGCACCACATTCAGGTTGACCTTGCGGCACACTACGGAATTTCGCGCTACAAAATTAGGTAAAATATCTGACATACACAAAAAACCAGCGAGATAGAATGTCGATAATATGTAAATTGACCGATATTGCACAATTTTTGACTGTTTCTGAACAATTTTGCTTATATTTGCACCGGATTTGCGGCTATATTAATCCGCTTGTTCACTGATTCACCTCTATGCTTTTGCCCTACATGATAGCCAACGTCATAGAAGCAGGCTGCGACGAAGCAGGTCGCGGTCCGCTTGCGGGCAGTGTGTTTGCAGCAGCGGTAATACTTCCACCTGACTTTCACGACGAGCGGCTCAACGACTCAAAGCAAGTCAGCGAGCATGTTCGCGAAGAGTTGCGAGGGGTGATAGAGCGCGAGGCTATTTCGTGGGCTGTGGCGGAAGTGACGGCAGAAGAGATTGACAGGCTGAACATTCTCAACGCCTCAATACTCGCCATGCACCGTGCTCTTGCGCAACTCGACCCGCAACCACTGCACATAATAGTCGATGGCAACCGCTTCAAGCCGTATATCTCCTCTGCCACCGGCATGGCAACCCAGCACTGCACCGTAGTCAAAGGTGATGGCAAATACATGTCAATAGCAGCAGCTTCCATACTCGCCAAGACACATCGCGACGAGTACATGCGCCACCTTGCCGAACAATACCCGCAGTATGGATGGGACAGGAACATGGGTTACCCCACAAAACAGCACCGCCGAGCCATACTGCAATACGGACTCACTGAGCTACATCGCAAGACTTTTACTTTCAAAACTCAAGACTTATGAAAGACTTCACCGTTGCCTGTTATCGTGAGCTGCTCGAAACTCTACTCGACACAGGCTACACATTTTTCACTACCGAGCAGTATGCCCACGCCATGCAAAAAGACAACCACCTTCCTGCGGATAAGGTGGTAGTTCTCCGCCACGATGTGGACCTGAAGCCAGAGAACTCGCTCACAACAGCCACACTTGAGCATACGCTCGGCATCAACGCCACCTACTACTTCCGAATAGTCAAGGAGAGCAACCGTCCCGACATCATCAATCGTATTGCAGCATTAGGGCACGAGATAGGCTATCATTACGAAGACCTCACACTTGCCAATGGCGACATCAGCAAAGCATACCTCTCTTTTCAGAGCAACCTTGAGTACTTCCGCCGCTTCTACCCCGTCAGCACCATCTGCATGCACGGCTCACCACGCTCGCCATACGACAGCAAAGACATCTGGAGAACCTACGACTATCATGCGCTCGGCATCATCGCTGAACCATACTTCGATATTGATTTTGCACACTGCTTCTACCTGACCGACACCGGTCGTTGCTGGGACGGCTATCGGGTGTCAGTAAGAGATAAGATACCCACCTATCAGGACCAATGGAGTGCTGCAGGACTCAGTTTTCACTCCACACATGACATCATCCGCGCAGCCAAATCCGGCAAACTGCCGAAGAAACTGATGATAACAACCCACCCGCAACGCTGGACCGACAACAACCGGCTATGGTGGAAAGAGATGATATCACAGAACCTGAAAAACATCGTTAAACGCATAATGATACTGCTCAGATGATAGTCTCCACCCATCAACTCACCATAGGCTACGAGGACTACGTAGTGCAAGAAAGCCTTGACCTTGATATTCGGCGGGGAACAATGATTTGCATGCTTGGGCCAAACGGCTGCGGCAAGTCAACCCTGTTAAGAAGCCTTGCAGGTCTGCAGCCACCGCTTCAAGGAGACATCAACATCTTTGCCGACGGCACTCCCACCCCACTTCGCTCACTTACTCAGCAGCAGATAGCCAAACTCATAGCCCTTGTGCTTACAGAGCGCGAGAGCTTAGATAAGACTCGGGTTGCAGACATAGTCAGCATGGGACGCTACCCTTATACCGACCTGAGAGGCAAACTGACTGCCGCCGATTGCCAGATAGTAGATTCGGCTATCAAGAGCGTCGGGATGGCGAATATGAGAGACCGCTATTTCAACAGTCTGAGCGATGGTGAGAAGCAACGCGCTCTGATAGCCAAATCGCTTACTCAGCAGACTCCGCTCATTCTGCTTGATGAGCCTACTGCACATCTCGACTTGCCAAACCGCATAAAAACAATGCTCCTCCTGCGCCGATTAGCACACGAACAACAAAAAGCGATAGTTATTTCCACTCACGAACTCGACATAGCATTGCAAACAGCTGACCTTATTTGGCTGATGACACCTCATAAGGGCATCGAGAAAGGGACACCTGAGCAACTCATCGCCAACGGTTCCTTCGAGCGGGCTTTCGCCGACGACTCATTCCATTTCGTCAACCAAAGCGGACATCTCAATGTGGTAGTAAGGGGTTAGGGAGCAAAAAAAACAAAGAGGCT
>CAMHGK010000076.1 GCA_946184695.1 uncultured Bacteroidales bacterium | reverse complement strand
CGTCGTGACGATGATAGCCGGTATGATTCCGCTTATTATCGAAGGCGGTGCCGGAGCCAATGGTAACCGCGCACTTGCTATCGGTGTGACCGGCGGTATGGCAGTGGGCACACTGGCTTTGGTGTTTGTAGTACCCGCCTTCTATATCATATTCCAGAAGCTACATGAGCGTTTTCAGGGAGAGGCAAACCCTGCTGAAATAGCAACCGATGAAGATAAACCTCAAAGTCCGGCTGCACCGAAAAAAGGCACTGTAACAGCAATGCTCGTCATCTGCTTTGTGGCAGCCGGCACTCTGCTGCCATCATGCAGCATCATGCAAAAGTATCAGCCCACCACGCGGCAGGTGACCGACAGCTTGGTAAGCGAGGTGAGCAAAGCCAACTGGAAGACCTACATTAAAGACCCTCTGCTGCAAGGATATATACAGACGGCACTGACTAAGAATGTCGATTACCGCTCTCGCAAGCTGGCAGTTCAGGAAGCCGATGCACGACTTCGTGCTGCCAAACTCGGCTTCGTTCCGACGCTCGCCCTCAGTCCTGCAAGCGTAGGCGTCTCGGGAACGGTGACCCCGGGTAGCGGAGCATCGGGAGCGGTGCTGAGCTATCAGGTGCCACTCTCGCTCAACTGGGGAGGCGAAGGGTTCGGTACTATAACCAACCGCAAGCGTCAGGCAGAGGTGCTTCGAGAGCAAGCCGACGACAACTTAGCGGCAGCACATGCCAACCTTGTGGCAACCGTGGCAAGAGTCTATACTCAGCTTCAGCTATTAGACTACCAAGCCGTCATCCTCGACTCCACAGAACTTATCTGGCAGCGGGTATTAGAGGTGCAACGGGTGTTAGTCAGAAACGGTCATGCATACTCACCGTCGGTGGGGCAGATGGAGGCATCTCTGATCAACGTGCAGATACAGCGCAAGCAGCTATTGGAGCAGATTCATTCATTAGAGCTCACCTTATGCAGGCTCCTAAACGAAGAACCTCATGCAGTGAAGCGCTCGCCGTGGGAGAGTTATACTTTCAGCAAATGGACGGTGGAAGCCATACCGGCTGCACAGCTGAGCAACCGCGCCGATGTGCGGGCAGCAGAGCGCAACGTGGCTATAGCCTTCTACCAGACCAACATGGCTAAGGCTGCTTTCTGCCCTGCTCTGTCGCTCTCGGGACTTATTGGCTGGACCAACAACGGCGGCATAGTAGCCAACCCCGGACAACTGCTGATGAATGCCGTACTCGGTTTGGCGCAACCCATCTTCGCGGGCGGCAAACTCAAAGCCAACCTCACCATTGCCAAATTAGAGCAGGAGGAGGCTGCCAACCGTTATGTAGAGACCATGCTCCGTGCCGGTAGCGAGGTCAATGATGCCATCTACCGCTGTCGCAGTGCACAAGAGCAAGATGCCATCTATCAGCGCCTGCTTGACACCCAGCGAGACGCTTACAACGGCACTTGCGAGCTGATGAAGAAAGGTAAAGCCTCGTACCTTGAAGTACTTACCGCACAAGAATCATTACTCAAGGCTCAGCTTTCCGACGTCACCAACAGATACAATGGCCTGATTAGCCTCATCGACCTCTACGTGGCATTGGGCGGAGGAACGAGGTAATTTACTATATTTACTATTTACCATTGAGAATTGATAATATAATTGATATGAAAAGAATTTATTTGCTAATTGTTATTGCAGTAATTGCTACTGCGGAGTTGCGGGCACAAAGCAGCCATATCGGCGATGGCTTGGCATCGGTAGCATCTATAGTAGGTGAGACAAAGACTGCCGACTCGCCAAAGGATAGTACCACCGTGGCACTGCCTACCTTGCAGACTCCCCTTTGGAAGCAGAAACTTTACTATGGTTACTACTTCGACATTTATTACCACCACGACTCACGTAGTGCTGCCGCAAAGGAGAACGGTTATTCTTTCACAATAACGCCTGAGATAGGATGGCGTCATAAAGATAATCTGTACTTCGGATTACGCTTTGGTGGCTCTTTTGAATATAACTACTTATCGTATAGTTATGAGGCATCGGACGGGACCACCAAAACAGACGGGCTGCGTGTTATGCAGGGCAGTTGGGAAGCCACACCATACGTGCGCTATCGCCTCAAGACCCTCTTTAACGACAAAGTAGGGATTTGGCTTGAGGGGCACCTTTATGCCGGCATGGAGTTTCCTAAAGTCATCGATGGCAATGTGAAAGGTACTGCATACTACGGACTCGGACAAACCATAATATATGGTGCACAATTATCGCCTGTGATAACCTATCAGTTCAACAAGAAGAGTACCTTCCAGCTATTCTTCTCCATACTCAGTCTCGGATATAGCGGTACTACATTCTGCTACAAAGATCCTGACACGGGCGAAAGGTATAACGAGTTCACTAACGACGTCATTATCTTCTCAGGCAAACTGCGCAACCTGATAGCCAATCAATTCACCCCCGGTCTATATGGTCTGAAGATTGGAATACAAAAGAGTTTCTAAATGAGTCGTCGGAGCCTTTGGTGGAAGATCCCGGTCTTCGTCACGGCTGGACTGTTGGGATTGCTGCTGCTACTGCTAATAGTGGTAGCAAGCGCTCCTTATATACCTTCCGTGCGTCGTGTAGCAATTCAGAAAGGCGTTGTCATAGCCAACGAGAAAACCGATTTTGACATCGACTTAGGACGATTGTATCTCTCGCCTTTCTATCATTCGCCGCTATTATTCTACCATGCCTACATGGGCAGAACCGACTTGCCGCTTCATGTCGAGGTGGACAGCCTCTTTATAGGTCACCGCGGGCAGGACACCCTCGTCTATGTGCATGGCCTGCGCCTTAGTGCCAATCTTCTGACCCGGCAGATGAGCGACAGCAGCCGACAGGCATTATTAAGCGGTCAGCTCTCAGCTCTGCCGCCCATTGAAGTAGAGCGGCTCTTTCTCGACCAAACAACATTCCACTCTGACAGTCTGATACCTACGGTGGGAGTTGATGTGGTGGTAGGCAAATTGGACGTGGCTTCGCCTGCGATAGTGATAGCCGAGGGGCAGTACCCGCTTAGCGGACTTGAGCTCGCGGATGCCTTTGTGGGAATTGACTTGCGGGGCACACCGCCTGACACTACTAAGAATAAGAACGCTCTTAAGCTAATGTTTGATGTGCCTGACGGCGAGCTGAGCAACATACACTTCCGACTCACGCCGTTAGGCATGAACATAAAGACCGCCACGCTATCAACAAATGCGCTGATTGATGTAGGTCAAAACCTATACGATGCACGGCGCCTTGCCATAGGAGGCAGTTCGCTGAGTCTTCGCAACCTCTATTTGCCCTTCGACACCGTGTACGGCGATGCCCGAGTGGAGCTGAAAAATAAAATCATTACTTCCAATGGTCTTCACGCGAGGTCAGATGCCATAGGCGCTGAGGCAGACCTTTCAGCCACCAAATTCGACTTGAAGTCGATGCGCGTCAATGTGGTGGGCGATGCCGAGTACAAGGGCAGCAAGGCTCGCCTGCGCGGATTCTATGATATCAACGACGAGGAATACAATTTGAATGTCAATGTAGCCCGAGTCAACCTCTCTGAGCTACTGAAAGACAGCACCCGCCTCATTCTCGCGGGTGAGGTTCAGGCAGAGGGCAAGGGAATCAATCCCAAGTCAGCCGCCATGAGAAGCAGGGTCAATGCCAACCTGACGGATGCCGTATATGGCAATCTCGACGCGTCGGGTTTGCAGCTCAACGCCACGCTTGCCAACCACGAGGTGGCGGGCACACTGCATCTGCCTTTTGCCATGCATGATACTGCCCTGCAAGTAAGGGCACAGACCGAGCATGAGTTTCGCGTGGCTAAGTTCCTGACGCCACGGCAGATGAGCGTTGACTACCATACTCAGATGCGCGATGTGCGTGCACGCTTGAAAGACCGCACGTTCCGTGCCGAAAGCCTCAGCATAGATTTCGCCACCGACACCGCCTCCACCCTTTTGCTCAACACGCAGGGACTGCGCGCCGCCGTCGAGAGTCCGATGCACGTTCTCACCCTTGTTGACAAGCTAAAGCCACTGCTTCCGGCACTGCGCGACTCAGCCTTATTAAGCTCTATCGTCACGCTTGAGGACCTAACGATGCTTGACACCATACGTCGGCTTATTCCCTCCATGACCGCCGACATAGCACTTGCCAAAGGCAGTCCGCTGCAACCCGTCATCGACAGCATAGGAATCGACCTTCAGAATGTTGTTCTATCGCTTAGCTCCAACTCTCGGCAAACTGACATGGCATTGGCAGCCTCAGTTAGTGACCGCTCGTCGCTTATCCGTATGCCTGCCGCCAAAGCCAATATGCGCGTGCACATGAGCGAAGGACAAACCACGGCTGCCCTCAATGCTTCCACCAAGTTCACCGACGGCATAATGACTCTGCACAACCTGAAGGCAGACGCCAACCTATGGTTCGATTTGCTGCGCGACGAAAACCGCCTGAGCGGCAACGGACAGCTGACGATGAGCGACCTCTCATTCGCAGATATGGAGTTTGGCAGCCGCGAGGCTGACCTTGCCCTCTCGCCTTCTGCAAGATATGCCAATGCTCTTCAAGCCAATATCCGATTAGACGATATTCCGCTATCGCTCATCGACAGCCTGCTTCACCTGCCTGATATTGGCATGTCAGGGGCCGTCAGAGCCAAAGCTTCGATTGACGGTCTGCCTAAGAAGACCGACATCTCTGCCGAAGTGCTGCCGCTTGCCGTTTCAGCCGAATATAAGCCATACGCCATAAGACTCTCGCTTGGCGAGACGCCTATCGTGATGGAGCACAACCACGTGGACCTCAACGGCTTGCCCATCTATGGAGCAGACAGCACCTTCATTGCACTGACAGGCGGCTTAGACCTTGACAGCATGCGCCTGAGCGTAGTGTTAGAGGCTGATAGTTTTGCACCTGCCAAGTTGGCGAAAGGTGGTCCCGTACCCGTCTATGGCGACTTGGCCACAGATATTCGGGGCAAGGTGACAGGACCTCTTGACAACATAGTGGCAGATGTGGATGTCACCATTCTGCCCACCACCGACCTCACCTACCCTATCGACAAGAAGAACCTTGCACAGGTCAAGCCGCATGGCACGGTCAATGTCAGATACGATGTGGCTGAAAAAGCTTTGGACTTAGCAGGCAGGGTAGATGTTGATGATGGAGTGATACGATATTCACCACGCTTGTACCCCGTGATGCCTTTCCGTGTTGATTCGGGTAGCAATGTCTCATTCAACGGTCCTTTAGGTCAGGCAATGGTTAACGTATCAGCTTCGCAACAGGTAAAAGCCGATGTCGAGTCGGGTGGCGAAGAGACTCGTCGTGTGGATTTCACTACCGGCGTGAGAGTTAATGGCATTATTGATTCTTTGGGATTGGATGCTATAGGCTTCTTCCTCGAAGCACCCACGGATGAGGCTGTTACCCATGAATTGGCGTCGCTTGATGAAGAAACCCGCGAGGGCTTAGCCGCCACGCTGCTCGCCACCGGTATGTATGTAGGCGAGAGCAATGTGGCAGCACAACGCGAAGGCTATGCCCTCTCGTCTATCATCAACAGCCGTATCAATGCTGCCATGGCCAACTCCAAAATGGGTAAGTTCGTTGATATAGACATCAGTAGCGGACAGACCAACCATGCCGCAGGCAAGACCAACGACATGAACATATCCATCAGTAAGTCGTTTTTCAAAGACAAACTCAGAATCACCGTTGGCTCGTCAATATCCGACAACCCCGAGGTAAATAACACAAGCGGATTACTGCGTAATCTGACAGCCGATTATAAACTCACCAAAGATGGCAATGTTATGCTACGCTTGTTCTCGCAACGCGATTACAATAATATCCTCGAAGGCGAATTGTATAAATCAGGACTCGGTGTGTTAGCAACCAACGAATGGAAACGACGAGAGAAATACCGAACAGACTGTCTGCTCCGTACCTACTCGCTTACGGCTGATGCCGGCGTGGCTTACCGCTCCAACAACAGCTTGGGTCCGAATCTGACTCTCAAATCGTCGGTTAAGAACCTGATGGGCAATGGCGAGACCTTCACACTCAAGGGCGACGGAGCTTATTATTGGGCACTTAGAAACCGCCACCCGGGAGATCCGAAGAAGACCGATACTTATAAGTTAGGAGCCAATGCTTCGCTCGTACTGCCCTATCTTCATTGGGGAGGCGACAACAACCCCGATGGCGACACTCGCTACATGCTCGGCTATCAGTATGAGAACATAGCCGGCGGCTATGGTGTACATAAGATTTCGGGGTCGTTTACTTATTTCTTCCACACCTCGCGCTTCATCACTCATGCCTTCACGCCGTTCTCGCTCTCGGTGGTAAAGATGAAGGCTGAATCCGACAGCCTACTGGACAAAGCGGCTGAATATCCGCAACTCATCAAGGTCATTGCCGGCGATGAGTTCGTGCCTGCCATCAGCTACAACTTCACCTACAACGACTATCGCACCAAGCGCGCCGTAAACACCATGCTCGACCTCGGAGTGAAGGAGTCAGGCAACCTTATCAATGCCATCTACTGCGCCTTCGGACATTCATGGAACGAGAAGAACAAACCGTTAGGAGCACTCACTTTCAATCAGTTCGTCCGCCTGACGGCAGAGCTGCGAAACAAGTTCAACCTGACCGACAAAGTGGCTATCGCCACCCGCCTATATGCCGGAGCCAACATACCGATAGGCAACTCGCAGTTTGCTCCGCTCTCCGAGGGGTTCTATGCCGGCGGACCTAACAGCATGCGTAGTGCCTCGCCCTACGCCTACGGACCGGGCGACTTCTATTCCACCAAGTACAACCAGAACTTCTTCCATGCCGGCGATTTGAAACTCGAAGCCAACTTCGAGCTTCGCTTCCCCATAGTATGGAAGCTCTATGGTGCCACCTTCTTAGATGCGGGCAATGTGTGGAACTGGTACTCGACGGCTGACCTCTACAAGGCAGCAGGCTACGAGGACTATCTCACACGCCTTGAGATACCTACCGACATTCAGGACGGCATCATTGGCAACACGGAGTTTGCCCGTCAGATAGCTCTCGGCACGGGTGCCGGTCTTCGTCTTGACATCGACGGACTCGTCATCCGCCTTGACCTCGGTGTGGGCATACATGCTCCTTATCAGACCTACAGGTATGACAAAGAGGGCAAACCGGACAAGTCGCAACCTATCAACAACTACTACAACATACCCTCAGCACTCGATGCTTTGCGCGTCAACTTCGGAATAGGCTACCCGTTCTAAACAGATTGCCGGGATCATACAACAAGACTCCAAACTATAAATAACTTCTTACACAACAACGAATATGAAAACACGTCTATTATCAATTGCTCTTTGCACCTTGCTGCTTATGGCTGCAGGTTGCAAAGACCCGGGCAAGCAGAACGAGCCCGAGTCGATAATCGGCTCTGCAGCCAAACCTTCATGGACAGCTCCTGCCGACTACGACATGACCTCGTCGATGACCGCCGTTGTCAAGGTGGACCTGTCTGCTGTCTATACGGCAGAGCAACTCACTGCAGCCGGCTATAAACTGACGGGTGAAGACCTTGTAGCCGCCTTTGCCGGCGATGAGTGCCTCGGCGTGGCAACACCTAAGGACGGTCTGTTCTATCTGTATATCTGCTCACCGGCAAACGGACAAGAGGTTACTTTGAAGTATTATTCCTCAGTGCTCAAGAATGTGCTGAGCGCAGCCCCGATTGCCTACACCGATGGCTCACACTTGGGTTCAGTTGCAGAACCGTACACTCCTCAATTTGCGCCGGCGAAATAATTGGCAATTGAGAATTGAGAATTGAAAATTGATAATTGATTTATGAAAGCAAGACAATTATTCTGCGCAATGGCTATATGGCTTTTGCCGATGGCTGTATGTTCGGCTCCCGCAGAACGCTCGCTGAGTAACACTCTGCAGGAACTTCGCTCTGAGCTAAAAAATTCCTACATCCAGCGCAGCGAGGCTCAGAATGCCTTAGACGTGGACTATGAGCGCCAGCATCAGCGTATGCTAAACGTGATAAAAGGGACCAATGAGCTGTCGCTTCTGCTCTATACCCAGGAGCAGAGACGCACACTCGACATGGCCTTCGCGCTGCACAAGGTGACGGCAGGCTATCACGACTTCAACAAAAACAAGCGTCCGTACGACCAGATTCTGCTCGGCTTGGACTACGAAATCGACCGTTATGCACGCCTCATCGAAGCACTGCGCCGACTGCCGCCGGAACTAACCTGCATATCGGAAGATTTGGTGCCGGATAGTCTGCTTTACCACAACGACTCATTGGATACCTATTTGGCAGGTACGATGTCGCCACTCGAAAAAGAGATAATAGAAATTGCGGGCAACGACACCGGCTCTACCATATATGTCTTAGACGAGCAAGGCAATATGTACCGCGACAGTTGTATTCTCTACACCTCAGAACTGCTGAAGATGTATGCAAGCAACCGCGTAGTGGTAATTGCCGACAGCACCTACTATCAGGAGGCATTTCTGAGAGTCAAAGAAGCCTACGACTACGCCGAAGAACGCTACACCGACTTAGACAATTACATCTACCAAGAAGGACAGATATCATATATTGAGATACTCTCTGAATTCGGGTATTATTGGTCAAAGATGAAGCGCGAACTGAGCGACCAGTATGATATGATAGGACTTATCAATGGGAACAGTGAAGACGATAAGTACTTCGACAAGGTATCAGGTCGCACCGAAAAAGCCTTTTTGGTCCTGCTGAGCATTGGACAACTGATAGTATTAGCCATAATATGGCTACCTATCTTGCTATTGCTTTGGCTACTGAAAAGGTTTACCCCATGCAGGAAATTCCTGTCACAGAAACCGTTGACACTGATTTCCATACTGTTGGGTACAATAGTATATTTCCTTCTTGTAGGCAACTACGGCCTAAATAGCGATTATGTTCGGGTGGGCGTAAGGAATCTCCACACCTTCCTATGGCTGCTGTTTGCAATATCCGGCTCGCTGCTGCTGCGTATCAACTCAGAACAGCTCGACAATGGCGGACGCATCTATGTACCTACCCTGCTGACCTCTTTTGTGATTATCATGCTGCGCAATATCTTCGTTCCTGATATTGTGCTCAATATCCTGCTGCCTCCAATTCTGCTCATAGCAGTGCTATGGCAGCTGATAATATGTCTCAGAGTACGTGGGCGCATATCGCGTACTGACAGTGTGCTCGGATGGGTTGCACTATCTATTTATGCCATCACGCTATTTATCTCGTTCTTTGGCTACTGCTTTGCAGCATTGCAATATCTTGCATTCTGGTTCTTCCTATTGGCAGCGTTGCTTACAATATTCTGCATCTCGGCATTGCTCGACCGCTTCAAAGAGAAGTATTTAGACAAGCGTGTGAGCGATATGCGCAAGCGTATCACCTATGCTCCGGGCAACGACGGTGAGACGCTTCTGTTCGGTGCCACATGGTTCTACGATTTGGTCAAAGAGGTGATAATCCCCACCATAGCGGTGCTCTCGCTTCCGTGGAGTGTGATGATGTCGCTCAATATGTTCGACTTCACCGACCTCTACGCACGCTACTTCTACGACCCCTTCGTTTCGATTCCCGATGTCACAACAGGTAAAGCGGCGTTCAGCATCTCAGCCATCAGCATCGTGAGCTTGGTTATCTTGTTCTTCATAATGCGCTATCTGAGTCGGGCAGTCCATGCCATATACCACTATGCCGTATTCGCTACATTCATGCATAAACATAAACGCACCAACATACGCGACAACGAGATCAACCTCTCGTTGGGCAATAGCCTGATAAGCGTATTACTTTGGGCAATATACGCTATAGTGGTCATCAACGTGTGGAACATACCCACCGGTTCGTTAGGTCTGATTGCCGGCGGTCTGTCAGCCGGTATTGGTATCGCCCTGAAAGATATCATCAACAACTTCATCTACGGCATACAGCTCATGGGCGGGCGTCTGAGAGTAGGCGACTGGATCGAGTGCGAAGGTGTGCGCGGAAAAGTGACAGCCATCAACTACCAATGCGTACAGGTAGAGACACTCGACAACACCGAGATGTCGTTTCTCAATGAGTCGCTCTTTGGCAAAAACTTCAACAACCTCACCCGCAACAACTCCTACGAGTTGACTAAGATAGTGGCGAGTGTGGCGTATGGCACCGATGTGCAGAAAGCGCGCGATGTGATAGTGAACGCCATGCAGGTGCTTAGAACCAAAGACAAATACGGCAGAGAAATAGTGCATCCCGACAAGGGCATATATGTGGTGATGGGTGATATGAGCGAGAGTTCGGTGGATCTGGTGGTAAGGCAAAAGGTGCTTGTCGCAGAGCAAATACCATACGTCTATAAAGCCAAAGAGATAATCTACAACGCACTCAACGAGGCAGGTATCTCTATCCCGTTCCCGCAGTGCGATGTACATATAATCAACGAAAAGTAAGAAACCAAAACGAGGAGGGTGTGTCAAAACTATTGGCACACCCCCTTTTATCAATAATTGTTGATAA
>CAMHGK010000075.1 GCA_946184695.1 uncultured Bacteroidales bacterium | reverse complement strand
ACTATTTTAAGAGGAATAGGTATTTCAAAGATATGGATTGGGATTTTATTCTTGAATACAATACTTCCTTAGTGAAAAAATATCTCCTTTGTTATGATTTTTGCAAAAATTATTTAGCACAATTCTACTCACTAATATATGAAATGGCTCACATAATGAGTCTTGATAGGATGATTTCTCATGCTGTTCTCAATGAAAGAACTCCACATAAGATACTTAATGAAGCAGTTGTAAAAGAGCGCGATTCCGTTCTTTGGTATTTAGAAAAAAAAAGCATAGTATCATATATAGATACTTCGAACAATCTTCAAGATGTGCTTGCGCGCATTGATAAAATGCAAAAGGAAAAGAAGCGAAAGAAATTGCCATATAGTTTTAATGCTGATGTTCATGATAGACTCATTCGAGATATTTTGAAGCAGCATGAAGAAGAAATTAATAGAATCCGATTTATACATCATACATAAGATAATCGATATGACATACAAAGAAACATTCTTACATAACTTGCGGAAAAAATATCCACTTGCAGAGACTGAAGACCAGCTCTACGAGTGCGCCATCAAAAGTTATCATATAGAGCCGAGTCAGAGGCTTTCGCACAAAACTTAGGTTTCTATCCTGAATATGCACAGCTGATAGGTGCTTTTCTAAACGAGCAAGAAAATGGAGAAATAGAATCTGCAATTGACAATATCCGAGAGGAATTTCTACAGCCATTTATAACGAAATTGAAGGAGGATGTTGGCGCATGCATGATTGCTATACAACACAAAGTAAACGAACATATCAAATCAAAACTTAATGAAACATTAGATATTCAGAAATTTGAATTCAGATGCCCATCATATTACACTCCTTTCGATTATGTTGTTTCAGGTATTAAATGGGCAGGATGGGGGTATGACAAATTATATCCATGCCTTGAGGAAACAATTAGAACTATTGTGGCAGAGGAATACGACAAGCTAACTGACGCTGAAAAGTTAGTGCTAAATTACCATGAAGCCAAATTTATCTATGGCAATCTGTATTTTTATCCAAAGACTGATGTCTTAATCTCGTTGTATCAAAGTTTTGGTAGAATGGTGGAAGATTCTGATACCCCGACACAACCAGACTCCTCACATATCACAGAACTAAAGGGCTTTGCAGCAGTAGCAGGATTGCAGGATTTGAAAGAAAAACTCAAATCAGATATAGTTGATATTATAAGAAATCCTGAAAGGGCAAAGGCCTTAAAACTATCTCTGCCGAATGGTTTTCTCTTGTATGGTCCACCGGGATGTGGTAAAACCTATTTTGCAAAGAAACTGGCAGAGGAAATAAAATGCAGTTTCAAATATGTCGATTGTGCCGACCTTTCGACACCATATATTCATGGTGCTCAGGGAAGTATCGGTAAACTATTTGAGGAAGCAGAAGAAGCCGCTCCATGCATAGTATTCCTTGACGAAGTTGATGCGCTTATAGCAAAGAGGGAAAACCATCATAATGTGCATACAAGCGGAGAAGTGAATGTGTTTCTTACGCGGCTCAACAACTGCGGAAAAAAAGGAATAATAGTTATTGGAGCCACTAATAGGCCATTAGACATTGACCCTGCTGCACTTCGTTCAGGCAGGTTAGAAAACAAGTATTACTTCCCTTTGCCGGATAAGGGAACACGTAGTAGCATTTTCGCTATTCATTTGAATGGAGTAGCGTTAAACGGCGTAATCGAATTAGATAAATTAGCGTCTTTGACAGAAGGGTTTGTCTCGGCCGATATAGAGAAAATCGTGGATGACGCAAAGCGAATTGCTAATCGCGCAGGACAAGACTTTTTGACAATGGAAATGTTGGAGGAGTCCATACAAAACATGAAGCCTTCCATTTCAAAAGAACAAATTAAAGAATATGTTGCTATCAGAGATAAGTTTGAAGGCAGAAAGACTGAATATCAACGAATAGGTTTTTGTTAATAGTATGGTGTATTCTATCATTCACCCGCGCTCTTTTGATACCGATTCAGTCCGAGTACATACTTTTTCTGTATGATTCTAACAAGCGAGCGAGGGCTAAGCACGCACACGCCTTCAGCATAGCCCATTAAGTCGCGAATCAACTCGTTATTAACTATCACTCGTACTTGAAAAACAGCACTCCCGTCTTCGTTTTGTTGAACCAATTCTTGACTTTTATGAATCGGTTTGGTCTGAATATACGGAGCCTCGTCGGCTGAAGCCCAAAATCGCACTAACTGAATAGGCGTATCACTCTTGGTTACGCCAACGATATTCTCAAAATATAATTCGGGGTCAAAACTCGGGTCTGCATGGAACTTCTCTGTCTCACTCACTTCTACCGACAACATACGGTCTAATGCAAAAGCCACAAGCATTTTAGCCTTGCTGTGGCGACCAAACAAAAACCATCTATTGCGAAATTCTTTTAGAATATATGGTGAGAAAAAGTAGGTGTGAGGCTCAAACGCACGAAATGACTTATAGCAAATCTTCAGCACTTTCTTGTCAAGGATAGCCTGATGGATAGTAGGAATAAATTGCAAGCCTGCCAAGCGGTCGTTCCGCTCAAAATAGATAACAGGCTTTTGGTGAGTACGCATGCTTGCCACATGGTCTTCCAAACGACTGACTATATCTTCCATGCCTTCCATTGTAGAGAAACCGGTCATCTGTTTGAGCAGTCCGACCGCCTCACTCAACTGACGAACATCGTCTTTACTGATAGGGGCTTTGGTGATTGAGTATTCAGGATCTTCGTAGGTGTAGTACTTACGCTCAACTACAATAATTGGAGCAGAATAACCGGCTTCGCTGCGCATAAACTGGAGGTCCATTTGTATGGTGCGGCGACTCGCCATTCCGATACCGCTCATACCATACTCATAGAGAGCTTGCTCGCATGCTTTCATTAAATCTTGGAGCGTCCATTTACGATTGCGGTTGCGCAGGCAGTTGTCGATGGTTTTGTACCTCAAAAGGCTGTTTTTGGAACTTGACATAACTTTTTTTTGAAAAAATCGCACAAAAATAGTTTTTTTTTCTAACTGCGCAATGTTTTTGCGCACTAAGGCGGTAATTTTGCAGCGAAATTAAAAAAAGCACTATACTGGAGCATGACCGAGTGGTCTAAGGTGCCGGTCTCCAAAACCGGATTTCGTGTGTTCGAATCCTGCTGCTCCTGAAAAAAGCGAACATTGACATAGCAGACTGCTGTAGAGAAGAGTTACTTCTGGAATTCGTATCCTTTAGCCGAATGGCACCGAACTAATAATTCGGGTTTTTATACTCTTCTCGTATGTTGCGTCTGCATTTTATAGCAGGATGCTGTTAGATTGGGTTACTTCGCAGCTCCAACAGGTTAGTTACCTTGTCATTTGACTAAACATAGAGGGGGATTTGATGAGCAATCATCGCGCTGTCCCCCTCGACTCAATCGTCCGTTGCTCCTGCCTTTGGGAAGTGTGGCTGAGTGGTCGAAAGCACCTCACTGCTAACGAGGCGAGCAGCAATGCTCCGCAGGTTCGATTCCTGCCGCTTCCGCTAATAGGTTGCCCGTAGATATGAGTTACTGCAGTGCCGTGAACTAAACTTACACTCATATCGATTGTTGCTCCTATACCTTATGAATAAAAATACATACAACTATGAGCAAACTTAATTCTACAAACAGTTTCAGCAACGTTTTCGCGAGTGAACGTCTTGCGTGTGGCAATGGGGCAATGGCAGCGAAGCAATCGGATGTGCTTTCCTTGCGACGTGCTGTAATGGCAAATCTTTTGTGGGAGGACATTGCATATATGGATGGTAAGTCGGTTGCTGATGAGATTACTCGGCTTATTCCTCTTTGTGAACCTGAAGAAGTATATAATATTGCGCTTCAGGCACGTAAAGAGCAGAAATTGCGCCATACGCCTTTGTTTATTGCCGTAGAGATGTGTAAGCATGAAGGGCATCGCAAGTATGTGAGACAATTGCTTCCGCAGATTATCACTCGTGCAGATATGCTGACTGATTTCATGGCACTATATTGGCATGATGGTAAGAAGCCGCTTTGCAAACAAGCGCAATATGGTCTTGCAGATGCGTTTCATAATTTCGATGAATATCAGTTCGCAAAATATGATAGAGAAGCGCCTATCAAACTCCGCGATGTGATGTTCGTGTGCCATCCTAAGCCCCGAAACGAGGAAGAAACAGCATTGTTCAAACGCATTGCAGACAGAAAATTGCAGACTCCTGATACATGGGAAGTGGCACTTAGTACAGGGCAGGATAAGAAAGCAACATGGACTCGTCTTGTTGATGAGCGTAAACTTGGTGCGATGGCAACTCTACGCAACTTGCGGAATATGAAGCAGGCTGAAGTGGAACGTCAGGTAATAGATTGTGCCATTAATAACATTCGCTCGAATATGTTATTGCCATTCGATTTTATCAAGGCAGTACGAGAGGTTCCTGAGTTTGAGCATCAAATAGAACTTACGATGCTTGAGTCTTACAAACAATTACCTCGTTTGCAGGGAAACACGCTTATGATAATAGATGTTAGCGGCTCAATGAATGCAGCGCTATCGGCAAAATCTACATTTAATAGATTAGACGCGGCTTGTGCGATGGCGATATTAGCCATCAACCAATGTGAAAATTTTGAGTTAGTGGCAACTGCCGGAAATGATAATACTCGCGTTTGCTCTTCAGAACATATTCTTTATCCTAAATATGGTTTTGGGCTGATACAACAGATTAAAGAATCCGAGAAGCGTTTAGGTTGCGGTGGTATTTTTACTCGTCAGTGCTTAGAATGGTGTGAGAAAAAGTTTGCAGAGAAGCAATTCGACAGAATTATTGTTTTCTTCGATTCGCAAGATTGTGATTTCCCCAACAGACGCACTCCTAAGCCATTTGGGAAAAAGAACTATATCTGCGATGTAAGTGCACATACCAAAGGAATTAACTATAAAGGTGTATGGACGGCTGAAATTGCCGGCTTTTCAGAGCATTTCCTGAATTATATTTCTGTCGCCGAAGGCAATGTGAATAGTTTTGATGAATAACTAATCTCATAATCAGTGCCGTAGATTTGACATACTTCGTAAACCAGGTGTCGCAGGTTCGAATCCTGCTTTCTATTTCTCCTCCACAGGATTAGTCTGTGGTAGAAATAGAGATAGCTCAGCGGGTAGAGCATTGGTCATTGTCATGTTGCTTGTTGCCTGATTATATGTTTTTAATTACTAACCAATTACTATTATGAAAGTCGTTACCGGAAATCGTGTGCCACTTAAGATGTGGCTTGAAGACATTGAAGATTCTGCTATGGCGCAGGCATGTGACTTAGCGATGTTGCCTTTTGCCTTCCATCATGTGGCTCTTATGCCTGACGCACATACAGGGCTTGGCATGCCTATAGGCGGTGTGCTTGCCACAAATGGTGTGGTTGTGCCTAATGCCGTTGGCGTGGATATAGGCTGCGGTATGTGCGCGATCAAGACAAACACAGATATTAGTGTCCTTGATCGTCGTGAACTTGTGAGCATTGCCAACGATATCCGCAATACTATTCCTTTCGGCTTCGACCATCATAAAGAACCACAACCTGAGAAACTGATGCCGCAAGGTTATGATATCGAATCTATGCCGGAAGTGAAAGGGTTGTATCTATCTGCTCTTCATCAATTAGGTACGCTTGGCGGAGGAAATCATTTTATTGAATTACAAAAAGATGCCGATAATCATCTGTGGATAATGATTCACTCCGGTAGCCGCAATTTTGGAAAGGGAATAGCAGATCGCTATAGCAAGAAAGCCAAGCAACTATGCGGCTGGTTTTATTCAGATGTAACTCCCGGATTAGAGTTCTTGCCAATTCAAATGCCCGAAGCCAAAGATTATTGGAAAGCGATGAACTACTGTGTGGACTTCGCTTTCTGCAACCGTCAACTGATGATGACTCGTATCTGTGAGATTCTCGAAAAACACATGCCCGATATAGCCGTTGAGCCTATGATTAACATTGCCCATAACTATGCCGCCTGGGAACACCATTTTGGTCAGGAAATAGGTATTATCCCCGGTTCTATGGGTACAAGTTCGTTTATAGTGGAAGGATTGGGTAATCCTGAATCTTTTGAAAGTTGCTCACATGGTGCAGGCCGTGTGATGGGGCGCAAAGATGCTTGTCGACGTCTTGACTTGAAGGACCAACAGCATATTATGGATAGTCAGAATATAGTGCACTTTATGAAAAATCAGCGGCAGTTAGACGAAGCCCCCGGTGCATATAAGGACATTAAGGCGGTTATGAATAACCAAGCCGACCTTGTGCGTCCGCTTCACCAACTATGGCCAATCATGGTACTGAAAGGATAATGATATTCGGTTAAACCAAAATCGGTCATTAGACCATTTCGCGCTTATAAGGATATCTTTTGTCATCTTTTTTACCGCTTTTCAGTTACAATGGAACCCCATTGCGCCTTCAAACCGGCAAAAAATCTACTCAAAAATATAACCAGAATCATAATCATCAAAACGCTAATGATATATTTGGGTTAAATAACACAAAACCACCTTGTTAAAAACAAGAGGCTGTCTGACGTTGTTTGTCGTTAGACAGTCTCTTGTATTAGTTAATAGTTATTTGCTTGTGATTATCTATTTGTTGAGGTAATAATCCGCGCCTTTCCTATTCCCTTATAATGAAAGGCAAGGGTGGAGGGGGGCTATATGGGATGTGGCAGGGAACTTTCGGAATGAAATAGCCACAATCTTCGGAACAAAACTGCCACATCCTTCGGAAAAGTGTTGAAAATATTTGCAGATATCATTTATTTTGAATATCTTTGCTATGAATTTCTATGTATAATTATACGAACATAGAGCGGCATCTGTTGCAGCCGTTTCTGCCGTCCAACGCGCAGATACTGATGCTGGGCAGTTTTCCGCCACCCAAAGAACGGTGGTGCATGGATTTCTTCTACCCCAACCCGCAGAACGACATGTGGCGAATCATGGGACTGGCTTTCTTCGGCGACAAAGAGCATTTTGTGGAACAAGGAGCAAAGAACGCTGCGCTGAAAGTAACAAAGACCGCTGCGCTGAAGGAGAACGGAGCAAAGAGCAGCTTTCGGTATGAGGAGATTGTCGCTTTCTGCAAAGAAAAAGGTATTGCTATCTTCGACACGGCGCAGGCGGTCATCCGATTGCAAGGCAATGCAGCGGACGAACACTTGGAGATAGTGGAGCAGACTGACATCACTACCCTACTGCAACAGATACCGTCCTGCCACAACCTCTGCTGCACAGGCGGCAAAGCCGCGCAGACATTAGCAGAAAATCTTCATTGCGCCATTCCAAAAGTCGGCGAATATATCGAGGCTGACTTTGCCGACAGAACCATCCGTTTTTGGCGGATGCCATCTTCCTCACGCGCCTACCCGCTCTCCCTTGACAACAAAGCCGCATCCTACCGCCGGCTGTTTGAAGACATCGGACTGCTTTGAAAAATCCCTCTCCATCTTGCATATGTCAAAAAAAATGTAGTATTTTTGCGGAGACATCCACTTTATGGGAGCGCAAAGCAGTAATTTTGCAGCCGAAACGCTAAAAACGCGCAAGAATTATGAATAAATCATCCACTGCTTATCTGTTTGAGTGCTACATCTGGTTACTGAATACTATCGCACGCGGTCCTATCTCACGTGCGGCGATAGACGAGAAATGGGCACACTCGTCCGTGAACGACTACAAACAGGATTATATCCCCGAGAGTAATTTTCACCGTTGGAAAGATACTATTCAGTCGCTTTTCGATGTTCATATCAGATGCAACTCCAATAATGAGTATTATATCGAGGAGGCAGTTGACTTGCGCGGGGCGGACATGCGCACACGCCTGCTGAACCTCATGTCTGTTAATAGTTTGCTCAAAGACAGCAAAGAGTTGAGCAGCCAGATTCTCATTGAGCCGGTCCCTGCCGGAGAGCAATTCCTTGCCCCGATTATCGAGGCATTGCGCGACAAAACAGCTATCGAAATGACGTATCAAGGTTTTGGTAAAACACATTCTTCTACTTTTGTTGTAGAACCATACTGCCTGAAGATGTTCAAACAGCGTTGGTATCTGTTGGCTTACTCGCCGGATTTGGACAAAATGCTTATCTATTCGTTGGATCGTATTCATGCCATCGAACCCACCAAACAGAAATACCAACTGCCTGAGAACTTTGATGCAGAGAGGTATTTCAAAGACACGTATGGAGTAACAGGCATTGGAGAAAAGCCGGAAGAGATAAAGATATGTATTGACGCTATGCAGGCTAATTATCTACGTACGCTTCCGCTTCATGCTTCGCAAGAAGAGATTGAGCGCAACGATGACTATTCTATCTTCCGCTACTACATGGTGCCATCCTATGAGTTCTTGCAAGAACTACGCAAATACGGTTCTGAGGTGGAGGTGCTTTCTCCGGAGTCGGTACGCGCAGAGTTTGCAGCAGATGCTGAATGTCTGCATAGCATTTATAAAGGAAAGGAGTCGTGGGTATGAGAGATTTTGTAGCTTTAGATTTTGAGACCGCTAACGGCAAGCGTAGCAGTATTTGTTCTGTAGGAGCTGTCGTTGTAAAGAACGGAGAAATAGTTGATTCGTTCTATTCTTTGGTGAAGCCCACGCCTAACTACTATGCATGGTTCTGCCAAGAGGTGCATGGTTTAGGCTACCTTGACACAGATGAAGCCGACTTCTTCCCGGAAGTATGGGAAAGATTGTTGGAAAAAGTACATGCCTATTTCCCTTATATCGAAGATGGTGAAGTACCTTTTGTGGCGCATAACGCGCGTTTTGACGAAGGGTGTCTGCGTGCTGTTTTTGCTGCCTATGAGATTGCTTATCCAGAATATGAATTCCGCGACACGCTTTGTGCTTCGCGTCGGCATTTCGGCAGTTCATTGGAGAACCACCAACTGCACACTGTTTCTGCCGCATGTGGCTACGATTTAACCAATCACCACCACGCACTTGCTGATGCAGAAGCCTGTGCATGGATTGCAAGAGAAATATTATAACATAACAGAAACAATTATGCCTAAAATGATTTCTTTCGGTAGTGAAATGATACATATCAATCCTGCCAAAAATGTAATAGAGTATTCCACTAACAATGGTCGTTCGTGGGTAACCCGTTATACTGGTTCATCTTGTGGTACATTTATAGATCTTTTGCCATATGGCAATGAGATTCTTGCAATAACCAATAAGGGTATTTATTATTCTACGAATAGTGGTCGTTCTTGGGTGCTCCGATATTCCGGCTCTTCATGTGGCGAATTCCGAACTCTCGTAGATGGAGGCAAAGAAGTTCTTGCTGAGACATCCAGAGGACTCTATTACAGCACAAATAGTGGACGTTCATGGATAAAGCGTAGATAAATTCATCACCAGATAGACACTCTAAAGCATTATTTCTGCGGCAGGAATTGAAAATGTTGACTAAAAATCAATAAAAATTACCAAATAAATATCATATGCTATATATAAATGATTGGAGCATTAAAATGCTAAAAAAAAGGTTCTCAAATTATGCCATCACCGCCAACTGCCCTTCTGGTTCTTGGCAAACAAGTCGTTATATACAGATTTTCATAGATGGATATGACAAGGATCTTCACTATGAATATAGAATAGATCGTAATTGGAATGGCAGAGTAGAATTACATTTTGAAGGAGATTGGGAGTCAAAATATGGAGTATTGATTGACTGTTTGATAAATAAAACTCAAAATAGTGATGAACTAATTTGGTCTGAATGGGGGGCCGGGTATCGATGCCAACATGCAAATAAGGTAGATACTATTGAAGATTTATATCATACACTTTCGTACATGATGGACATATTTAATAAAAATTTAGATAGTTTGACTTTAAAACTACCTACGTTTGAAAAGCAAACGATCCCATGTGACGAGAGTCTTCCAGTGCAATCGGATACTGTTGATATTTTTGAAAGGAAATATAAAGACTTGGTGCAGATACCTCTCAGCATTCCCAATTATCAACGAATATATTGCTGGGAAGAAGAAAATGTAAAATGTCTATTAGATGACGTTTTTGAACATGTTTCATCGAGTAACAACGTTCCTTACCGTCTGGGGACAATCATTCTTCACTCTCATGATGGCAAGTATGACATTATTGACGGCCAGCAAAGACTTATTACCCTTGCATTGTTGTTGTCTGAGTTAGGTGTGGAAACGAGCTTACTTAATGAGCAGTTTTCTTCAAACGAGTCAATTGAGTATGTAGCATATAATAAACATCTTATTAATGAGTATGTAAATCGTCATTTGAATGTTCGCGACTATGTGGCAAAGCTATTGAATCTATTAGAATTTAGTGTTCTTGTTTTGCAGAACACATCAATTGATTTGGCGTATACGTTCTTCTCAAATCAGAACTCACGAGGCGTTGATTTGACGGATTATGACTTACTTAAAGCTCACCATTTGCGATATAGTCCAATGACTTTTGAATTGCAGTCACAACACGCAGCAGAAGTATGGAATAAGATGATTGAAGATGGAAGAGTTGAGAATGACCAAACTTCTATGCCTGATTATGTCCGTACTTTAGATACATATATTTATCGCCTCAGAAAGTGGATTAGGAAGAAAGAATGTGATGACAGTATACATAATTATAGAATAAAAAAGGAA
>CAMHGK010000074.1 GCA_946184695.1 uncultured Bacteroidales bacterium | reverse complement strand
GAACTATCGCTCGAAAGCAACCGACGCGAAGTGGGCAAGACGGTAGAAGTACTCGTTGAAGGGTTTGCCAAACGCAGCCGCGAGCAAATGTACGGCAGGACCTCGCAATACAAAACCGTAGTATTCCCGAGCAAAGACAGACATATAGGCGAAATTATTCACGCAAAAATAACCTCTGCATCGGCTGCCACGCTCATAGGTGATGTGACTGAAGCAGAGTTGTAACCAAATCAGGAGACCTTAAACGCACTGCCGACTTTTCAAAATAGCGGCAGACAGAAATATCACCAACCATGAACAACAACTATTGTATCATTATGGCAGGCGGCATAGGCAGCCGCTTTTGGCCATATTCCCGCAACCATCGTCCAAAACAGTTTCTCGACTTCTTCGGCACCGGCAAGTCGCTTCTGCAGCTTACTGTTGACCGCCTTCGCGGACTCATACCTGCCGAGAACATCATCGTTGCCACTAATGCCGCATATCGCGACCTCGTACTCGAGCATGTACCTGACCTAATGCCCGAGAACGTGCTGCTTGAGCCTTGCCGACGCAACACTGCGCCCTGCATTGCATACGCCGCTACACATATCTTGTCGTCCAATCCAGAGGCTAATATTCTTGTTGCTGCGTCCGACCATCTGATAACCGACACCGAAGCGTTCCGCAAGACTCTGCAAACGGCACTGCGATACGTGGCGGACCACCAGGACATTGTCACCTTGGGCATGCTTCCCACTCGTCCGGAGACCGGCTATGGCTACATACAATTAAGCGACTCGAAACGCCCGCTCGGGATCAACGGTGACGCTATCTATCAAGTGAGCTGCTTCCGTGAAAAGCCCGACTTGGCAACTGCCAAACAATATCTTAAAAGCGGCGATTACCTATGGAACTCCGGTATGTTCATCTTCAATCTGAGAACCATCGTTGCAGCCTTTAAGCAACATCTGCCTGCAGTATGGCAGGTATTTGAAAACGGCACGGATGTTATGGGCACCAAACAAGAACAGACATACATAAATGAGCATTTCCAAGAGTGCGAGAATATCTCCGTTGACTACGGCATAATGGAGAAAGCTCATAACGTAATGGTCATGCCTGCCGACTTCGGTTGGAGTGATGTAGGCACATGGGGCTCGCTCTACGAGCTTCAAAGCAAAGACGAAAACGGCAATGCTGTTATCAATGCCAATGCCAATTTCTACGACAGCCGGCGCAACATTGTAACCTTAGAGTCTGGAAAGCTTGCAGTAATAGAAGGTTTGGAGGACTATATCGTAGCTGAATCAGAAGGAGTGCTACTAATCTGCCGCAAACAAAACGAACAGCAGATACGCCGTTTTGTTGCCGATGCCGACGAAAAGTTTCTCTGACAAAAAAATGTGATGCTCTAACGTATATTGCTTGCAGAAAACACGGGTATTATTTGTATTTTACAAATAAAATCCCTAAATTTGCAGCGCAATAAGAAAAAAACCGTAAAACATGTCATATCTTAATTTTGACAAGGCACTTCTCATCAATCTTGAGAGGTCACTATCCAATGAGATGATACGCACCAATCGTGCCGGCGTGTATAATAGTTCCACGCTTGTCGATTGCAACACTCGCAAGTATCATGGCCAACTTGTTCTGCCTCTGCCCGACTTAGGCAACGACAACTACGTGCTGCTTTCCTCATTAGACGAGACCGTCATACAGCACGGAGCAGAGTTCAATCTGGGTCTTCATAAGTACGGTGAGCAGAACTTCTCTCCCAACGGACACAAATACATCCGTGAGTTCGACTGCGAGGTCATAGCCCGTACTACATACCGTGTAGGCGGAGTGGTACTGACCAAAGAAAGACTGCTCGTATCGTTTGAGCCTCGTATTCTAATTCGCTATACACTCATTGAGGCTCACTCACCAACCACCATCCGTTTCCGTCCATTCCTTGCATTCCGCTCCGTCAACGAGCTCACGCATGAGAACCCGTTTGCCAATAGCAATATGGACGAGGTAGAGAACGGACGCGTCAACCGCATGTATGAGCATTTCCCGCAACTGTTCATGCAGTTCTCAAAGCAACCCACGTATGTGCATGAGCCACACTGGTACAAAGGCATAGAGTATCAGAAAGAACAGGAGCGCGGCTACGACTACCGCGAAGACCTGCTCGTCCCGGGCTACTTCGAGTTGCCGATGAAGAAAGGCGAGTCGGTGATTTTTGCTGCGGGAATAACAGAAGTCAGCCCACGCACACTGAAATCCACTTGGGAGAAAGAGCTCAAGCGCCGTATAGTTCGCGACAGCATGTTTGCATGTCTGAAGAACTCTGCAGCACAGTTTTACAAGCGCGAAGGCGACAAATGCCACCTTCTGGCAGGCTATCCGTGGTTCAAAGCTACCGCACGCGAGCAGTTCTTCTCGCTTGCGCCTTGCACGCTGATGATTGACCGCCCTGAGTACTGGGAAGCCATAATGGACAAGACCGCCGTAGATGAGGTTCGCGAGTTCCTCGGTGACCCTGACTCTGCCTCTCGCTATCAGAAAACCACCTCGCACCTGCTCGGTCTTGACGAGCCAGATGCACTGCTCTGGTTTATACGCTCAGTTCAGCAGTATGCCGAACACTTCGGGCTGAAAGCCGCAGCCGACAAATACGGACAGCTGTCAGCAGATGTGTTAGAGTTTATCCGCAAACAGCGCCATCCGCGCCTGCAACTACATTCCAACGGACTGGTATGGGTTGACGGCATTGAGCGCCCCGCCACATGGATGAACGCCATGGAGAACGGACGTCCCATAACGCCGCGCACCGGCTACATAGTGGAGATAAACGCACTCTGGTACAACGCATTGTGCTTCGTAGGGCAGATGCTTGAGCAGTCGGGACAAGAGCATCGTGCCTACCTTCTGACATATCAAGCAGAACTATGCAAATCGTCGTTTATCAGCACTTTCTGGAACGGCTTCTACCTTGATGATTACGTGATTGACAATTACCACAACAAAGAAGTCCGTCCGAACCAGATTTGGGCAGCCGGCTTGCCTTTCTCTCCGCTCGACCGTAAACAGCAGAAGGCAGTGGTGGATATATGCACCAAAGAGCTCTTGACCCCGCGTGGTTTGCGCACCATATCGCCCAAGAGCGGCGACTATCGCCCAATATACATTGGCGGTGAGAAAGAACGGAACCACAACTTCCACAACGGTCCGGTATGGCCGTGGACGATAATGGCATACGCCAATGCGTATATGCAGGTATATAAGCAGAGCGGCCTGAGTTTCATGGAGCGCATGCTTGTAGGTTTCGAGGTGGAGATGTCGGCATTATGTATCGGCACGCTCAACGAGATTTACGATGGCAACCCGCCTTATAAAGGACACGGAGGCATGTCGTTTGCTCCATCAGTGGCAGCTGTGATATCGGTAATAAAAACCGTCGAAGCAAAAAAACAAGAAGAGAACAACCAGAATCTTTGAATAGTTCAAGTAGATCCTGAGAATCATAAAACTTAAGAATCTGTTTCTATAGCATGAAAGCACTAATGTTCGGGTGGGAATTTCCGCCTCATATACTCGGAGGTCTTGGCACGGCGAGCTATGGTCTGACACGAGGAATGGCACAGCAGGAAGATATGCATATAACCTTCGTCATTCCCAAGCCGTGGGGAGACGAAGACCAGTCGTTTCTTAAGATCATAGGTGCCAACTCAGTACCTATAGTTTGGAAAGACGTGCCATACGACTACGTACGCGAGCGCATGGCAGGCAAGATGTCGCCTGAGGAGTATTATCATCTGCGCAACGGTATCCACTACGACTACACTCGTATCGGAACCGATGATTTAGGTTGCGTAGGCTTCTCTGGGCGCTATCCTGACAATCTCATTGAAGAGATAGGCAACTACGAGGCTGTAGCCTCGGTATTGGCACACTCTCTGGATTTCGATATTATTCACTCTCATGACTGGCTGACCTACCCCGCCGGTGTATTTGCCAAACATATTTCCGGCAAGCCGTTGGTTATTCACGTTCACGCCACCGACTTCGACCGCTCACGCGGCAACGTCAACCCCACCGTATTCTCAATAGAGAAACGCGGCATGGATGAGGCCGACCATATAATGTGCGTTAGCAACTTGACACGCAACACGGTGATAGAGAAATACGGCATCAATCCCGACAAAGTTTCTACTGTTCACAACGCTGTTGAGCCGCTACCTAACCCCGAGGAGTTCCAAAAGCACAAGCGCAAGGACAAGATAGTGACTTTTCTTGGCCGCATAACAATGCAAAAGGGACCTGAGTTTTTCGTAGAAGCCGCTGCGCGCGTACTTGCCAAGACCAAAGGTGTGCGCTTCGTGATGGCAGGGTCGGGCGATATGATGAACCAGATGATTGACCTTGTGGCACGCCGCGGCATAGCCGACAAGTTCCACTTCCCCGGGTTCATGCGCGGCAAACAAGTGCAGCAGATGCTCGCCGAATCGGACGTATATATAATGCCATCAGTGAGCGAGCCATTCGGCATATCGCCGCTTGAGGCTATGCAGGTAGGTTGTCCGAGCATCATATCACATCAGTCAGGATGTGCCGAGATACTCTTCCACGCCATCAAGACCGATTATTGGGACATCGACGCTATGGCAGACGCCATATATTCGATAGTCAACTATCCTGCCATGTACCGCTCACTGAGCGAACTCGGCCGTGAAGAAGTGAACAACATACGCTGGTACGACGCCGGACTAAAAGTCAGAGCAATCTACGACAAAGTGCTTTCTGCATATCATTAAAGCACTGCGCACCAACAAAAACATTAAAACAATAAATCATTAAAACATTAAAACCTTACATATATGAATATCAGTTTTTGCTTCCAGATGCATGCCCCCAACCACCTGAAACGCTATCGCTTCTTTGATATCGGTCAGGACCACTACTACTATGATGACATGCAAAACGAGGACCATACAACATGGCTCGTGGAAAAGAGTTATCTTCCCTTGTGCCGCACCCTGAGCGATATGGTTCGCATGTCGCACGGCAAGTTCCATTGTGCCTTGTCGGTGAGCGGTGTGACATTGGAGATGTTCCAGCAGTATGCGCCCGAGATGATTGACATCATCAAAGAGCTCGTTGGCAGCAAATGCGTTGAATTAGTGGTTACTCCATTTGCATACTCACTCGCAGCCGAGTACAACATGTCAGACTTTGAAGACCAGCTCCGCATGCATGCAGAGCAGATTGAAGGTCTGTTTGGCGTTAAGCCCTCTGTCGTTTGGAATACCGAGTTGCTCTACTCTGACGAGATTGCATACCATGTAGCTCAGATGGGCTACAAAGCTATGATGACTGAGGGTGCAAAACACATATTGTCATGGAAGTCTCCCAATTACGTATATAGCTCCGCTTCTTCGCAGAAGTTGCGCGTATTGCTGCGTAACAACCAACTAAGCGATGAGCTCTCGTTCCATTTCTCCGACCCCAATTGGAAGAACCAGCCCTTCGACGCAGAGCACTATGCTGAGCGACTTGCTGAACTTCCCAAAGAAGAACAGATAGTGAATATTTGGGTAGGTGCTGAGACCTTCGGCATCATACAGAGCGCCGAGACGGGTATCTTCGACTTCCTTCGTGCCATGCCGTTCTTCGCCTTGGAGCGCGAAATAGGTTTTGTAACACCAACCGAGGCTATCAAGAAAAACACACCTGCCGATACTGTCAGCGTTCCCTATCCCATCACGTGGACAGGCGAGGCAAAGGACCTTGCCACCTTCAATGGCAACTATCTTCAGCAAGAAGCCATACAGAAACTATATGCTGTGGCAGAGCGCGTCAAACTATGCTCTGACAAGCGTCTCAAACGCGACTGGCTCATGCTTCAAGATGTATCGCACCTGCTCTTCATGAACCACCAGACAACCAACCACGCGCTGTTTGAGTCGTCGTACGATGCCTTTACCAACTACATGAACGTACTTGCCGACTTCTTGCAGATGGTGGAAGAACAATACCCGTCAACCATAGAAAACGAAGAGCTCAACGAACTTCTCAAAACCATCAACAATCAAGAGAAGGAAATAGCTTCGCTTGAGGCTCAACTAAAACGTAAAAACAAAAAAGCCGAGTGAGACTCGTGCCTGTGGCTTGATGTGCAAAACTGAGCTACGGGCTGTATTTCACTTTGGCACAGATATTGAAAGGATAGCAACAGATGATAACTAATGTAAGACATATCATATTGTTGCTATTCCTTTTTTCTTATAGCTTTGCAGATGCCACCTCAAGTACGCTTGCTTATGCTGCCCCACCTTCTGCCTCGTCCGAAACTCCTGCCGACATCAAATCCTCACGAGCCGTCATTACGACCAATGAAATCAACGGTCCTACCATCTCCGGCGCCACTAAGGGATTCACCAGATTAGGCGGCACCAGAGTCGGGATAAAAATCTCAGGTGACGACACCCTCTACCTTGCATGGCTCAGGGAGATATACGTCTATCCGCCAATGAAGTTCAAGAGCAAGAAACAAGAGCGCTTTTATTGGCGCACGGTCAGGGATGTCAAGAAGACTCTGCCGTATGCCAAACTTGTGGCAAAAGAGATGCAACGCACCGACTCTGTGATGAAGCAGATGGACAAACGTCAGAAACGAAAGTTCTGGAAGCAGTACGAGAAGACACTCATGCAGCAATACAAGGTGGACCTCTCAAAATGGACAGCTGCACAAGGTCAGATGCTAATGAAACTCATCGACCGTGAGACATCAATGACCTCATACGAGGTAATAGAACTGTATAAAGGAACTTTTGTTGCCAACCTATGGCAGATAGTGGCAAAAGCCGTAGGCAACGACCTGAAAGAAGAATACGACGGAGCCGACAAAGATCAGATAACAGAGCGAATCATCACTCTCGTCGAGGCAGGTCAGCTCTGAGCATTGTCCGCCCCCGATAGTCGGCGCATGAATTGCACAAATTGTTTCTCCTGCTTTTCCCAATTGAAATATTCGTCATAAAGGAACCTATTGCGCTCGCATATATAACCAAAAAGCTGCGGGTCGCTTATCAGTCTTTCTATAGCATCTGCCATACCGCCTATATCGTCGGGTGAGAACAACGATTCTGTCAACTCAGGCACAGCCCTGCGAATAGCCCTTAGCGAGGAATAGATGACCGGACGTGCCGCGGCAAGATAGTAGAATAGTTTTATGGGCAGACAACGCGTATTCTCAACATCATCCGAGCGAAGGTCGAGCATGATATCATGGCGGCATATCTCACGGCAGAAATCTTCAAAAGGCAACCTGTCTTTGAGTACTATCGACATATTCTTAATTTGTCCGTCAAGTTCCTTCTGTGCTTGATTTTCTGCTTTCGCTTCATCAGACATATCTTCCGATAAATCCGTAACCACTGTCAGCCTGACTTGCAGTTGCGGATTACGCTCAGCCATAGTGCGCGCCAACTCAAGCACCCTGAAATATCCTTTTTCCTTAGTTCTCGGACCGGCATAGAACAAACGAATCTGCCTACTCAAGTCTGAGGTTGAATAAGGATACAAAGGGAATATATATTGCTTCGACGGGTAATAAGAAAGCATCATCTGCCGTTTCCACGGGAATATGTACCTAAGCGGAAAAGTCTTATGATACTCACCAAAGAGAAACGCATCTGAAGCGGCACCTGCCCATAGATTGGCAGCAGCAAGCACTATAGCTTTTATCGGGCGCCGGTACCAAGTCACCGAGCGTAGGTTCTTTTTGGACGGATACCACTCTGTCACATCATAAACGATAACAGCGCGCTTGAGTCGTCGTGCCTTCCATATAGCCACAGGTGTATCACAAACGACAATAAGGTGTTCATCCGTTTCGGCAAAGGTTTCAAGACGGGCATAGTCGGCAGCAGGAATGAAATCAACAGCAAAGCCTGCCGCCACCAGCGATTTTTGCTGATGGTAGCAGACTCTGTCGTCATCTGCCCTATGGGCGGCTTGAAAGAATATAACCTTAGCCATACCTACAGGCTTATTGTCAAATACATGCTTTATTCCCACTTGGTGTTTCTCATATCACCTGAGCGGAGGAACTCACGATGCATGCCGAGTGCAAAGTCCAGATTGTGCGGAGTGTGCGCTTTCTTGGCAAGAGCGAGGTAGTCGCGAAGCATTTGTTTATACTCTACACCTACGCAGTTTTCGATAATAGTCTCGGCGCGCTGGATAGGACTCTTACCACGCAAATCGGCTATACCATGCTCTGTGATGAGAATCTTAACGGAATGTTCTGAGTGATCAAGATGGCTTACCATAGGTACAATCGACGAGATAGCACCATTCTTGGCTGTAGAAGGAGTAGTGAAAATGGAGATATAAGCGTTGCGAGTAAAGTCACCGCTACCGCCTATACCGTTCATCATCTTCGTACCGCAGACATGAGTAGAGTTGATATTTCCGTATATATCTGCCTCGAGAGCAGTATTGATGGTGATAAGTCCTAATCGGCGTGCCACCTCGGGGTTGTTGGATATCTCTTGGGGGCGCAGCACCAACTTGTCGCGGAAGAAGTCGATATGGTCGATTATGTCTTGCAACTTGTCGGCACCTACAGTGAGTGAGCAGCCTGAGGCAAATGTCACACGTCCTTCCTTCATCAGCCCCACTACTGAGTCCTGAATAACCTCGGTGTACATGGTGAAAGGCGGGATATGAGGGTTCTCGCCGAGAGCTCCGAGTACCGCGTTAGCTATATTGCCCACACCAGACTGTATCGGCAGGAAGGTCTTAGGTATGCGACCGGCATGTATCTCGTTTTCGAGGAAGAGGGCTACGTTGGCACCTATCTTCTCAGTAGTCTCGTCGAGCGGAGTGAACTTGCCCACCTCGTTTGGACGGTTAGTGCGCACCACCGCCACTATCTTCTCGGGGTTGACACGTATGCAGTCTGTTCCGATACGGTCGCTTACGTGATAGACCGGTATCTCACGGCGCATGGGTGGGTCAGCAGGCTCGTATAGGTCGTGCATACCGCGCATGGTAGCAGGCATGGCCTCGTTGAGCTCGACGATGATATGGTCAGCCAAGCGGCAGATAGTAGGCATAATACCGACACCGGCAGTAGGTACGATTTGACCATCTTCAGTCACCTCGCAAGCCTCTACTATAGCAAACTTAGGCTTGGGCAGAAAACCGTAACGGAGCTCTTGAGCCAACTGCGAGAGATGCAGGTCGAAATAATGAGCATCTTGGTTGTTGAGTTCAGCCCGCAAGTCTTTGTTCGACTGATAAGGTGTGCGGAATGCTATAGCATGCGCACGAGCGAGCATACCATCGCACGAGTCACCTGTGGAAGCACCTGTGTAGATGCCTATCTTAAACTCCTCACCGCGTGCATGGAACTCCTCTGCACGATGAGCTATTGCTGTAGGAACGTCTTTAGGAGCACCGGCAGGAGTGAAACCTCCCATACCCACTACGTCACCATTGTTGATAAACTGAGCCGCCTCGGCGGCAGTCATGAATTTTAGCATGTCTATTGTTTTTTATATTGGATGATATATATAGTGACATCGGACACCCGTCCGCATGACGGCTGCAAAGTTAAACCTTTTTTTTTATCTGCGAAAAAAAACTCTGCATGTTTTTGGGGGACATGCAGAGTTATATTAAGGGCACTTCTAAAAATTACACTACCGACGTGTATTATTTCTCCTTAGGAGCGATGCACTTGTAGCAGAGTCCTGCAAGAGCTGCACCAACTAATGGAGCCACAATGAACAGCCAGAGCTGAGGCATAGCAAGAGCGTCCTCTGAGAAGATAGCCTGCGAGATAGAGCGAGCAGGGTTAACCGAGGTGTTGGTCAGAGGAATACTGATAAGGTGGATAAGGGTCAAGCAAAGACCTATGGCAAGACCAGCAAATTTGGTATTGGCACGCTCATCGGTAGCACCCAATATGACAATCAGGAATACAAAGGTAAGCACTGCTTCAACGGCAAATGCGCCGCAAGCTGAGATCTGATGATAACCTGCTGCACCGGCAAACATTTCACCATAACCGTTAGCTGCGAAATTGCCGATAGGCATCGAAGCTGCCTTGGCTATGCCATAGAGCACGGCACCTGCAATTATGGCACCTACTATCTGTGCGCACCAGTAAAGAAGCATGTCTTTCCAACTCATACGTCCGTTGACCCAAACGCCAAACGAAACAGCAGGGTTAAGATGTGCACCCGACACATGACCAATGCCGTATGCCATCGTCACAACGGTCAGACCAAAAGCCAATGCCACACCGGCAAAACCTACACTGCCACCGGCAAAAATAGCGGTTCCGCAACCGCCAAGAACAAGCCAGAATGTACCCAGACACTCTGCCAACATCTTGTTTGTAATTTTCATTGTTGTAAAGTTTTTAATTGTTGATATTGTAAATAAATACTATAATAAGCAACCACATGATGCATGTAATCAGCATATTAACAAAACACTTACGCATGCTCTTCCAAAACAATGCAAAGGTATAAAAATTATTCTGAATAAGATAAAAAAAAGAAATAATCGGTTATTTTTTCAAAACAATAAGAGGCTAAAACCGACAAGCAACTAAGTTTCGCAAAAAAACGGCACTGAAAAACAAAAAGGCGACGCTGAAAAACAAAAAGACGGCGCTGAGCCGTCTTTTCTAATAATTGTCGGGATGACAAGATTTGAACTTGCGACCTCCGGTCCCCCAGACCGTTGCGCT
>CAMHGK010000073.1 GCA_946184695.1 uncultured Bacteroidales bacterium | reverse complement strand
AGCCTGAACCTGAACCGGAGCCTGAACCTGAACCGGAGCCTGAACCTGAACCGGAATCCGAGCCTGAACCCGAACCCGAGCCTGAACCGGAACCCGAGCCCGAACCGGAGCGCGAACCTGGACCTGAACCTGAACCTGAACCGGAACCGGAACCCGAGCCCGAACCCGAGCCTGAACCCGAACCCGAGCCTGAACCCGAGCCTGAACCCGGGCCTGAGCAGGAGTCTGTAAAATACGACTTCGGAAATATCAAATTGGCTGAGCAACCCGCTGACGAATACACGAAGCCCAAACGTCGCCACGGCTGGCTCATTGCGGGAATAATAATCGTATTATTCTGTGTTGCCCTGATAATCACTTATCTATGCATGCGTGAGCAAATAGACACTTGGGCAAAGCAACTTATCGCTTCACGTCAGACTGAGCAAACTGACTTCATCGAGGAGCCCGACTCCGGCGAGCAAACAGCAGACGGCACCAACGCTGATAATGCAGAGGATAGTCAGACCGACACACAATCCGGTGCTGAGCAAACCGACACCGAAACACCTACTGCCGACAGCCCGCTCGCCTACAATGAAGCCGAACGGCAGGAACTCTATAAGGACATACTCGGAACAGTTACTATCAACAGCGGCAGCCGACTTGCCTATCTCTCGCGCAAATACTACGGCTCACCACATTTCTGGGTGTATCTCTATGAGGCAAACAAAGCAGTAATACCCAACCCCAACAAGATAAAAAACGGCACGAAGATTCGTATCCCCAATCTTCCGCCCGATATGATAGACCCCGACGACCCCACTGCCATTGATAAGGCAAAAGCATTAGAACAACAGATATTAGGAAACTGATAAGCGTGGGGGACATTAAACAAGCATTATTGTGAGCGAAGGATATATCAACATACGCGGTGCTCGCACCCATAATCTAAAAAACATATCTATCGACCTACCCCGTCAGCAACTAATAGTGGTGACGGGGTTGTCGGGTAGCGGTAAGTCGAGTTTGGCATTCGACACCCTCTATGCCGAAGGACAGCGTCGCTACGTTGAGAGTCTGAGTGCATACGCACGGCAGTTCATGGGCAGAATGCAGAAGCCTGAGGTGGACTTCATCGACGGCATTCCGCCTGCCATAGCTATTCAGCAGCGCACCGCCTCACGCAACCCGCGTTCCACCGTCGGCACAACGACCGAGGTTTATGACTACCTTAAACTTCTTTTCGCCCGCATAGGCAAGACCATCTCACCCGTCTCGGGGCAGGTGGTTAGGCGTCACCATGTCAAGGATGTCGTTGACTTTGTCAACCGACTCGACGAGGGCACTCGCCTGATGCTTGTTTCACCTATTGACGCTGCCACGCTCCAAGACGAGCAGCAACTGCTAAGCCAGCTCAGCGTATGGCAGCAACAGGGGTTCTCACGCCTGCTCGCCAACCGGCAAACCATCACCATCGACGAGGCAATAGAAGGGATTGCTCACCATCGGCTTTCGACCGACGGCTTGCAACTTCTCATCGACCGCATAGTATCCGACCGACAGACGGCAACGCTCAACCGCTTTGCTGACTCCGTACAGACGGCATTCTTTGAAGGCAAAGGCTCATGCAGCGTCATTGCCAACGACCGTCAGACCGACTTCTCAGAGCGGTTCGAGGCAGACGGCATTACTTTCATCGAGCCCTCAGAGCACCTCTTCGACTTCAACAATCCCTTAGGAGCCTGCCCAGTATGCGGCGGCTTCGGCAACATCATAGGTATCGACCCCGACCTCGTCGTTCCCGACAAGTCGCTCAGCGTATATGACGATGCCATCCTCTGCTGGCGAGGCGAGAAGATGAGCGCTTGGCGCGACCAACTCGTCAACAACGCACACCACTTCGATTTCCCCGTTCATACACCATTCAGCCAACTCACACCCGAGCAGCGACGACTCATCTGGACCGGCAACAGCTGGTTCCACGGTCTGAACGACTTCTTCAAGATGCTCGAAGAAAAGCAATACGGCAAGATACAATACCGCGTCATGCTCTCGCGTTTTCGCGGCAAGACCACCTGCACCGAATGTGACGGCGGGAGACTTCGTCGAGAAGCTCTCTACGTTTATGTCAACGGTAAGAACATAGGCGAGATTAGCCGAATGAGCATAACTGAAGCAACAGCCTGGTTTGCTGACCTAAAGAACCACCTCACCACCGCCGAGCAGACCACAGTCAAGCAGCTGCTCGATGAAATCAATTCGCGCCTGAGTTTCATGCAGCAAGTCGGCTTGGGTTACCTCACACTCGACCGACTCTCTTCCACCCTTTCGGGCGGTGAGAGTCAGCGTATCACTCTTGCCAAGTCGCTTGGTAGCAGCTTGGTAGGCTCGCTCTATGTACTCGACGAACCTTCTATTGGTCTGCACCCGCGCGACACTGAGCAACTTATCAGCGTGCTGCGCCAACTGCGCGATATTGGCAACACCGTCGTCGTAGTAGAGCACGACGAGGACATCATGCGAGCTGCCGACTACCTCGTTGATATCGGACCTAAGGCAGGCCGACATGGCGGCGAAGTGGTATGGTCGGGACCAACAGAACTGATACGCACCGGCAACACTCAAGAAGGGTTTGCCGAAGGTCATACCCACTCATTCACCATCGACTCGCTCCTTAGCAGCAAGGCACTGAAACCCAACTCTCAGACACGCCATTGGAACCGATATATCGAGGTACATGGAGCACGCGAGAACAATCTCAAGAACATTGATGTCATCTTCCCGCTTAACGTACTCACAGTGGTTACCGGTGTGAGTGGCAGCGGCAAATCCACTTTGGTCAAGTCGGTTCTCTACCCCGCACTCAAAAAACGTTACGGCGGTACAGCTGAGCGCAACGGCGAATGTGACAGCATCACAGGCGACCTAAGCGCCATCAGACAGGTGGAGTATGTAGATCAGAACCCGCTCAGCAAATCCACTCGAAGCAACCCCGTAACCTATCTCAAGGCATACGACGAGATACGCAAACTCTTTGCCGAACAGCAGCTTTCCCACCAAATGGGCTACACGGCAGCACACTTCTCGTTCAACACCCCTGGAGGCCGCTGCGAAGAATGTGCAGGCGAAGGCACCATCACCGTCGAGATGCAGTTTATGGCAGACCTCGTCTTGGAATGTGAGCACTGCCACGGCAAGCGATTCAAATCTGATATTTTGGAAGTGGAATATCGCGGACAGAACATCTACGATATATTAGAAATGACCGTCGATCAGGCCATCGAGTTTTTCTCCGAGAGTTTTACCCCTGCCGGCTCTGCCGCTTCAACCAACAGGCCTTCAGTCGCGACTGACACATCTCTTACCGCTGAGCAGCGGCTATGCCGCAATATCGTCAAACGTCTGCAACCGTTGCACGATGTAGGGATAGGCTATGTCAAACTCGGACAATCGTCCTCCACCCTGTCAGGCGGCGAAAGTCAGCGCGTCAAATTAGCTTCGTTCCTCGCCTCTGAGACGACAGAACCCACCCTATTCATCTTCGACGAGCCTACCACAGGTCTGCACTCACACGACATCAGTCTGCTACTTTCTGCTATCAACCAACTGCTCGACCACGGACATTCAGTAATCATTATAGAGCACAACCTCAACGTCATAGCTGCTGCCGACTACGTCATTGACCTCGGTCCGGAAGGCGGACAAGACGGCGGACAAGTCATCTTTACAGGAACACCGGCGCAACTCGCACAGTGCCAACAAAGCTATACCGCTAAGTTCCTTAATAGATAAGAAATAAAAACTCGGAGAATTCTCAATCAATACTGCTCCTGAGCCGACGGGAACGAGCCGTCTTTCACGGCGTCGATATAACTCTTAACGGCGTCGTCAACTGCCGGGGCGAGTTCTGCAAAGTGGCGTAAGAACTTGGGCTTGAAACCCTGATTAAGTCCGAGCATGTCATGCAGTACGAGAACTTGACCATCTGTCCCTGCTCCCGCACCTATTCCTATCGTAGGAATCTGAAGTTGCCTTGTCTCCTTAGCTGCCAACTCAGCAGGAATCTTCTCGAACACTATCGAGAAACAGCCTGCCTGTTCCAACAGATGAGCGTCAGTACGCAGTTTCTCAGCCTCAGCTTCTTCTTTTGCTCTAAGGCCATAGCCGCCTAACTGATTTACCGACTGCGGGGTCAGACCTAAATGTCCCATCACGGGCACACCGGCTGCCACCATCTTGCGTATCATGGGCGCCACCTCTTCGCCACCCTCCAACTTGACTGCATCGCAGCCCGACTCCTTAAGTATGCGTATGGCATTTGCCACAGCCTGCTCGTCGCTCACTTGATAGCTGCCGAAAGGCATATCCACCACTACCAACGCATGCTCAGCCGCACGACGCACACCAGAGGCAAGGAATATCATCTGGTCAAGGGTAATGGGCAAGGTGGTTCCGTAGCCGCAAACCACGTTGGCGGCTGAATCGCCCACAAGAATCATATCGACACCTGCACGGTCAACCAAACCGGCAAGGGTAAAGTCGTAACTCGTCAGCATGGTAATCTTCTCACCCTGCTGCTTCATCTTTTTTATCTGCGTCGTTGTCATGCGCGCACTTTGAGTATGTACTGACATAATAAATCTTTTTTATAGGTTTTGGTGTAAATAATTTTGCATGTTTATCAAAACTCCGCACGAGTCAAACCGTCTTCAAAACTTGCGCCTTAAACATAATGATTGTACGGACAACTCTAAAAGCCCGCAAAATTACAAATTATTTTTGTATTCGAGAAAAAAAACATAATTTTGCAAAAATTTAGCGACCACACCTAAAATTCACTTCAGATGCTACATTCCCTCTCATATAGAATACAAAAGTTGCACTACGTACCGCAATGGTGCGTATTGCTGATTGACATACTTTTATGCTCAATAGCATACGTCTTATGTCTTATGATTGGCAGCGGAATCTTCACTTACAAGATTCCCAACGAGCCGTTTCCCGTTTGGGAACGATACGGGATAGTCATGCTGGTTCAGCTGCTCTCGTTCCGCATCTTCCACACCTATGCAGGAATCATACGTTATTCCTCATTTCAGGATATTATCAAAGTATTCTGCTGTGTGTTGTTTACCTGCGTTGTGCTTTATGCCTGCAACTTCTGCTGTTACATATTTGATACGCAGCCGGTTTTCCTAAACACAGCCATATTGATTTATTTCTTTGTGGCTTTCGTTCTCATGCTCTCACTCCGAATAGGTGTCAAGACTCTGTTCGAGAGAATATCGCTCAACACCACACACCATGAGAAGGTGCTGATTTACGGTTCTCATTCCGCAGGTGCTGCAATAGCCAAGATGTTACGTTCATCTGAGGAAAGCAAGTATGTACCGGTAGGCTTCATCATCGACAGCTCCGACCCTAAAATCAACTACCTGCAAGGAATGAAGACCTACCTGCTCAACGAGGACTTATTCCGACTGATGAGCCTTAACAACATAAAAAGCGTCATCGTCTCACCCAAAAAACTCCACGATATCAATCCGTCCACCGACCTGCAGATATTCCTTCGCCACAACGTGCGCATTCTGACCACGCCCGCCTTCGTCAAGTGGGAAGAACCTGACAATATGGAGCAATCCGCTGCACGCAAACTCATTGGCAACATCGAGGATATCAAGGTGGAGGACCTGCTTGGCAGACCCACCATCAATATCGACACCGAGAACGTCAGCCAGATAGTGCGCGGCAAGGTGGTGCTCGTCACCGGCGCTGCAGGTTCTATCGGAAGTGAGCTTGTGCGGCAAATACTACTCTATCAGCCCAACCTTGTCATTTTGCTCGACCAGGCAGAGTCGCCTCTGCACGACTTCACTGAGGAGCTCCGCGAGAAATATCCCAAGTCGCAGTGCCTGCCCATCATAGCTGACGTGCGTGTAAAGGAGCGTATAGATGCCATATTCAGCGAATTTACTCCGCAGATAGTGCTCCATGCCGCAGCTTACAAGCATGTTCCCCTGATGGAAGACTTCCCTTGTGAGGCAGTGCTTGCCAATGTACTCGGGACAAAGAACGTCATCGATGCCGCCGTGAGGAACAAGGCAGAACGCTTCCTTATGATCTCCACCGACAAGGCCGTCAACCCAACCAACGTCATGGGCGCCAGCAAGCGCATAGCAGAGCTCTACTGCCAGTCGCTGTTCAGGAAACTTCACGAGGAAGGCAAGTCGAACATCATCGTCTCCACCACACGTTTCGGCAACGTATTGGGCTCCAACGGCTCCGTCATACCGCACTTCAAGAAGCAGATAGCCGCAGGCGGACCCGTCACCGTAACCCATCCTGAGATAACACGCTTTTTCATGACCATACCCGAGGCCTGCACACTCGTGCTTGAAGCTGCCGCCCTCACGCACGGAGGCGAGATTTTCATCTTCGACATGGGACAGCCTGTCAAGATAGCCGACCTCGCGCAGAACATGATACGCCTTGCCGGACTGCAGCCGGGCAAGGATATCGAGATAGTATATACAGGTCTGCGCCCGGGAGAGAAACTCTATGAGGAACTGCTCAACCGCGAAGAACTCACCACCATGACAACCAACGAGAAAATCAAAATAGCCAAAGTACAAGAGTCGCAGTTCGACACTATCAACGAGCAAGTCAACTCACTCATTGCCTTAGCCCACACCGGTAAATACTACCCCACCGTGGCAGCAATGAAAGAGATAGTGCCGGAGTACATCAGCAAAAACTCTATTTTTGAAAAGTTAGATAAATGATTAGCCAATTCTTCTTCACCTATCCCCCGCTTGTAGGCTTAATCTCGTTTTTCATCGGATGGGCTGCCATGCCCATAGTCCTAAAGATTGCTAAAGCCAAACATTTCGTCGTCAAGCCTAACAAACGTACCAGCCACAAGGGCGAGGTGCCCAACATCGGCGGACTCGACATATTCTTCTCGTTCATGCTCACCTACATGGTGTTTGAGTACAACCACCTGCAGGAGTATCAGTTTCTGCTGATAGGCATATTCGTCATCTTCCTCATCGGGTTTGTTGACGACATACTCGACCTCACCCCACTAAGCAAACTGCTCGGCGAGATATTGGCAGGCGTAGCGATGATTGGCTTCTCCGACATCCGCATATCACACCTGCACGGGTTTCTCGGAATAGGCGAAATCAACGTCTATTTGAGCTATGCCCTTTCGTTCTTTGTACTCATCGCCATCATTAATGCCCTCAACCTTATTGACGGTATCGACGGCTTGGCGTCGGGACTGGGCATCCTCTACTCCTTGTTTTTTGCTTTCTACTTCTACCTTATCGGTCAGAGAGAATGGATGCTGATGGCTTGCGCACTTGTTGGTAGCCTGTCGGTATTCTTCATATACAACGTCTCCGGAAAGAAAAACAAGATCTTCATGGGCGACTCAGGTTCGCTGCTTCTCGGCTTCGTCATATCATGCTTTGTCTTCCACGTTTGCGAAATCAATGCCTACCATCAAGTACCAGAAGCTTTCCACATGCGCGCCACACCCGCCGTGATGATATGCGTACTCAGCGTTCCGCTTTTCGACATGGCACGCGTGGCTCTCACTCGCATCAAGCACCATAAGTCGCCATTTCTGCCTGACCGCAACCATATCCACCATCTGCTACTCAGCACCGGCCTCAACCACCTGCAGACCACCTGCGTTCTGCTCGCCGTATCGGTGTTGTTCATTGCGCTCGCCATTGTCGGGCGCAACTGGTCTATCTGGCTGCTGTTCGGTGCCGACCTGCTGCTTTGCACTCTTCTGACCTACATCCTCTGGCGCGTGGTTGACAAGAAGAACAAAGAACGCATTGAGCGAGGTGAAGCCCCGACAGATAATACTCAGCCGCCTGCAGCTGATTTTGACGACGACATCGCCCATATCAGCGACATAAATGCCAATCATGGTGCAAAGAGCGAGCATCGTAGCGCAAATCTTAGTACTGAGAGCGAGCCCGCCAAGCAGGACAAACACATCAATTCCCGACAGTTATGATTTCCGTTGAGCACCTGAGTGTGGAGTTTTCAGCCCGCCCCATACTCAACGACATCTCTTTTCTGGTAGGCGACCATGACAAGTTGGCCCTTGTCGGCAAGAACGGTGCAGGTAAGACCACCCTGCTTCGACTCTTGGCAGGCGAGTTTATGCCTACATCGGGAAACATATCACGCCCCCAGGACCTCACCATAGGCTACCTGCCTCAACAGATGCTCCTCACCGACGGCAACACGCTGCGCGAAGAGGTTATGAAGAGTTTCTCATTGGAGCAAGAAGACGAGGCCCGCTTTGTGGCTGAAATGGACCGCACACTCATCGGATTGGGCTTTCTGCGCACTGACTTCGACCGTCAGTGCTCCGAGTTCTCAGGCGGCTGGCGCATGAGAGTAGAGCTCGCCAAGATACTGCTCCGCCGTCCTCAGTTGCTACTGCTTGACGAGCCCACCAATCACCTTGATATAGAATCCATACAGTGGCTTGAGGCTTTTCTCAAGAACTCGTCGGCAGCCCTTATCCTTGTCAGTCACGACAAGGCATTCATCGACAACGTCACCTCTCGCACCATAGAAATAACTCTCGGCAGGATCTACGACTACAACGTCAACTATTCGCACTTTGTCGAGCTGCGCCGCGAGCGTCACGAGCAACAAGTACGCGCCTACGAAAACCAACAGAAGATGATACGCGAGACCGAAGATTTTATCGAGCGTTTCCGCTATAAGGCCACCAAAGCCGTACAGGTGCAAAGCCGCATCAAACAACTTGCCAAACTTGAGCGCCTTGAGGTGGACACCGAGGACACCTCGCGCCTGCACCTTAGATTTCCGCCCGCACCCCGCTCCGGCGACTTCCCCGTGATAGCCGACGGTGTGAGCAAGTCCTTCGGCGAGCACCTTGTGTTTGAAGACGTCAGTTTCACCATCCGCAGAGGCGAGAAAGTGGCTTTCGTTGGCAAAAACGGCGAAGGAAAGACCACGCTCGTGCGCTGCATCATGCAGCAGTTGGACTACGAGGGCACACTCAAAATCGGACACAACGTCAAAATAGGTTATTTCGCACAAAACCAAGCCTCGCTGCTCGATGGCGAACTGACCGTATTTCAGACCATTGACTACGTGGCAAAAGGCGACATACGCACGCGTATCCGCGACATCCTCGGCGCTTTCATGTTTGGCGGCGAAGCTTCAGATAAGAAAGTCAAAGTGCTGTCAGGAGGCGAACGATCCAGACTCGCCATGATACGTCTGCTGCTCGAAGAAGTCAACCTGCTTATTCTCGACGAGCCCACCAATCATCTTGACATGCAGTCAAAAGATGTGCTCAAAGAAGCACTGCGCGACTTCGATGGCACACTCATCTGCGTCAGTCACGACCGCGACTTCCTCGACGGACTGGTCAGCAAGGTCTATGAGTTCGGAGGCGGCAGAGTGGTGGAACATCTCGGCGGTATATACGACTTCCTCCGGCACAAGAACATAAGCAACCTGCAAGAACTCGAAAAGAAAACTCCTGCTGAAGACACCAATCGCGACAAGCAGCCATCGAGCAGCAAACTCGACTTTGAGCAGCAAAAGCAGCAGCAGCGGGAACGACGCAAGCGGGAACGACAAATAGCCCAGACCGAAACCGAGATCCAACAGTTAGAAGACGAACAACGCCAAATAGAGCAACAACTCTCACTCCCTGAGAACCAAACCAATACAGCACTATTCGACCGCTACGAACACGTCAAACATGCCATCGAACAGAAGATGTACGAATGGGAACTGCTGAGCGAAGAATAAACTTCGGAATTCCGGCTTCCAGGGATTCCGAAATCCCGTCATTAACTAACCGCCTATGAACGAGACCATCAACTACATCCTCTCGCTATTGCTTTACGGCAACGACGAAGCACGGCAACTCATCGGCTACACCGCCAACCGTGAAGAGTGGAGCCGCCTGAGGCTCGTCATTGTACCTAAGCGGGAGCGGCTCACCGACCTCTACGTGCCCGACCTGAGTCAGTCGCCTGAGATAGAGAAAGTAGGCAACACACTCGTCGTCAATACCGACATCGTGTATAACACGTTCTTCCTCATCTCACGGGCAGAAGAAATGCTATGCGACAAGCGTGACGAACATGGTCGTTTCCTTGCTCGGCACTCTGTGCTCGGCAAACACAACCTGCTGCTCATACCCACTATTGATGAATACTCGCGCATACTCTGCAAAGCACTCAACCTCGGACTTCCCCCAAAGCGAATAGCCCATATCAACCTCACCCATGATATCGATGTCCTCACCCGCTATCGCTCGCTACGCAGCCAATGCGGAGCTGCTTTGAGAGGCGAATGGAGTGAGGCCTTTCGGGCTCTGAGCGACATACACAACGACCCTGCATACACCTTCCCGTGGCTTATAGACGCTGACAACCATCTCTGCTCTCAGACCGACATACCAACATCTGTTATCTATTTCCTAAAATACGGACCTGCCACCGGACTCGACCTGCCTCAGTACCACCACTCTTACCTTGACTTGCCGCGTCTTGCCCAACAGCTCAACCGCAGCGGAGCCAAGTTTGCCCTGCACTCGTCGTACCTTTCAGGCAAGGAATTCGGGAGGATAGCACCCGAGTTCCACAATCTGAGCTCGCTGCTTTCAAAGTGGAACATTGCCTGTCTCAGTGCCAACCGCAACCACTACCTGCGCTCCACCTCGCCTGAGCATTTCGCAGCTCTTGAGA
>CAMHGK010000072.1 GCA_946184695.1 uncultured Bacteroidales bacterium | reverse complement strand
ACAGTGCCGTCTTCAAGTCCGCTTACGATAATCTCACCGGCTGCGGTCAGTATAGTGGTGTTCTGTGCCTCATCGGGCGTGCCGGACATTGTATTATGCTGCTGCATTACCTGCTGTCTCGGTTCTGCATCAGCGGTCTGTTTCCGAACAGCATATCTATAGCCTTGTCCGTAGAGTTCGTCCGCATTGGAAAGTGCAACAACATGGTAATCACAATCTTTCTTCGGTGCGGTATAGTGACTGAGGTAGCCGTTATGGCTGAACACTCCGCCCTGCACAAGCAGTTTGTCGTGCTCTGCTGCGGTATTGACCGCCTTGGGGGCAGAGCCATTGCTTGACAGCTTGAAGTAGCCAGCGTTGATTGTGGCTTTAGGTGCAACTGTTTCTGTCAGAGCCTTGCCGACATACACTCCGACGGCTGCCTTGCCTTGCGTTGAGACATTGAACGTACCGCCATTGATGACGGCGGTCCCTGCATCTGCTATAAGTCCGTAAAGTTCAGTATTGCACGATTTGCCGAACACACAAACCCCGATGGCATTGTTGGTGCTTGCTGTTACATTAACCGTTCCGCTATTGAATACCACATCGCCGTTATAGACAGCACCTTTAGTATTACTCGGAGTGCCGCCTCCTACCCTTATACCGTGAACATTGATTGTGCCATTGACGGTAATGACCGTTGAGCCTGTCACTTCGGTATGCCCTGAGAGCACATACAATCCATAGGCTGCTCCTGCCAATGTCTCGGTAGCATTTACGTTAGAATTTTCAATATACGTATCGCCGTAAACCACAGCGCCATAAGCGCAGCGTGTCGAAACAGCATTGAGCGTGGCATCCGTCAGATACAGATGCTTCTGAAGTCCGACATAAACAGCTGTTGCGGCGACACCTGTTGCAGTTGATGAGTACAGCATCGTGTTTTCCGCTTCGACAGTACAGTTGCTGACATGCAACTCACCCGCAGTCAGATAAATGGCTTTCAGCATTTTATTGCGTGCCGCCCTTGTTCGGATAATGCCTTTCCCGCTTTGACTTTCGTCGGTCAGAGTGAATGAGCCTTCGTTTTCTTTGTCACGCGACCTGACATAAAGCAATGAGTCGGTAGTGCCTTCCAGCAAGTGTCCGTTGAGGTCGAGCGTGCAGTCTATGCCGTCGGTAGTGACTATCAGTTTCCTGCCTATTCCGGTTAGGTCAGCCAGCAGTCTGACTACAGGCTTATCGAACTTAGGAGCATAATTAAAGGCGTCCTGAAGCGATGAGAAACAGATGTATTTATCTTCTCCGGCGTTATTCACCGTAGCCACTGCACGGTCTATCATATACTTGTAACCCTGTATATATTCTTCCGATTTCTTCGAAAGTGCTTTCACATAATAGCTGCAATCTTTTGCCGGTGCGGTATAATTGGCGAGATAGCCGCTCACATTGAACAACCCGCCTTCGATAAGCAGAGCCTCGCCGTTTGCCGCATTGTTAACCGCCTTTAGCGCTGACTTACCGGTTATCATGAACTTGCCGCCGAGTATCTGAGCACTTGGCACTGCCTCTTGACATAGCGGCTTTTTGACATATACTCCGTAGGCTGTTTTTTCTGCCGCATCGATATTGAACACGCCTCCTTTTATCACCGCCTTGCCTGCACTTGCAAGTGTCCCGAAATCGGACATCTGCGCCGACGAGCCAAAGACGCATACGCCTATCGCATTTTTCCGAGCCGCCACATTGAATGTACCGCCTTCAACTGTTATCTCTCCGTTGTAAGTTGTTCCGGTGGTCTTGTTCGGCGTTCCTCCACCGACACGTATTGCATATATGTTTGTGCCACCGCTCACGTTGACAGCCAATGAACCTCCTGCATTCGTGCTGCCGTTGAGGACATAGAGTCCGAACGCACTGCCTGCGGTAGCACCCTGAACGGTCAGAATACCGCCTGTCAGTTGCGACTGACCGTATGATACCACACCGTATGCATAACGCTCGGCTTGGCAGACTATCGAACCGCCTATCATGTCGAACTGCATCTGCGGACACACATACACTCCGACAGCCGACACTTTGCTGTTGATAACGGAATAAGCAAGGGTGTTGCATGCCTCTATCGTTCCACCTGCGAGATGGAACATACCGCTGTAGGCATATACTGCGCGTAATGCGCCGTTCAGGTCGGCTTTGACGCTTATCTTGCCGTTCTTGCTCCGGCTGTTATCCGTCAGGACAAACGTGCAAGGTGCTTTTGCCACTGACTTGATATACAGTAACGAAGTTATTGTTCCTGAAATCTGATGACCGTTCAAATCAAGTGTACATACATTGTTGTTGACAGAACTCTTATATACTATGCGCTGGCTCAGGTCGGTAATGTCTTTAAGCAGACGTACCTCCGCCTGTTGGTTCTTTGCTGCGAAATCAAGTGCTTCCCTCAATGAGGCAAACGGTGTGCTTGCGCCGTTTACGATAACCTCGGCTACATCATAGGTTGAGTATTGCTCCACCATTTTACACAACGGGAACATCTGATAGAATCCGCCGTCAATCGGGCGAACCGTTGTCAGACTGTCGTAAACGACCTGTATGGCATAAACGCTGTCGGTCAGCAGTCCGTCGAAATCGAAATCATACACGGCTGTTCCGCCAGCTTCAATGATTTTGCTATCCTCATTGATTGCCTGAGTGGCAACAAACACCATTTCGCCGGTAGCTGATTCCCGTTGTAAGAGTCTGACAGCTACGGGGTAAGACATCTCTTGAGTGCCTATGTTACGGATTGTTATGTTTCCGGCAAGAGCATTGCCTTCAACCTCATTGCCTGAGAGTCCGTAGAAATTATAATTCACTACTTGCAGCGCATGTGAAACGGTAGGTGCGGGAACGGTTAGTTGCCAGTTGGCAATAACATTCGTCTCATCGAACTCTTTGGTTGTAAGCAGATATAACTCATATTCCCCACCGAAGCGCGGAGTCATACCCACACTTACCCAAGCCGACTGGCCCGCCTCGATAAAGACAGACTGTGTATTTCCGCGGTGTTCGTAACCGTTATATGCAAACGAGTGTAAATAAAGTGCGTCGTTATAGGTTGCCGTGCCGTTGTTTCTGACAAGCGCATTGATGCTATACAGAGAATCCACCTGAGCTGCAGGACCTATGTTGTATTCCAACACTTCAAGATTTACTGCATTTTCTCCGCAGGTGGCATTGCCGTCCTTGTCAATGGTAACCGTTACTAATGCGCGGTTCTGATTGTAGTTGGGACTGATTATCCACTGCTCCGTACCGCTCACACGGCTTACAAAAGCCACCTGATAAACGCCTTCTTCTGCGAGATTGATAGCAAAGCCGTGAGTCTTAATAGAGGTGTTGGTATAGGCAATGTTTTCTTTCTTATCGAGAATACGCTCTATCCCGCCATTGTCGTCAAGCAGTGCTATTCCGATGTCAAATGTAGTGGAAACGGTAGTGTAGTTGCGCGAGCGATAGAAAAGACTGTCGGCGGTATTGCGCTGCAGTTCCATCATAAGTCTCGCCGGTACGGGTTCTATCGCCTCGGTGGTAATGCCTATGATAGCGCCCGACGAAAGGACATATCCCTCGCGCGTACTGCTTGCTCCCGCCTTGTCGTTATTGCGTGGATTAAGTACATCGAGCAGGAAATAGCCGTCGTACGAGCCACCCCATCCCCAGTTGACATGGTAGTAGCCGTCGGCATCGTATCCGTCCACTATATAGGCATGTCCGCCTGTTGTGGTCGAGCCGTGATATACAACAGGACGGTCGGATGCCAACTCGTTATAGATGAGTTCGTCCCACTCCTCACTCGTAAAACTCTCTCTTTGCTGGTGTATGACACTCTGCGGATAGCCGAAATAAGTCTTCAAGGCGGTTGCCACATAGTAGGTATAAGCCCCCGAACTGCTCGGCGTATATTGCATCTTAACCGACTTGCCTGCATACATCATCAGATTGGCGATGGCTGTATCCTGCGCCGGAGAATGCGGGTGAAGCGTATCGTAATAATCGACGATATTCGCCCAGTCGATAAACAGATTGTTCGGCATAGCCGGCACGGTAATCTTCGTGCTCACACCTTCGTAAGTGCCGGTGTATGTATATTTGGGAATGGCTTTTATGGTATGGTCGGGATAACGGTAATGCGACATCGCCATCGTCATAGCCGTAGCCACGCAACCTGTAATGCTCCTCAGCCCCGTCTGAAGATATTCAGGACAAGTCAAGTTGTATGGCTCACGCTGATACCATTGGGCAGTGATTATCGGCTCTATCGCCGCGTGGTCGGACTCTGACGACAGACTCTTGCGGAGCGTTTGTGGTTGCCCGCCCGCGTTGTCATATTGCTCTACGAGATTGTCAAAATCGTCTAACCACGCTTCCAATGCAGGTGGCAGCGACTCGTCGTCGCCATGCATTGACGGTTGGTTTTCAACCGAATAGCCAAGTATGGCAGGCAAACGGTCGTCAGCAGCGGCAATAACCGTCACTGCAAAATTATCTTGTCCGCTTGTAGGCGCAGAGCCGTTGTCGGAACGAAAGATATAATATGCTTTCGGCTGTTGACTGACTTGCTTGTTGGAACCTATCTTCCGTCTTGCAACCTGTGCCTGCCTCAGCGCAGTTGAGCGGTTAAGGCTTTTTGATTGCATAAAAGTCTCCGCCGTTTGGCGTGCCTCGTCGATACTGATACGCTCAGCATACAGCAATGCCGGCAATACAGAAAACAAGAAAAGGAAAAGTTTTTTCATAACTTATCGGTTTGATTGTTTAGAGTTTTGTTTGCAAAGATACGATATTTTTTGAAATAATGAAAATGTTTTTTAATTACGCAGTGTATGATAATGCACTTTCAAAAAATCATGCGCCTAATCATGGGAAACAAATTGAGATTCTTAGTGCCTTTATAGAGACATTCAGCCTTTTTGGATTCTGTTTATGCACCAAGCGAAGGCTCGGGCAAGGCGAAGATGTGGTGTGGCGAAGTGTCCGCCCTGCTCCCAAACGAGGGTGCAATGGTCAGTGCCTAATGTGCGCTGCAGGTGTTCGTATTCCCAACGGATGTTTTCACCAACCTGCGCCATTATTTTGTTTCTTGCCCTCGGCTCACGGTCGCCGAGACTGAGATAGACATCGCGTGCAAAAACCTGATGTGCCTCTGAGAAGCCTTGCCACGACGTAATCCATAGCGAGGGCGAAGCGGCAGCCACTGCATCGAAACACTCCGCTTCCGATGCAGTCCAACGCGCAAACAAACCAGCCAACGAATATCCGCCGATAATAACAGGCAAGGCTTTGTTTTCAGCATCGCTCGCAGAAGCCACATTTGCGCCATCCATTTTTGAGCGAAGATGTGGTAACAAGTGTTCGGTGATATAGTCCAAAGTCTCGGAAGCGTGCTCCCCCACCCCTTCGCGCGGCGAGATATTAGGGTCATTCCACGGAGTGAGCTCTTTCTCCCAATCGCTGATAGGCACTCCCACAAAGGCAAACGGCATATCAACAGCCTCGCGGATAGCCTCTATCTGAGCATCCAAGGTTCCCTGCTCATGCTCGCCAACCGGTTGAACAAGCAACACGCGCGGCTGCTCGTCAGCATAAACGATACACTTCTTGCCTGCTACTTCTAAAAGGAGTTTTTTCATGACTGTACACTTTTTCGAAATGTTTTTAACAATTCTTTTTGTTCCGGGGTTATGCGGTAACTCTCTAAGGCTTTCTGAATAGCCTTATTATGCGTCCATGGCTGTAAACGGTTTTGTTCGATATAAGGCAACGCGGCATCCCATTGTTTGGCGAGTGCGGTGGCAAAGAACCATGCCTGCATCATTCGTATGTAATACTCCTCGCTTTTGATAGCAGATACCCACTCCAGATATTCGGGCTTGAAGTTTTCATCCAAGAAGTATCGCATCAGCATGCCTATGCCGAAGCGGATGGTATAAGTATGCTTGGAGGCTATCCACTTTTGTATGCAAGGCAACAATTCCTTTGTATGCTTCTTGAAGCAGGCCGGTGAAAGCTGGTCGCACGTTGCCCAGTTATCCACATAAGGGAGGAAAAGTTCTAATTCCGCGAGGCATGTCTGAAAATCTTTCTCCTCCGATAGAATGAACGCATGCAGTTGGTTCTCATCGAAATAACGATGCGGTAAGACTTGCAAGAACTCTTGCGCAGCAGGCGTGTTACAAATACGCCTCGCCATCTTGCGCAAGTGGAGCGTTCTCACACCTATAACGGTCTCTCGCGGGATATTTGGCAGCAGTTTGCTTTGGAAATCTGCATACGTTTTGTCTTGCAATGCATAGAGTTGTTCCTGAATATTGATAGTTTTCCGGTACGACAATCGTTCATCATCATTTGAGAAGCCCTCAATATTTACTGTAGTGGCAATAATCACAACTGTCAATAATTTATATAGTTATTAAAAAGAACTTTGTTGAGTATCCATACGCCGCCATCACGGCACGGTCGTTGTCTTGGCATGGTTGGCGAACTGCATAGTTAATTTCCTATTTGTCGTGCCAATGCGTTAAGTGCAAGAAAGCGGTAACGCATAGTGTCATGTGGCAAAACGCCGGCTTTGGCATATACCTGCCGCTCTATTTGCTCGCTTGAGTAAAATTCTTCGTGTGGCTCTATGAGCAGTAGTTGTCCTATAGCACAAGTCTCAAAATAAACACCCTGCGGCTTGAAATACTTGCTGTGCGGGTCTGTCTCTTTCGGAAAACCGTCCTTCAAGAGAATAATCAGAGGGAAACCGGCTTCACGAAGTGCCTTGCAAATCTGTTTCTCGCCTTCGGATATGCCCCCGCTGATAAACACCGTCCCACGCTCCGCATCTTCAAAGCACTGTTCTTTCTTTTGGTCAATCTCTGCTTGCGTCAGTCGGCGAGAGCATTGAATCACATCCTTCATCGGAAAATCAAGCAGGAACTGATTGCCGAGTGTGGTACACGAAAAACCTGCCACTTGCACCTGTCGGTGAAGTTGGAAGAGTTGCGGATTAGCGCGTTTCAGAGCCAAACGGCGAGGGTTGTCGAGTACATAGCGGATGGCGTTATCCGTTTGTCCGTCACGGAAGCAAATAGTGTCATCATAGTTATCATCGAAGAGCGGCTCTGCTCCATGCTCTTTATAAAAAGCCTCTCGCTGCTTGCGCGACATATTTGCTAACGCTGCCTTTGTCTCCACGCTCTCTAATATATCAGCCATATATGGCTGATGCAATCTCCGCCATTCTTTCGTGCACCCCATTTTGAAGCCGCGTATAATCTCACCTACCGATACGTCCATCTCCTTTTCAATCTGTATCACACCATGAAAATGGTCGGGCATAACCTGATGAGCCAGCAAACTGATTTTTCTGTTATGTTTCGCTTGAACAGTTGGTGTCAATAGCCATTGTTGCTCAACAGCCTTCCCTATATCAGTCAGTTCAATCTGTGGTTTTTGCAGGTCGTCATTCAACTCGCCCAACACTTGCTTGCGGTGGTGTGTGACAATAGTGATAAGATACACCCCTCGCCAGTGGTAGTTGTTCCATTGTGCGTGAGGGCGATGCGCATTTTCCCGCCTGCCGCCTTTCTCTTCCCAGTATTTATTCCAATCGGTAGCCATTGCTTGTTAGTCTTTTGTTAGTCTTTTGTTAGTCTTTTGTTAGTCTTTGGTTAGTCTTTGGTTAGTCTTTTGTTAGTCTTTTGTTAGTCTTTTGTTAGTCTTTTATTAGTCTTTAACGTATCAGCCATACATGGCTGATAATATATCAAGCGAGTAGAAAGTTACGTTGTACTGCTTGCCATCAGCGGCAGTTGTTAAGTAATTCTTAATAACTGAATCTTGCTCTAATTCTCCATCTGACAGCACGTTAGCAATGTGCATACTTATGTTTGGTATGGAGGTGTCAAAAAGTTCAGCGAGTTGATTTTGGTTCATCCACACGCTCCCGTCGCGGGCATAGAGCACTACACTTGCTCGTCCGTCAACGGAGTTATAAATAATGATATTACTTTCTTCTTTAGGCATAATATAGAGTATCCTTTTACTTTTTGCTATTCACTATTTCTTGATACATCTTGAATAGTTCTGCTACGCACTCGCTTTCGGTCATCTTCGGCGAAAAACCATACGCCGCCATCACGGCGCGGTCGTTCTCTTGGTGGGCTTTGCGCAATTCGGGCGGCATAGCGTTCTCGTCATAGAGGTCGGCAAGGGAAGCATTGGGATATTTGGCACGAGCGTCAAGAATGGCTTGCGCTGTTTGCTCTATTTTGGCTTTCTGCTCATCAGTCGGCTGACACCACGGGAAGTTGTTGTAGACGATGGTGTTGCTGTAGCTATAATCGCTTTTCAACCGTCCGCAAGTGGCACGCATCCACGCCATGTGGACATTCGACATCAATACCCCGAAATGGTATAGCGATGCGCCTTGCATACAGAATAATTTATTGCCAGGGATAATATTTGCGGAAAGATAATCCATAGGAATATATCTCCTATTTTCACTACTAACTATTGGAAATGCAATGTAATCTGTTTTAGGGGCTTTTATCTCGTCAAACAAAGTCGGAGTATCAGCCTTCTGTCGTGTTGCTGCTTTTGTGCTTTTCAGTCGGAAGGCTCTCACTTTCTCAATCCTCTCTATCACCATCGGACAGCGACGCAATAATGCCGGATCTGCTCCTACTAACCACAAGCAATAACGCGGCTTGCGGTTTATAAAATCCTTACCCATCATAAACGGTCGGATTAGCGGTGTTGCTTGCGGCTCTTTTCTGAGCAGTTCGTTTTTTTCTTCTTCCGTTAAGATAAAGTTACCATCATCGGTCGGTTGGCAGCCTCGAACAAATGGCGGCACATCGCACAATGGGTTAATCCGTTTTTCGATAAACACATTCGGTGCGTCCATCAGATAGCCGTTGATGTTCGTGGCAGTAATGACTTGGTTGTCGGAAATGTAGATGCGCTTTCCGGGAACACTCGCACTTCTGCTGAACCCTATAATCACGCAATGCACGTGCGCTTTGATGTCGGCTTCGCTATCCCAGCGGAATGTACGATAGGCGAAGTCAATCTGTATGCCGTATTGCTCCATCAGTGGTTTCCATATTGCTGCTACTTGTTCGCCTTGGGTGATAGAGTTGGTGCTGACAAGGGCGGCACGGATTTGTTTTGCAGTGCGCATCAACTCGGCTGTTTTGAGATACCAGCCTGCTACATAGTCTATGTTGCTGCCGAAGCCTTTCATTATAGCCGCAAGGTCTTCTTTCTGTTCCTTGCTCTGATAGGCATATCCTACAAACGGCGGATTGCCGATGATATAGTCGGGGTAGTGAATATTATCAACAGAAGAAGCAGAGGAAACTGAGTTATTCTCTGCTTTCTCAGTTTTCTCTGTTGAAGTTATATCAGTTGAAGAACGAAACAGTGATGCCCAATCCATCCTGAGAGCATTGCCCTCGTGGATATAGGCATTGGTTTTCAGCGGCAGGAAATTCAAATCAACACCCACAATCGAAGATGTCTCTTTTAGCGTTTGACTTTCGGCTATCCAAAGGGCGGTTTTGGCTACGGTGCATGCAAAATCGTTAATCTCTATGCCATAAAACTGCGAGATGTTGACTTTGATTATTCCTTCAAAGCCTATTTGACGATTGCCGCCGTACATAGCCTGTATCACCTCGTTTTCCAATCGCCGCAAAGATAGGAAAGTCTCTGTCAGGAAATTGCCGCTACCGCAAGCCGGGTCAAGGAAAGTGAGAGAGGCGAGTTTGTCTTGGAAGGCTTGCAAAAGTTGTCGCACTTGAAGCGCAGTCGCCCTCGTCTGCATTATCCCGTCAAACTCAGCCCTGAGGTCGTTCATAAACAGCGGGTCGATGACCTTGTGTATATTCTCTATGCTCGTGTAGTGCATACCTCCGCTGCGACGCGTTTCGGGATTCAAGGTTGATTCAAACACCGCTCCGAAGATAGTAGGACTTATCTCTGACCAATCGAAATCGGAACTCGCGTTTTGCAATATAAGTTGCTTTATTTCATCAGAAAAACGCGGGATAATGATTTTCTCTTCGCTGAACAATCCGCCATTCACGTATGGAAACGCCGCAATATCATCTTCAAGATATGGGTCACGGCTTTCAATTGGAGTATCGAGCAACACAAAAAAGTCTATCAACGCGCGGCGAAAATCCGTTGCACCATACTTTTTCAGATAATCGTGAAAGGCTGTTTTTGAAGGAAATAAGCCGGCATCTTCGGCATACAGGCAAAAAACCAAACGCACGCAGAGGATATTAAGCGAGCGCAATGTCTCGGGGCTGTCTTTGTCGATATACTGTTCAAGCAGTTTATCGTATATAACACCCACCAACTCGCCTGCACGTACCGACACTTCCATCTCGCGTTTGAGATGCTCGTTGCCCTCATCAACAAGGAACTGCAAGCGGTAGTATTCCTTGTCAAGATTGGCAAGAGCGATTTTCTGCGGCTCGCCGTTAGGTTGCTCCATATCATATACCCAGAACTCGCGGAAATTGCAAGTTACTATCCATCGCGGACGTTGTGAGTAAGGCAACTCCGCCGCATAGCGTTTAGCTTGTTGGAAGGGATTAAGCAATGAGCCGTCCGACTGTTTGATAGGAGCACCGAGGTCTTTCTCTATCGACTTCTGCTCTATCATCACATGGGTGCGTGGTATATAGGCATCGATAAACGAAGTATGGTCGAGCCTGACTTGCTGCTCAAAATGCAGGAACTCGTCCA
>CAMHGK010000071.1 GCA_946184695.1 uncultured Bacteroidales bacterium | reverse complement strand
GTATTAAATGTCTGTGTAACTATTTTTGCTATACTGTGCGTGAGGGCTGATTTGTTCCTGTTATCATCCTGTCAGGGACGAGTAAATTGCTACTTATTAACGGAAAGTGCGCTGCAAAGTTAGCAAATAATTGTCAGACCGACAAATTTCCTGTGGCTAACGATTATATTCGGAATTTATATACCAAATATAATATAGAGTTTGTGTAATTATAAAAAATATCTTAAATTTGCAGCGCAATAGTACATTGCATATTGATTACCTGAAAACCAACAACGAGTATTAACATAAATTTTTTTACAGTCATGAAAAAATTATTATCTGTTATTGTCGTTGCGACAGTAATGCTAATGCCGGCTAACGCTCAGTTTTTTAAGAAATTGGGCAATGCTATCAACGAGCAAACGCAGAAGAAGGATCAGTCTTCTCAGTCCTCACAGCAGTCTAAGCCGTCCGATAAGTCAGGCTCTGCTGCTTCTTCTCAGAAAGCTTCTACTGCTTCGTCCTCACAAGGCGGTCAGGCAGTGGCAATGGAGAACAATGGTACGGTCTATTACGTCAGCCCAAAAGGCGCTTCGCGTGGTGCCGACGCACTCAGTCCCGCTACTGCCAAGAAAGATATTCAGGCCGTGCTGAACATCATCAAGGAAAAAGGTGACAACGGTGCCATAGTCCGTGTGTGCGAGGGCAACTACTTAGGCGCTGCCAATGCCGGATACATCGAGATTAGCAACTGGATAACTCTCGAAGGCGGCTGGAACGAGAGTTTCACTGAGCGCGACCCGCTCAAATACATCACTAAGATTGAGCCTACGCAGGACCAACTCGGTACCAACGGCAGCAAGGCGCTGATAACCATAAGCAAAGACCTCGACGACGTCATGGCAAAGAAAGCCAAGGGTACTCTCATCATCGACGGCATCATGCTTAACCTCGGCTTCGAGAATTTCTATAAACCCGCCGACCCCAAGGACGAGCGTTTCGGTTGCCCGTCGGAAGCTTTCGAGACAGGTCGTATGGAAGATGCCACTCCCCCGCAAGTGCATCATCAGCTTATCCATTCCGATGGCTGGATTGCAGGCAACGTCATCATCCGCAACTGCCTTATTGCCAATAGTCCCTATTTCGGACTGCAATTCGGCTCACGCTGTGGCGAGGTGGAGATTTGCAACAATGTGATTATCTCTAACCGCTATGCCGGCTGCCGCGTCACCGGTGGCGACAAGAACGGCGAGGCTTCACACATGAACTTCCACCACAACACCGTCGCTTTCTCTTGGTGCCGTGATAAGTATATGGAAGACATGGGCTACGGTTTTGAGTTCATGACCCTGATAAGTGCCGACGTTCACCACAACCTGTTCGTGGGCAACAACTACGCAGCTGTGGCTCGCACTCACGCACTATCAGGTCCCGACGCTCCTATTGAGGCTAAGCGTATCACTAACCTCTATGATAACTATTACTTCCTCAATGCTGCCGACCTGCAGCTGCCTTCTAAGGGTGGTGGAAAATGGACTAATGTCAAGTGCACCGACATTGAGGATATGGTTGACGAGAAGACGCTGCCCAAAGCAGAAAACAACCTCGAACTGCCCGCCGGCGACCCCGTTATCAAAGCCTTCGACCCTGACTACCTTGAGGCTTTTGCAAACCTTAAAGTCATCTCACAGAGCAGCAACTTCAACCCCAACTCCGCTTCTAACCAGTTCCGTCAGGCTATGGGGCAGAACATGCAAGGCTCAGAGACTCGCCGCGTGTCAATGTATGGCAACCGCTACAACTTCGACAAGGCTCTCAAACTCTTCGGAGCTAAGGCAGGTTACGGAGCACAACTCCCCAAATAAACTATCGTCGTAACTATGGGTGTGGCATTGTGCCACACCCTTTTTTTGATATAAATACTATATACAGATTTGTATGAACTACAGAGCACTAACAGAAAGGGAAATCAGTCAGCTTCAGAGCCAGGGCTGCAGTGCTGTAAACTGGCAGCAGATAGAGGTGAAAGAGAACTTCCGAACCGAACACATACGCGACGTGCGCTTCTCAGGCGCTATTCGCCTCGGTGTGTTTGAGAAAGAGTACGTGCTACCCGGCGGGCTGACTGTCCACTCCGGCATACAGCATGCTACCCTGCATAATGTAGAGGTGGCGGATGACGTGCGTATCTACAACGTCCATAACTATATAGCCAACTATCGTATAGGTGAGCAGACATGCATTGAGAATGTCAATGCCATTTTGGTGGACGGCAGATCGCGTTTCGGCAACGGAGTGCTCGTTCCAGTGATGAACGAGGGAGGCGGGCGCGAGATACCTATCTACGACCACCTGTCGGCACATCTGGCGTATGTGATGACGCTCTATCGCCACCGTCCCGAGATGCTTGCAGTGCTACATCGCATGATCGATGACTATGCAGCCCGTCAGGAGTCCGACATGGGAAGCATCGGGCGCGGCGTGAGAATTCTCAACTGCGGCAGCATAAAAAACGTACGTATTGGCGATGCTGCAAAGATAACAGGCGTGAGTGTGCTGAAAAACGGCTCGGTCAACTCCAACGAGGCAGCCCCCGTATCTTTGGGCTCAGGTGTGAAATGCAACGACTTCATCATCTCGTCGGGAGTTGACATAAGCGATAGTACACTTATCTCATGCTGCTTTGTGGGGCAGGGCTGTGTGTTTGGCAAGCATTATTCGGCACTCGACTCGCTGTTCTTCTCTAACTGTCAGGGTATGCATGGTGAGGCAACAGCTATATTTGCAGGACCTTACACCGTGACGCACCATAAGTCAACCCTGCTTATTGCCGGTATGTTCTCGTTCCTCAATGCCGGTTCCGGCTCTAATCAGTCGAACCACATGTACAAGCTCGGACCTATACATCAGGGCATGGTAGAGCGCGGCTCAAAGACCACTTCCGACTCGTATATCCTCTGGCCTGCCAAGATAGGTGCTTTCACACTCGTCATGGGGCGCCATACCAAACATTCCGATACGTCGGAGTTGCCGTTCTCGTATCTGATAGAGAACGCCACCGAGAGTTATCTTGTGCCTGCCGTCAACCTGCGCTCGGTGGGTACTATCCGCGACGCACAGAAATGGCCCAAACGCGACAACCGCAAAGACCCCGAGAAGATCGACCAGATCAACTTCAATCTGCTTTCGCCTTATACCATTCAGAAGATGTGGCGCGGGCGTGAGGTGTTGCTCCAGATACAGCAACTCAGCGGACTGACCACTGAGGAGTACTGCTATAACAACTGCAAGATACGTGCTTCGTCGCTCAGAAACGGTATCAGTCTTTACAACATAGGTATAGCCAAGTTTCTTGGCAACTCGTTCATATCACGATTGCAGAAAAGCCTGCCCGCAGGAAAGCAGCGCTATGAAAGCCTCGAGCAGCTGCGCCGCGCTCTCGCACCCGACAGCCCCATAGGCTCAGGCGAGTGGATCGACTGCGGCAGTCTGATAGCACCGAGAACCGAGGTGTCCAGGCTGCTTGACGACATCGAACAAGGCAAGATGACCTCGCTTTCGCAGATACATCAGCGCTTCATCGAGATGCACCGCAACTACTACTCATACGAGTGGACATGGGCTTTGGAACACTTAGAACAGGTGTGGGGTTGCAGCTATCTTGATGTTAGTCTTGACAAGATAGAGCAGACCATACGTCACTGGGAAGATTCGGTCATCAGGCTCGACCGTATGATTTACGACGATGCTAAGAAAGAATTTAACCTCAATGCACAGACCGGATTCGGTACCGATGGCGACCAAGAACAGCGGCTACGCGACTTTGAGAACGTCAGAGGTACATTCGAGAGCAACTCCACAGTCAAGGAAATCCTGTCGCATATCGAGCGTAAGTCAGCCCTTGCAAAACAAGCTCTCAGTCTGCTGCCACATGTAAGTTGATATCACTATTGCGACGGAAAGCAAATCATAATTATTTGCTACGGCATAGTAAATCTTATTTTTGCTGCGTAAAGCAAATCATAATTGTCTCAACCAATGAAAAAACTTCTGTTTCTTGTATCGTTGTGCCTCGCTGTGTTGTCAGCGGGTGCTCAACGCTGTGAGGTGGCAAGTTTTTTTCATAACTACACCTCTACTAAGTATGAGGAACCTCAAAATATAGAAACTCCGACGCAAAACTTTGTGGACTTAGGTTTGCCAAGCGGCACTTTGTGGAAAGACCGAAACGAAGAAGGCTTCTATAACCTTGAGCAGGCATTGTCAGCATTTGGCAGTAGTATTCCTGCTGTGGAGCAGTTTAAGGAGCTCAAGCGGTGCTGCCGCTGGAGTTGGACGGGCAGCGGCTACAAGGTGACCGGTCCAAACGGCAAGTCTCTGCTGCTGCCGGCTGTGGGCTATCGCGACTGCGATGACTGTATATATGATGAAGGTACAGCCGGTAGCTATTGGTCATCTACTCCCTTCGCTCCTGACTATGGATGGTACATGTATATCAGCGCGAGCGAAGTCGGAACCGACGGTAACTACCACTGCGTAAGTCTCTCCGTCCGCCTTGTCCGCCGATGACTTTCGTTTCGTCATATCAGTTATATCGATATAAGTATAGAGTGAGCGTACTATTCTAATGTTGAGTAATATATGAACGATTATGAGATAATATCCGACCGGCAGGAGCGTGTCTTGCAGTACCTGACGGAGCACGACATCCCTTTCACCACCTACAACCACCCCGAAGGCAAGACCATCGAGGAGGCTAAGCGCTGGTGGCGGGACGACGGCAGCGTGCATTGCAAGAATATCTTTATGCGCAACCATAAGGGTGACCAACACTACCTGATTTGTTTCCCGTGTGATGACGACCTCGCCATTCACGATATCGAACATTGGCTCAAGCAGGTGCTTGTCTCGCAAGGACACAAGGCTCCGGGCAAACTCTCGTTTGCCTCGCCCGAGCGTATGATGCGCTATTTGGGTTTAGAGCCGGGCAGCGTCAGTCCGTTCGGACTTATCAACGACCTGGACCACCATGTCATCTTGTTCCTCGACAGCCGACTACGCGATGCCGCAACGCTCAGTTTTCACCCCAACGACTGCCGCGGCACAGTGGTGATAACGCAAGAGGCTTTTCAAAGGTATTTGACAAGCGTAGGCAATAAAGTGGAGTATATCAACACACAAGAAGCATAATAACCAATGAAATCTTCACGCAGAATATTTCTTATTATATCTATCTTCCTTGCAGTAGTGCTGCTGTGTGCAGTGGCTGCTGCGGGCTATGCATATCACTTGTTTGGCGATGAGGTGCGGGCGGTGCAGTCGGTGCGCGAGGTTACGCCCGAGCTCTACGAGATGACCTACCGCGGCGACTATGGCATCGATGCCTTTATCGCGCAAGGCGGCGTCCGGACAGACGCTGAGTTGCAGCCATTCTTGCAGCGGTTTCTCTCGCATGGACTGCTACGGATTGATGCTGCTGCACCGGAAGTGCCTGATGTCGGTTGCAGCACGTTGTGCGCACCTATGGCTGACGCAGACGGGTATCTGTTTGGCAGGAATTTCGACTGGGCAAAGAAAGGGAACACGATCATCATACGCACCTATCCGAAGAACGGATATGCCTCTATCTCTACCTCAAATTTAGATTTTCTCGGTATTCCGCTTGCGTTGGACTTAGCGTCTCAAAACAAGGAGGATGGGAGACGACAAGTGGGTGGGAGACGAGTCGAAGCCTCGTCTCTACGCAGCGTTAAAGATATAATGCAAAAAATGCCTATATTAGCGGCTATCTATGTGGCGCTTGACGGTATCAACGAGAAGGGGCTGATGGTAGCCGATTTGTTTGCAGGCGACAAAGAGAAGACCGCACAAGAGCGCGGTAACCTCTCCGTCACTACCACCACTGCTATCCGTCTGCTGCTCGACCGCGCCGCCACAACCAACGAAGCTATTGCGCTGCTTGACTCGTGGGACATGCACTCGTCCATCGATTGGGCACACCATATAGCCATTGCAGATGCCACAGGGCACAGCGTGGTAGTGGAGTGGATCAACAACGAGATGATAGTGACCGAGACGCCTGCCGTCACCAACCACTATCTGTCGCCGCTGCGTCCGCATGTAGGTATCGGTCAGACCGAAGCACGCCGCGACACGCTGTGTGCACGACTTGCCGCGCACCCTCAGATGCAGCCTGACGACATACGTAATCTGCTTGAGGATGTAGCTTTTGAAGATTACACAGGCTGGTCGGTCATCTTTAGTACCCAAGACCTCAGTGCCACATATTATTATCGCACTGATTTTGAAAAGGCTTACGTATATAAAATAAGAGATTAAAAGAAAATAGATATGAAGAAACTACTTATCTTAATGCTTGCGGCTATGATGGGCACAGTCGTTGAATCCAAGACTTTAGTGGCATATTTCTCCGCCACCGGTACAACCCGTTTTGCAGCCAAACAGCTTGCCAAGCAGCATAACGCCGACCTCTGGGCGATTGAGCCCGCCGAGCCTTATACTGCCGCCGACCTCGATTGGCGCGACAAGCAGTCGCGCTCGTCACGCGAGATGGCGGACCCCGAAGAGCGTCCGACCATCCGTCAGTGCACCAACATCATGCCCTACGACACTATTTATTTGGGTTTCCCGATATGGTGGGGCATCTGTCCGCGTATCATCAACTCGTGGGTTGACAACAACCTTGAGCAACTGAAAGACAAGACGCTCATTCCTTTTGCCACCTCAGGCGGAAGCGGAGTAGAAGAAGCGGTAGAGTACCTTCGCAAAACATATCCGCAGCTCAACTGGCAAGACGGCATACTGATGCGTTAGATAGATCAAACAACATGAGTAACCACTATGTCAGCATCACAATTCAAACGCTACATCTGGCTTGTTGACACTATCCGCAGTGCCGGAAGAATTTCCCGTCAGGATATTGACCGCAGTTGGGCAAAATCTCCGCTTAATGAGCGCGGGGAGAGCCGTTTGCCGGAGCGTACTTTCTTCCGCTACAAAGATGCTATTGAAGAACTCTTCGACATTGAGATAGCCTGCGACCGTTCGTCTGGAGGGTTCTATTATATAAAGTCCGATACCGAGGGGAGTCGTACACGGCAGTATCTGCTCTCGCAGTTTGCTCTGAGTAACTCGCTGCAGGAGAGCCGCCAACTCAACGGACGAATACTCTATGAGCAAATACCGGCAGGAACGCAGTACCTGACAGTTATTGTTGAAGCCATGCGCCGGAATCAATGGCTGCAAGTCAGTCATCGTCGCTTCGATAGTACAGATGAGCGGACATTCAGGCTTGCGCCGTACTGCCTGAAGGTATTCAAACAGCGCTGGTATGTGCTTGGCAAGGACAGCGAACATAATGACGTGCGTATCTATGCACTCGATCGGATTACAGCATTACAGATAACCGAAAAGACATTCTCTCTGCCTCGTCATTTTAATGCCGAGTCGTATTTCGAGGGCTATTATGGTGTGTTCCGCGGCAAGCAGTTTCGGCCCGAACTCATACGTGTGCGAGTGTCGCCAGAGGCAGCACCCTTCTTGCGCTCACTGCCCTTACATTCGTCTCAACAAGAGCCTGAACCATGCTTATTCACATGGTATGTAGCACCCACATTCGATTTCGTTCAGCAACTCCGCACTTTCGGAAGCAACCTTGAAGTGCTCGCCCCGGAATCGCTTCGCGACGAGTTCGCTGAAGAGACGATGCGATTGGCAAGAATATACTAAAAGCAGTGGCTTTTATCAACGAATAGCCGTTAAGAGCTCATTGCTTATATCAAAGAAATGCATTTTTTCGCAAGAATCAATGCATTTTTTTTGTTTACTGACAGCATTTGGCAGTTTGTGCATGTAATTTTGCCGCAGAAATTAAAAAAAACTTAATGTTATGGATGGTTATTTTAGCTTAATTGTGGGTCTTATCGGATCTCTTATGGACCTGGCATTAGCATATCTGCTAATGGGAGTAATATCATGCTGGGTTTGCGAAGACTTGGGAATCGAATGGAACGAAATAATTTGGATTGTGTCATTTATAGTTGCCATTGTTGTGATAGGGTTGATAATCTTTCTGTTGTATAAATATATTGATAAGAAACTGTCAAAATGGTAGTCTGTATTAGTTGTGTTCAATCTCTGCTGACAGCATTTGGCAGTTTGCGCAAGTAATTTTGCCGCAGAATCAAAGAAATACGATTATGAGAGACGGATGTATTTCTATAGTGTTGTTACTTTTGCCAATGATTTTACTAATGGCCCTGTTTGCTGCAATAATCGCAGGCGATATATGCAATTCGTTTGATATTGTAGAATATAGCGTGTGGGTATGGGGTGCTGTATTTTTGGCAATGATTACCGTGATATGTTTGACTGTGTGGTTGATAGAAAAGTTGGATGATAAATTTAACAATCCGCGCCGACCGAATAAAACAAGCCGTGCCAAAAAGCAACGCAGTGCAAATGAATCTTCGCGTAAGAATGTAGAACAACCGGATGATTATATGTCCCCGCTTATTCACTGGCACTACTTTTACAATAACCAACATCGGACTGATGATGCTTTCTCTCCTTCGTCCGGCAATTGGACAGATACCGATGACTGGCAATGTGGCGAACAAGACGACCACGACGGCAGGTCAGGTTTCGACATCTACGAAGATAACGACTTTTAATTATTAGCATTTTATTAACTTCTAAAAACAATTACCACTATGTTACTCAAGAGAAACAAAGCAGAGTTTTTGAACTGCAATTTGGCAGGTTTCGGTCATACCGAAGGCTATTTGGTATTGGACGAGATGCGTCCGGGTGACAAACTTCTTATGGTGCGCGAAGATGAAAACAAGCACGACAGCGATGCCATTGCATTGTTCTATGTACCAAAACAAAAGCTTACGGAAAATGTGCAAACGCATCTTATAGGTTTTGACGGCAGAAAATATCTTGTATTTGAAGATGAAAAGCTTGTTGATGTTGAAGCCGACCTTGCTGCATCAAGAATAAAGAGAAAATCTCAACACAAAGGAGACGTTGTAGAGGCATTGCATGTGGGATATATTCCCGCAAGCGGCAATAGTCAGCTTGCCTCGATGCTGGATATGGGCTACGCCGCAATCTATGAATGTGTCATCACTCGTATCGACAAAGAGGCTCATCCCAATCAACAAGTGCAGATACGGGTGAATGTGCTGCAGAATAAGTAACGGATATTATTATTCTTAATAGTCGTTATCTCGACATTTCGTTAATCCGTTATTCCGAAAAGTATTTGCCTTGCACGATTGCAGAAAGATTTGTATCTTTGCAGGCGATATCCAGCTTGTGCTGATACTCTTTTCTCAGAAGTTGACAATATGAAACGCAACTATTCCAAATGGCAGAGCATTGCTCTTATAGCTGCCATCTATCTGCTTGCCGGTGTTGCAGGCGTTTTGCTATTCAGGCAGCTCGTCGCCGCCTCTGTTAACCACGTTTGGGCATTGCTGTGTGCCGATGTGGCGGCGACGGTAGTGGTATGGCTGTTCGGCTTGCTCTACGAGAATGTGTCGGTTTACGACCCGTATTGGAGTGTGTTCCCGCCTGTGGTTTTTCTGCTATGGGCTTTTCATACGGGAGTATGGTCGCTGGCGGTGATGCTACTGCTTGTGGCGTCGTGGTATTGGGGTTGGCGCCTGACACGCAACTGGGTCATCACCTTCCATGGCATAGCCCACGAAGACTGGCGATACACCAAATACCGCAGTCTGCACCCCGTGCTGTTTCATCTGATTAACTTCTTCGGGCTTAACATGGTGCCAACGCTTGTTGTGTTCGCTGCCATGCTGCCCGGACTGCGGCTGTACGAAAGCGGCAACGCTGCGAACCTTTTCACATGGTTCGGCTGTGTGGTATGTCTGGCGTCTGCCACCATACAGCTGATAGCCGACAAACAGATACACGACTTCCGTGCCGCGCATAAAGGACAGGTGTGCAACGTGGGTCTGTGGAAACACGGGCGGCACCCTAACTACTTCGGCGAGATACAGTTCTGGTGGGGAATATGGGTGATGTACGCCTCGCTCTATGGTTTCGATTGGTACGTGCTCTGCCCCATTACGATGACAGCTTTGTTTCTGGGCATCAGTATCCCGCTGATGGAGAAACGGCAGTTGCAGAACAAACCCGACTACAAAGAATATCGCAAGCAGACAAGACTGCTTATCTAAACATGAACAAGACATCACCTGAGATACTCTCTTTGCGCCGCGAGATAGAAACGACTTTCTCACGCCTTATCAAGACACCTGCCGACTTCGAGTGGCTTGCCGGTGTGATTTGGGAGCGGCTGCACGAGAACATCTCCCCCACCACGCTCAAGCGTCTTTGGGGATATATCGGGGGCGCCGATACCACACGTCGCAGCACGCTGTGTTTGCTCAGCCGACTGCTCGGCTATCAAGACTGGGAACAGTATCTTCAGCATCTCGCCACGCAAGCAGAAGCAGAAAGCGACACCTTCTCGGCGGACGGCATACGAACAGATGACCTCAGCCTCGGCGACCGTGTGGAGGTATGCTGGCTTCCCAACCGCCGCTGCGTGTTCCGCTATGAAGGTGCCAATAAGTTTGTGGTGGAGATCAGCGAGAACAGCAAACTGCGGGTAGGCGACCGTTTCGATGCGGCTTGTTTCCTTGTCGGCAAACCTATGTTTCTCGACAACCTCCAACGCGCCGACAGCGAACCTACCGGCTATGTGGCGGGTACGAAGTCGGGTATAGTAAGTGTTAAAAAAATATAGACATGGCA
>CAMHGK010000070.1 GCA_946184695.1 uncultured Bacteroidales bacterium | reverse complement strand
CAAGCGTACTATCGTCAAAGCCATAGACAAATACCTCGACCGCTCCCAATGGGCGCCGAGTCTTGTATATACCGAATACCGCTCGCATGCCACGGAACTTGCGCGCCAGTATGCCGCACTCGGTTTTGATGCCGTAGTGGCAGTAGGCGGCGATGGAACGGTCAATGAGGTGGCAGACGGTCTAAGGCATACACAAACGGCTATGGGTATTTTGCCAATAGGCTCAGGCAATGGCTTTGCCCGACATCTTGATATACCCCTCAAAGTGCAGAGGGCAGTGGAACTGCTCAACAATTCAGAACCGATAACGGTGGACTATGCAATGGCAGAGGAGCAGCCGTTTTTTGTGACTTGTGGCACGGGTTTTGACGCAGAGATAAGCGAGAAGTTCGCAGCAGCCGGTAAGCGGGGATTTCTGACCTACCTGAAGAATATCGTCAAAGACTTCTTCTCGTATCAGCCTCAGCATTATATTATTAAGACCGATGAGGGAGATATTGATACAGAGGCTTTCCTGATTACGTGCGCCAATGCCAACCAATGGGGTAACGCTGCTTATATAGCTCCAAAGGCAAGTTTGCAAGACGGTCTGTTGGACGTGGCGGTGCTTTCGAAGTTTCCTTTGACGGCTGTCCCTGAGTTGGCGCTGAGGCTGTTTGAGAAGAATCTCGACGAGTCGCTCTATCTGACCACCATCAAATGCCGCGAAGTGACCATTGTCCGCGAACAAGCCGATGCCTTTCATCTTGATGGCGACCCTGTGCAGATGCCTGCTGAGGTGCATGTGAAGATAGTTCCCGAAGCCCTCAAGGTGCTTGTGGAAAAGAGATTTTAGAATTTAGGGCACTTCTAAAAATTGCTTTATTTTGATTTCGAGTTTTATCTTGAGCATATTGATGGCTTGAACAAGGGAGCAATGCGGGCATTGTGACCGCGTGAAAGTCAGCAAGATGCCAAGAAAAAATCGAAAGCAGAATAAAAGTGTTAAATAAGTATATATTCGGGTTCTCTAAAACGTGGAATTTTTAGATGTGCCCTTTAACTTCGGCAATTTGTGACGCCGGGATCACGGAATCACGGAACGTCGGAATCCCGAGAACACTGAATCCCGAGAACCCGAAGTCCCGAAAAAATAATACTATGCAAATAAAGATAATCAACCGTTCAAATAATCCGTTGCCTGCGTATGCAACGGAGCTGTCTGCAGGAATGGACCTGAGAGCCAACCTACAGGAGCCTGTGGTGCTTCGACCTATGGAGCGCCGCCTGATACCTACCGGACTATTCATCGAACTGCCTGCCGGTTACGAGGCACAGATACGTCCGCGCTCGGGACTTGCCCTCAAGAAGGGACTCACGGTGCTCAACACCCCGGGAACTATCGATGCCGACTATCGCGGTGAGATTGGCGTAATCTTAGCAAACCTCTCTGATGCTGAGGTGACCATAGAGCATGGCGAGCGGGTGTGCCAGATGGTGATAGCGCGTCACGAATACGCTGAGTTGGTGGAAGTAGAGCAGCTTTCAGATACCGACCGCGGAGCAGGAGGATTTGGACACTCGGGAGAGAAATGACAATTCATAATTCATAATTCATAATTCATAACAAAACTTTCCCGCATAAGAGAGAATAAAATTTCATTTTGGGTAATTGTGGGTAATTTTTGACAACTTAAAAAAAGAAAAACGCAGTTTTTCGTTAAATTAGTATAATTCGTAGATGACCAATAAGTATAATTCGTTGATTATCTGTTGTGGGAAAGTTTAGTTCATAATTCATAATTCATAATCATAATTGACAATAGGCATTGGAAATCAGAGATACAGGAGTTGAGATATTGTTTTAAGATATTATATGTTTTGCTTGTGCTGCTGATGGCAGTGCCCGTGTCGTTGTCGGCTCGCAGGCAGAAGTCGGCAGCCGAAACAGCGCAACCTCTGACTACAGCTCAACAGCAGCGTTTTGCCTATTATTTCTATCCTGCGATAATAGCCCTCGATGCCGACGACTACGACCTTGCTGCATCTCTGCTCACCGTCTGCGAGCAGATGGATTCCACGAGTGCGGTAGTCAATTATTTCCTCGGAGCGGTGGCAGCCAATATGGACCGTCAGTCGGTGGCAATGAACTACTTTCGTAAGGCCGCGCTCTACGATGTAGAAGACTATGGCTATGGCTATGCCAACGAACTATGGAAGGCAGGTCGCCATAAGGAAGCGTTAGAGGTGATGAACCGCCGTCTGAAGAATGGTTCCGACAAGGCTTCAACGCTTATCTCGCTCAATTATATGTACGGTCAGCTCGGGCAGTACTCCAAACAGGAGAAGGTGCTTCGCGAGTTGGACAAAGTGACCGGTCGCGATGACGCTACCGTCAAACTATGGGCTCAGTACTACGTGTCAAGAGCCAACAAGAAGAAAGCGCTAAAAGTGATTGACGACTATCTGCTGACCAATCCTGCTAACTACGAGTTGCCTGTGTATAAGGGTGATGTGCTAACATGGCTGGGGTGTCAGCAGGAAGCTGAGCAAGTCTATTTGGATGAGATACGTCACCATGAAAACAACGTGATGGCATATCTGTCGCTGGCAAATCTCTACCGCCGGATGAAGCAGAACGAGAAATCAGAGCTGGCTATCTTTGCGATAATGAAGCAGAGTATCGACTACGACGCTAAAGCATCGCTTTTGGAAGAGGCCCGCCAAAAACAGATGATGAGCGACAGCACCTATCAGCGTTCGCTTGAGCAGTTGGTCAGTCTGCATCCCACCGAGCCTGAGGCTCTCGCAAATCTTGCCACCTTGTATCTTGAGCAATCCAAGCCGCAAGATGCCATACCACTGTTGCAACGTCAGCTGAGCATTCAACCCGATGATATAAGCGCCACAGTTCAGCTCTGTGTGGCATTGAATGTCATAGGTGAGAAAGAGCAGTCGCTGCAGCTGTCAGACTCCTCCATTCAAAAGTTCGGCAATGTGCTATTCTTCTATTTCAACAGTTGTGCCTACCACTTTCAGCACAAGCAGTATGCCGAGGTTATCCGGATGGCAAAGAAAGGAGTAGAGGCAGAGAATGTTCTTGACGAGTACTATCGCGAGCATTTGTATAGTCTATTAGGCGATGCATATATGGAAACCGACTCTATGGAGCTCGCTTTCGAGACCTACGACAAGGTGCTTGCCATCAACCCCGAGAACATAGGTGTGATGAATAACTACGCCTATTCGTTGGCAACGCATGGCGGCGATCTGAATAAGGCGGAGCGCATGAGCAGGCATACCATAGAGCAGGAACCTGAAAACCCCACTTATCTTGATACCTATGCTTATATACTATATCTCAAGGGTGAGAAGGAGATGGCGGTTTATTACATAAAGAAAGCACGGGAGCTCATGGTGGGCACCGACCCCGACATAGAGCAGCACTATCGGCAGATAGCAGGTGCGGAGTAGATTTCATATTAACCAATTTGTCCTTAACTATATAAAACTTATATATTTATCCTTAAGTTCAGTATGAAAAATTCGAGAATGTTTACAATAGCCGGCATGGCAATGTTAGTAGTGTTGCTGAGTCTGACCGGTTGTCACACCAAGAAGAAAGTTGTCGTTACCGACACCAATCCGTCGGGGCGGCTTGTGGAGCGCGTGATGGCGGCAGAGCCGCATTTCCGCACTGCCGTGGCTTCGCGTGCACGTTTAGTGCTCAACTATCAGCAGCGTGAGGTGAGTGCCAATGCCACCATCAATATCGTCACCGACTCGGCTATCGTAGTGTCGGTTCAGCCATTCCTCGGTGTGGAGCTCGTCAGAATAGAACTGAGCAAGCAGGGTGTAACGCTCGTTGACAAACTCAACCGCCGCTATTGCTCGATGACTTTCGAGCAGATGACGGGCAAGAGCAACTACCGCGTTACTTATCACGATATCGAGTCGCTGCTTACCTCGCGTCTGTTTGCAGTAGGTCATGATTCCAACTGGCTTCGCACCACGCCGCTTACTATTCGACAGGAGGGCGAGGTGGCATATCTGAGTTTCTCGGAACAGCAACTCCGTCACCTGTTTACCATCGACAACGCAACAGCGCGTATCTCCGCCACTACCTTGCAACTTGGCTCGGAGAATCAGCTCATCACCTCATATACTAACCTGCAGCAATTCTCCGACCGCCTTTTCCCTGCCAACGTGCAACTGCGGCTCGATAGCCGAAGGCTCAGCGCTACCTGCTCTGTCATATTGCAATCGGTAAGCTTCGATACCAACGTCAATGTGGCGCCGGTCAATACTGCCAAATATAACAAAGTGGACCTTTCGACCATAGTACCTATGTAGTCTAAAATCAGATGTAACAAGATGTACCAAACTATTAGATATATAGCCATTGTCAGTTTCTTGCTCTTGCCTTTGATGCTCAGTGCGCAGACGGTTAAAGAACTCGAGCAGCAGCGTAAGCAGACCCTGCAACAGCTTGAGAACACCAAGAAGATGCTCAGCGAAACGAAAGGCAAGGAGACAGCTACGGTCAATAAACTCAATATCCTCAACAAAGATATATCTCAGCGCAAGAAACTGATAAAAAATATCAATACCGAGATTTCGGCTCTCGACAAACAGATGTTTACGCTCTCCGAGCAGCGCGACTCGCTCCAGAAGCAGCTTGAGACGGCTCGCAACGACTACGCACGGCTTGTCCGCTCAACGCACTACAACTCGATGAACCGCTCGGCTCTGCGTTTTCTGCTCTCGTCTGAGAACTTCAACCAGCTGCTACGGCGCATGCAGTACATCTATACCTTTGCCGAGTACCGCAAGCAGCAGGTGCGTACCATCGAGTCGCTGCAGCAGCAGATAAAGTCGCAAAACGACCAACTCACTGCCAATCGTCAGCAGATGGTGGAAGCGCGCAGCACACAGCAGCGCGAACGCGACAAGTTGGCGCGCGACGAGAAGAAGCAGCAGAACATATTGAAGAACCTCAAATCTAAAGAGAAAAAGCTCAAGGCTGAACAACAGAAACAACAGAAAAAGGCTAACGAGCTCAATAGACTTATCGAGAAGAAGATAGCCGAGGCACAGAAGAAAGACTCCGAAAAGCAACTCACTAAAGAACAGAAACTCGTGGCAGGCGGATTTGAGAAGAACAAAGGACGACTGCCGTGGCCTACTGACAACGGCTTCATCAGCGGACAGTTCGGACTGCAACCCGACCCGGTACTCAAAGGCGTCAAGCGTAACAACAAAGGAATATATATTCAGACCACTGCCGGCACGCAGGCGAGGGCGGTGTATGAGGGAGAGGTCACCTCGTGCTTCTCTGACGGCACCACCAACGCTGTCATCGTAAAGCACGGCAACTATTACACCGTATATGCCAACCTGTCGAAGCTGCACGTCAAGAACGGCACCAAACTCAAAGCCAAACAGGCTATCGGCACTATCTATTCCGACCCCGAGCAGGACAACAAGACAGAACTCCTGTTCCAAGTATGGAAAGAACGAGAACTGCTAAATCCCGCGCAGTGGCTGAGCAAATGAGGAAACTTCGGCATCCCGTGATTCCGTGCGTGATTCCGTGATTCCTATGATTCCGGCATCCCATGATTCCGGCATCCCGGCATCCCGTGATTCCGATAAAAAGTAAATAAAAAAATCATTTAAGATGAAACGCATATTATTTTTCGCCCTTGTGGTGTTATCGTTGGCATCGTGCAAGCAAAATGACTGGGCAGACTGGAAAGCGCAGAACGAGCTGTTTCTTAAGAACAATGCCACTCAGGAAGGCATCATAACCACGCCCTCGGGTCTGCAATACCGCATCATCTACCCGGGCAATACGTCGGACGTCCGGCCTAACTCCACCTCAGTGGTAGTGGTGGACTATACCTTCAGTCTTATCAATGGCAGGGTAGTGGAGCAGAACAGCAATGCGCGGTTCTTGCTCTCATCGGTGGTGCCAGGCTTTGCGGAGGGACTGCGTAAGCTGCATGTGCATGGCGACATCGAACTTTATATCCCGTGGCAATTAGGCTATGATAGCAAGGGTAATGGTCTCGAAGGCAATGAGTTCTATATTCCTCCGTATTCAACTCTGATATACAAGGTTCACTTGTCCGCTGTGACGGACTAAACGGAAACCGGCATGATAACATCGCAAGAGATATTGCCCGTTGGCACATTTCGCAAGACGCATGGCAAGCAAGGCGAGCTTTGCCTTACGGCTGAGGCTTTTCCTGAGTCACTCAGACCGCAGTTTGTCGTAGTCACGTTAGACGGAATCAATGTGCCATTTGTGGTGCAGAGTTTTCGTCAGCACGGTGCTGACTACCTGCTGTGCCTTGAGGATATCGACAGCGAGGAGCGCGCCCGCATGCTGCAAGGCAAACCTGTGGCAGTGCTGCGCAGGGAGTTGCCTGCCGACTACGAAGAGCAACTGCCGGTAAGCGGACTCATCGGCTTCAGTGTAATGAACGAGAAGCAGCAGCGGCTCGGTACCATAACCGACGTTGACGACCAGACTGCCAACGTACTTATTCGCTTGGACAACGACCTTGTGCTGCCATTGCACGACGACCTGATAGAAGAAGTGTCGATAGAACAACGCTACCTCGTCATGACCATTCCCGAAGGACTTGTGGCTATGGACAATTGATAATTGATAATTGAGAATTGACTAAAGTTTCCCACATAAGAGAGAATAAAATTTCATTTTTTGGTAATTTTTGGTAATTTTTGACAACTTTAAAAAAAGAAAAACGTAGTTTTTCGTTAAATTAGTATAATTCGTAGATAACCAATAAATATAATTCGTTGATTATCAATTCTGGGAAACTTTAGTAATTGAGAATCGAGAGTCGAGAGTCGGAGAATTGCTATCCGCATGGTCTCCCCCGCCCTTGAAGGGAGGGGGTAGGGGGCGGGTAAAAAAATGATAATTGATAGTTGATATAAGCAATTACCGATAGTATCCTTTAGAAATATGAGAAAAAAAATAATCCCTATACTGATAGCAGCTATGCTTGTGCTTGGTGGGTGCAAGGATACGGTGTTCTTTTCGTCAGTGCCGTCGTATCCGGTTCAGTTCGAGCTGAATATATGGGCTGAGTACCCTCATTTTGTTCCCGATAACGGATTTCAGACACTGTGTTTCACCAAGCAACGGTATGAGATTGACTATCTTGGTTATGCCGGTCTGCTTATCTGGGTTGACATGAATGCCCAATATAAGGCTGCAGACCTCTGTTGTCCGCATTGCCTGACGCGTGAGCCGGTCAGGGTGGATGGTTTCTACGCCGTATGTGACAAGTGCGGCGAGCAGTACGACTTGTCGTTTGGCTTGGCTAATCCGATGAAGGGAATATCTAAAGAGGCACTTCGCCACTATACCGTTCTCTCAGGCAACGGTAAATTGCGCGTGTCGCCTTAAATCTTTCGGGACCTCGGAATTCCGGCATCTCGTGATTCCGAAAATCAGGACATTGGCATCCCGTGATCCCGAGCTTTCGGAATCACACTTCCTGAATCTTCTCTAATTCTGCATAGACGAGGTAGCCGTGGGCGGAATAGCCCATTTGGCTTAGAAGGAGCATGTAGTTTCTGACCTGCTCCTGATATTGTTTGCTCTCGTGTGCTCCGAACTTATAGTCGATGATAACGGCTTCGTTGCCTCTTATCATCACTCGGTCGGGTCGGAGCAGTTGGTGGTCGGGTGTGATGATGTCTTGTTCGCACCAGACCTTGTCCCAGACGGGTTTGAACCAGTCGTGGTCGCCTACGAAGCTGAAGAACGCCTGCAACCTCTCGCTAAGCTCGGCGGCTTGCTGTTCGCTGAGTCGTCCCTGCTCCTGCATGTCGCGTAGAGCACGCGGAGCGTCATCTGCGGTGGTGACGAGCGAGAGTAGCTCGTGCATCATGGTGCCGAGGTTGAGGCGGCTGATGCGCTCGCTGTCGCCATATCGGCCGATGGAGCTCTTCAGGCGCAGACGGCTGCCTACCTGATAATGTTGTCCGGCGGGTAGCATGGCACATGCGTCGGCACTGTCGTGAATGACCTGCCAGTCGTGGTCGCCGGTCTCGAACAGGTCGCCGGTTTCGTCGTACTCGCGGCATACTGCCTGCCACAGCAGTGAGCCTACGTTGGATGCTGTTTCCTGCTCGCCTTTCTTCTCTTTGCCGCTTGTCTTCGGGACGAACACCACTAATCGTTGTGCTGCGCGGGTCAAAGCCACGTAGAGCATGTTCATGCTGTCAACGTACGAATTGAACACTTCTTCGGCGTAGTCGTCGCTGAAGGCAGTGTTCGCGAGTTTCTGACTTATGTTGACACAGGCTATGGGCAGCTTGTCGAAAGGCTCGCCTTGCGGACGATACCACCCCTTGTCGGAGGTGGAACTCTCGCATAGTTGCCATTTGCATAGCGGCACTATCACCACAGCAAACTCTAATCCTTTCGACTTGTGAATGGTGAGTATGCGTATGGCATTGTCGCGCTGCGGAGTGGCAATAGAGAGTTTTTGGCTGTTGGTGTCCCACCAATCGAGAAACGCCGTCATAGAGTTGGGCGAGGTGGCAGAAAACTGGTAGATGCAGTCGAGTAGGGTGTTGAGGTAAGTGGCGGCATCGCCTCGTTGGTCGAGACCATAGAGGCGGATGATGTGTTCGGCAAGAGTGAACAGGTCGTATTCGTGGAGTTGTCGGAGTTGCTCGTCGAGTTGGAGATATTGTGGCTCATGTTCGATGGCATACTGTACACACTCGGAATGTGCCATCGTGGTTGTGGCTTTGAGGAAACTGACGTGGCGAAGCAAGCCGAGTGTGAGGTCGTCGGGTTGCAAGAGCAGGCGCAGAGTATAAATCGTGAAACCTACGGCGGGGTGAGAGCTGAGAAGCAGTCCTTCGTCGGTTGCCACCTCGTAGCCTTGTGCTATGAGTGCGGTTGCTATGGCGGGTATCTCCTTGTTGCCTCGTGTCAGTATGGCGATGTCAGACCCCCGTGCACCGTGGCTCAGTGCCTCGGCAACATACTGTGGTATGCAGTCGAGCGCTTCCTGCTCAAATGCGCTGCCGCTGCCCTCGATGATCTTGACTGTGACCATACCGCTCAGGTCACGGTGCCAATGTTGCCTGACATCGCTATAGGCGGTGAGCAGGGTGTCGCTGAAGCGCGGGTCGGCGTAGAGGTCGTTGTATTTTCTTTGGACATCGTCTGCCATCCGCTCGAACATGTCGCCGCAGAACTCCACCACTGTCCGACTGCTGCGGAAGTTGGTGTCGAGGGTGAGCTGTCGGTTGTCGGTTATCTGCTCGGCGATGTCGTGTCCGAGCAGGTGCCAGTCGGAGTTGCGCCAGCGGTAGATACTCTGCTTGACATCGCCTACCACCATGCTGTTGCCGGCTTCGTTGTTGCTGGCATCCGACGCCAATGTCTCTTCTACCAACGGGCGCAAGTTGTCCCATTGCAGGCGGCTGGTGTCCTGAAACTCGTCGATCATAAAATGCTTCAGTCGCTGGCCTATGCGCTCATATACGAAAGGAGCGTCGGTCTGAGAGATTACCTGCCTGAGCAACTGACCTACATACGACATAGGCAATCGGTCGTACTGCTCGTTCTGCATGTCAATCAGGCTGAGTATGTCGCCGAGAATACCTGTGGCATAGAGGTTGGCGCTGATGAGTTTGGCGGTGGTGTAGTCGCTCAGACTCTTGCCTTGCCGCAGTTGTACGAGTTGTCGCAGGTGTTCAGCAAGGCCGTTGTCGTAGCAGGCTCTGATTTGGTCTGCCGCAGGGCTGTTTTTCGTCATGCAGCCGTCAACCGACTCGGCGGCTTTGAGCAGGAGAGAGCCGGGCGCGGTGTCAGCCTTGTCGAGTCCGTTGTATAGGTCGTTGAGGGCATTGCGTCGCAAGTCTGTGAGACTGAGCCCGTGCGATGCTATCAGCTGTTTGGCGAGTTGCTGGTGGCGAGTGTAGGCGTCCTCGTAGTCGCTAATTATTTGCCTGAGTTTGCTGCGGTAGTCAGCGAGGAAAGTCTTGTCGTGGAGTAGGGAGCGGGTGTCGCGTATAAGCATGAACGCCTGCTCTTTGTCAAGCTGCTCGGCAAGGGTTAGCATCTGTCGGCGGGGGTTCCACGGGTTGCCTTCTTCGATATTGCTTATCGACCACCGTCTGAGCCATCCGATGAGCTGATGGTTGGTGCCGTCGTCGGTTTCGGGGCGGAGGCTGAAAAAGAGTTCGTCAACAGCCTGCTCGCGTATGGTCTTGGCATCCAATTCGAGGTTGAACGACCCGCTTAGTCCAAGCTCGAAAGCAAACTGGCGGACTATCTGCTGAAAGAAGCTGTCGATGGTGCTGACGGAGAAGCGGGTGTAGTGGCGGAGGATGTCGGTCAGAGCCTTGTGTGCCCGCTCACGCAGCCGTTCTGCGTCAATCTTAAGATGGCTCGTTAGGTAGTCGGTATGGGCGGAAGGTCTGCCGGTGGCAAGGTTGGAAAGTTCGCTGATGATACGGTTTTTCATCTCGCCCGTTGCCTTCTTGGTAAAGGTAACGGCAAGTATATGCTCATGTGCGCGACCATGACTGTCTGACAGCAGATACTCGATGTATCGGCGAGTGAGAGTGAAGGTCTTGCCCGAACCCGCTGAAGCCCTATATATATCAAGCGACATTTATTTAGAATGGTGAGAATGGTGAGAATGTTTTAATGTTTTAATGGTGAGAATGGTGAGAATTGATAATTGAAATAAGAAATAAAAAAATTACAAAACTTTCCCGCATAAGAGAGAATAAAATTTCATTTTGGGTAATT
>CAMHGK010000069.1 GCA_946184695.1 uncultured Bacteroidales bacterium | reverse complement strand
CCAAAGGCGACATGATCTACGAGTACGCCTACATGGGCATGCCCGACCCCGCCGCGCATGTTTAACAAATGGTACCTGTACTGAGCGGTCAAGTGATTGAAAGAATCATAAAAAACAATCGACCATCAAGAAATCTTGGTGGTCGATTGTCGTTTTGTGTTATCTTCTATTCACGAGGTCGCGAATGCGGGAGTTGAGGTGGTCGGCTTTGAGAAGGTCCTCAATGCTCAGGTGCATTCTATAGCACCAGAAGTGACGCGGGTTATCGGGCACATTGATACGCTCGGCATTGGGGTCTTTCAGACGAATCTGCTCGTCGATGGCAAGCCAATCCTGCAATGGCAGAATAACCCACATAGCAGGCGAATAGATGTGCTGGTTGATGATAAATTCTGCTATCTCACCAGACATCTCGCGTGGTGCTTCTCCCCACCAGCCCATCTGCTCGTTATAGAAGCGCTGAGTCTTATCGCGGTCTTCTTGCCACCATGCACGTAGCGGGTTGGTGTCGTGAGTGCCGGTGGTGCATACGCTCAGGTAAGGAGCGTCGGCAGGGTGAGCAAACAGCTTCTTTGGGTCTTTAGGCATACGCTGAATCTCAAGCGATAGAATCTCGAGCTCGTTCATGACTGTAGGAACGCAATCGGGCACCATACCAAGATCTTCTCCGCATACAAGCATGCGTGTGGCTGATATAAGAGTAGGTAGTTTGCGCATTGCCGACTGACGCCAGAATTCGTTATGACGGCGATAGAAATAATCGTTGTGCAGTTGCTCGAACACGCGCTTCTGGTCGTCCCACAGCTCTGCCCACGAATGCGACGACATGAGTGAGATACGCGGGTGCAGCAGCTCGGGGCGCTTCTGGTCGCGTACCATCAGCACCTCGCAGTGCAGGTACATCAGTCCTTGCAGCAGGTTGTGCTTCTGCTTCTGCTCTTCTTCTGGCAGTGCATCGTACCATTGCTGCAACTTCTGCTGGGTGTCGAACTCGTCTTTGAACCAGTAGATATATCCGTCGTTAGTGTTCAGGAAGTGCTGCTTGGCATATTCTGTGTCGTAGCCAAGTACGTCACCCAAGAAATTAGAACGTATGTAGGGTTTAACCATGCGGTCCTCATCTACTCTGACTCCCATGTTCCATAGGTCTTGCAGGGAGTAGGGCATGGCAGGGCTGAAATGTCCGGTGAGTCCCCAAACGGCAGACTTAGGCATTTGCCATATCCGGAAGAATCCGAGGATATGGTCGATGCGGTAAGCGTCGAAGTAGTCTTGCATCTTCTGGAAGCGGCGGCGCCACCAGCGGAAGCCGTCTTGCTCCATTACGTCCCAGTTGTAGGTCGGGAAACCCCAGTTCTGACCTGAGATAGAGAAGTCATCAGGCGGAGCTCCGGCAGAGGCATTCAGGTTGAACAGCTCGGGGTTGGTCCATGCATCAACCGAGTCGGGCGAGATTCCGATAGGTATATCGCCTTTGAGTGCCACACCGCGCGAGTGTGCGTATGCAACGGCATCTGAGAGCTGACGGTCAAGGTGGAACTGCAAGAAATAGTGCAAAGCCACCTTGTCGTACTCGCGTGCGGTTGGCGAGGCTAAGCGAAGCATATCTTGCTCGCTGAACTCAGAATAGCGCTTCCAATCAGCAAAGTGTGGAGTGCCAAACTTGTCACGCAGATAGCAGAATACTGCATACGGCACAAGCCACTCTTTGTTCTTCTCAAAGAACGCCTTGTACTCATCCGTTGCAAACACAGCCTCATGCTCTGAACGGAAAATGGCAAGCATATATTTCATCTTGGCATCATATACAGCCTGATAATCGCTAATGGGTTTCTTGTTGAATTCGGCCTTCTCTTTCTCATACTGATGGCGAAGTGGTACGCTCAGCTTGCCCATTTTTTCGATATTGAGGTAGATGGGGTGCAGTGCGAATACAGATACGGCATTGTATGGGTATGAGTCAAGGTTGTTGTGTCTGAGAGTGGTGTCGTTTATAGGCAAAGTCTGAATCATGCGCTGGCCTGTCAGTGCTGCCCAGTCGGCGAGCTTCTTGAGGTCTTGGAACTCACCTATGCCGAAACCTTCGTCGGTTCGGAGCGAGAATACCGGAACAGCCACACCTGCTCCCTTCCAGCGAGGTTGGGTGCGTCGAAGCGAGCGGTCGTTCTGTATGATAGTCATGTCTTTCTGCATGCCCCAAATCTGGCGGTTTTCACCCCATTCGATGTCAACAACATTACCTGAGTTCAACTCGTAGATGACGTATTTATATTCTATTACCTGCTCTTCTTTTATCTTAATTACAGTCTCCCATTTTGGGAAAATAGAGTCAGTCATTGGTACCTTGTTGTCGATATCCCAAGCTCCAAGCTCAGGTATGTTTCCCACAATTGCAATGCCTTGTGTAGGAAGAACCTGCGGGGCATCAAGTGTAAAGTAGATATTACCTACTGCGTTCTCACGCAATTTGCGCGGGTTCTGACGCAGGAAGAGTGCTTTCTGGAAGGCTGTCGAACGAAAAGCTTTCTCGTAGTCGTCTCTTTGCCAGAAGTCGCGAACTACTATCCTGCCAGTGGCGGCATGGCGAAGTACCAAGTGGCGCTCGTCGCCATCTTCATAGCACAAGCTACCATCAGTACGCCTCAAAGCATATTTATATGTGAGTGACTCAACGAAATCGCTCATCGGAACGCTGACTGTCCAGAAGTCTGAACCCTGACAGGTTAGCGCTAAAGGCGACTGTTCTGTCCAACCTAAAACCGACTGCTCGGACTCGACAATGCACAGCGATTCTCCCCACTGTGCACGGTAGTTGATTTGAAATGTAAGTGTCATGGTATGTGAGTATTTGGTTATTATTGTTTGCGATTTATCTTAGCTCTTACCTGAGCTTTCTCCATAGTGCCGACAAACGTGCCCGTTGTATGAGAACCGTTCAGGGTGGTGACATCGTAACTGATGCCTTCTTCACTTATGGTGATGCTGCCCTCGTGGAGCAGGTAGAGGGTAGTGTATTGCATGTTGCCTGTTGCCTTATAGTAGGCTGCATCGATGTAGTAGAGCATAGAGCCGTCAAGCGTCTGTTGCTGAGGCGTCTCAAGACGATAGCCCTGCAGGGCTGTGCCGTTTTCTAACTTGTCTATGCTTACGAGTGGATAGGTGCCGTAAGGCAGTGTTTCGCCCTGAGCAGCAATATAGAACAATGCTACGGGGAAGAATTTTCTGCCATTGAATGGGTGCGAAACACCTGACAACTGAAGTCTGAAGATGTTGTAGTTGTCTAATTGCGCATCTATACCCCAGTTGGCTTCATCGTAGCTTAGTTCTGCTTTGGCTGTACCTACTTCGGGATAAGAGTCGCTGACGGGTACAGGAGTCTTACCGCCGCCTATGATGTCAGCGCCGCCTTTAGTCCCATTAACCACCGGAACTTCTTCTGCGTTGACCACAACCCCCGATTTTACGGTTGTCAGGAAGGCTACCACCATGCAGTTGTCTGCTTCCCAGTTATTGCCCAATTTGGTCGTAAACGTTGCAGAATACTGTTGCTTGTCAAGAGTCACCTCGTCGCCCAATGTGGCAGTGAGGAACGCTCTGACGGCATGAGTATGGATGTATTCCTGCCATCCCTCGAAAGTGAAGACGAAGTCGCTTTGCAGTGCTACCATGCCGCTCTCTTTAATCAGGACTGTCAGTCTCATCCTTGTTACATCGGGATTGGCACATTGTCCGCTCACCGTCACCTTCAATTCGCGCGATGACTCATCGTATTCGTTGGAAATCACAACTGATGAGTTGGCTGTGGACTGCTCTGAAGGGAACAAGTCTTTCAGATAGTACGGATGGAACACTCGCTTGCTCCCTTCTTCGGGCACCTCAAGAGTCTCGCGGTTGAGCATTAGGCTCGGAGCACTGTTGATAGAGAAGTTGGAAGCAAGAGTCTTGCTTGCCGAAATAGTGAAGTCATCGTCGGCAAAGCCCGAGTGGTTGCTCACCCATACGTAGTTGCTCTTTCCGTCAAGGGCTTCTTCGATGTAAGCTATACCTTGTGGGCAGTAGCCGCAACTTTGTGATGTGAACTGCTCAACGAGTTGCTTGCGAGGGAAACTCTCAGGAACAGTTGTAATCGGATCATCGATTTCAGTATTGCCACATGAGATTAATAAAACGATAGTTGTGGCTATAGCAGCAAGATGTAAGAAATACTTATTCATTGATTAATTTTTTGTTTCTATTTTTTTTGAAGTCAATTATATATTAGGCCTACGGCTTATATACTACGCTGAGTCGGAGTTGGCGTTGCGAGTTTTTCCAAGTGTAGGTGATGGTTTGCGCTGTGTTGTCGGCAGGGTAGTAGTGAGCATACCATGTCGAGAATCCGCCGGAGAGGTTGAAACTAAACTGTTGTGCAGTCTGCTCATTGCCATTGACGCATGTCCCTACGCACAGCTGGTCGCTCAGACCTTTGGCCGACCGCTCAACATCAATGGTGACATGCTCTGTCAGGCTTATCGTTCCGCGAAGTTCCATCACTTTCTTTGCCGTGATGGGGTCGTCGGCTGTTTCTGTGATGACGATAGTTGTGTCGTGGCTGATTGCACCTATCATGTTCAAGGTTAGCATGAATGGTTCTTTGTCGGCAGGTTGATTAGGTTTGAGAGGCAGTTGCTCGACTGCTAACACTTCGCTCTTGTCTGCAGCGAGTACTACGCAGACGACGCTCATGTTTTCTGCCGAGGGAAGGTCGGCAGTGCTGATACCAATTTTTATAGTAGAAACCTCCGATGGTTGCAGACTATGCTGCTCACCCCAGATGTTGCCTATTGCTTTTCGCAGTATGTGTCGGTGCGGATAGTTGCTGTTGACGGTGCCGTCGGGCATGAGCTGAATACCCCTTATGCTATCTTGAACAAGCCAGCAGAGCAGTCTGAGGTCGGCATGGCTATCGGCTTGCAGATTAGTCATTGTGGCATTGAGCGTGTATTGCTGACCCTTTTGCTCAATCTGGCATTTCAGGTCGGCACGCGCCTTCTCTGCGCGCCGTTGGAGCAGTAGGGTAGCCCACTCGGTGTAGTCAGTGAAGTAGCTATTGCCGGTTTTTAGGAAGTCAACGACACCCGTAGGAAACGGCGTAGAGGCAGTGCCTCCGAAATATCGGTAGTACTCGTCGGCGGCTTCTGATGTGTAGTCGTAGAGCGGATCGGCTGACTCAGTGAAGGCATTGGTAGCGGGGTGCATCTGTACAACTATTATCGAGGTGTCGCCGGCAGCGGTTAGTTGCTCGGCAAGAGCATGTGCTGTCGGGCAGTTCATGCAACCTATACCTGAGAACTCAGTCAGCAGCACACGGCGCTCAGTAGCCAGAGGACTATCAATGGTAATCAGACGGTTGTCTTCAGCAATGGTCTGACATGCAGCAAGCGCTATAACCGACAAGGTGAATAATATGTGGCTTATCTGTTTCAATCGTTTTGTGAGTTTTATGAAGTTCAAAACTTGAGGCTATAATTGAGACTTACGCCTTTCTGTGCAGGTACGAAGTGACAAATACCACCGGTGCAGTTGTAGCCCTCGCGAGTTCGCATGTAAGAAGCTGATATATAGTGCTTGCCAATCTGATAGCTTGCAGCAAATGTGTAAAAGTGGTTATGAGTGGAGGTGGCGGTACCGCCTATGTTATACATGTCGCTGGCTGACAACATCAAGTCGCCGAAAAGCGATAGCTCATATAGAGCGTAAATCCACTGTCCTTCATCTTGTTTTGAGAATAAGTACTGCAATTCGGCTCGCATCTGCACATTGTCGGATGTTATGTATTTGAGGTCTGCTACGAGTATGTGCGAGCGATAAATGCCTCCGTGTCCCTCAATGACTTGTGCATTGAAGGTCTGGTACATATACATGGCATTGAGCGACCAGCGCTTCTGCATACGCTTGTTGAGTTCAAGGTGTACATCGGTATAGTATGGGTTGGCGGTCATGCCCCACCAGTTGGTGTCTGTGGTGCCTCGAATGTGCGATGCTTGCAGTCTGAGAGTAGTGCCGTAGCGTCCTCCCATAGGTGTTTTCTTTGCCCATGTGTAGCATACTTCGCCCTGAAATGCCCATTCCCCACGAAGCTGTGTGGCATATCCGTTGAGGGCGGTCAGGTGATAGGTGTGGGCGTAGGTGAAAGAGGGTAGGTGGTTGAGTTGTGCTGCGTTGTCGCGCCGCTGTCGGTCGGAGCGAAAGGACATATTCTCTGAGCGTTTGACCTGAGCTAAGACACTCAGTCCCTTGCGCGAATAACTCAATGAGAGCAGCAGAGCCTGCCCTGGTTTGTATGAATAGTTGTTGTCGGCTGAGGGGTCGTTGGCCTTCCATGCATATTCGGCAAGCAGGTCCCAACTTTTGTAGTTGATACGTATTCTGGCATCGGTGGCTCCCACCCACTCCGGCAGGTTATAGATAACGGGCGGATTGATAGAGTGATAGATGGTGTCAGCAGGCTGATATTTGCTTACCCATGAGGCTCCTATGTTGATGCCTATTTCTTTTTCCCGCAATGTCTTGGACCATTCGTCGATGTCTAATTCGAGATTGGCGCCCACAGCCGCACCTTTGGTCATGTCGAGGTTCCATGCGGTGTGGTTGTAGCAGTTCCAATAGACGCGCTGCTTGCCGCCCAATGCTTCTATACGAATACCTTTGTATGGGGTGAGTTCGAGTTTTCCACCGCGTAGTGAGTTGTCCAACCCGAGACTGCGCTCTTCATAAAGCCTGAGTATAAGTCCGCTGCCAAACTGTGCATATACATCTCCCAATGTGAGGCGTGCCCATTTCCATCTGCCCTGTACGAACAGGTTACCTACGCCGCTCCCTCTGAAGTCGTTGTTGAATCCGGGAAGTGGAGCCTGCATGGTTTCTATACGCATACCGGCACTGACATATTTGGAGTTGAGTAGCAGGTCCAAGTAAGTGTTGCTAAGGTAAGGAAAATCGTAGTATTCAGTATTGATGGCAGGATCTTTGAGTGCAAAAAGACCATCATGCTGCAGGCTGCCTGTAAGGCTAACAGGCTTGTCGTCGGCCGCTGATAAAGCAATAGGCACGAGCAGGACAATCAGGCATATTTGCATTCTCAGATTAGTCATTTTTGTTTTGAGCAATTCTGGATTTTTCGGTATAACTCGTTCTCGCTGCCATCGGTGTAGCCTAAGTGCGAATAGACGATGTTGCCGTTGCCGTCAATCAGGAAAGTGTGCGGGACGTTCTGCACCTGCATGAGTCGTTTGAATTCGCCGTCAGGATCAAGCAGTACATCGAAGTCCCATGCTTGTCCCTCAACGAGCGGTCGGACCTTTTGTGAATTCTGGGCATCGTCGATACTGACCAGTATCACCTTTACTCCCGTATCTTCCTGCCACTCGTCGTATTCATCGCTTATAGCGTTCAGTTCTCGGATACAGGGGTGACACCATGTAGCAAAGAAACTCAGAACGATGGGGTTGCCATTGTTGCTGAGTTTGCTTGTATCAACGCTTCGCCCGCGCATGTCTTTTAGCATGACGGAGGGTAGCTGCTGAGCCTGTACTGCACTTGCAATGCATAACACAGATAATGATATGAGTATGACGAGTCGTTTCATTATGAGGTGAATTTCATAGAATTAAGAAATCAGAAATTAGAAATTAGAAATCTCTAATTCAGTTTCTCGTCCAATGTGCGGCTTATTCGTTCAAAGATGTCAGCTATTTCACCGGTACCGTCGATGCGGTAGTATTTGCCGAGTTGCTGATAGAAAGCCGTGACCGGTTCGGTTTGTTTGTGATATACTTCAAGCCTATGTCGGATAGTATGTTCGTTGTCGTCGGCTCTGCCGCTGACCTGACCGCGGTATATGAGTCGCTGAATCAGTTCCTGTTCACCCACATGCAGGTCTATTACGGCTACTGTGCTGTCGCCTGTGCGAAGCATAAGGTCTTCGAGGTCTTGTGCTTGATGTACAGTTCGTGGAAAGCCATCAAGGATAATGCCTTTCGTGTCGGCGGGTAGAGACTTAATGTGCTGTTCGAGCAAACTGAGCATAATGTCATCGGGCATAAGATTGCCTTCTGAGATAATACTATCGATTTTCTTTCCGAGCTGACTGCCGCTGCGTATTTCTGCACGTAGCAGGTCGCCGGTAGATAAATGAACAAGACCATAGCGGTCAACGATGAGGTCGCTTTGTGTACCCTTTCCCGAACCGGGTGCACCGCAGATAATGATGTTGGTCATAGAATAATGATGAAACTTCTGTTTGTTGTTTGTAAAGGTATATATGTTTAATTTCTGTTTGATTCTGAAAAATAATCCTGCTATTTAGTAATTTGCACCGCGAAATTAGTTATTTATTTTTAATGCCGCAAATCTATTTTTATAAAAATGTAATTTTTATAGCCTCTCTTTTGAAATAAAAAAGCCAAAGCTGTCGGCAGCATTTGGCTTTTGGATATTCGCTTTGTGATTTTATCTACGCATGGCTATCTAAGTGAATCAGCCAGTCGTCTGAGTGCTTCAAGCAATACCTCTGACGATGTGGCAAGGTTTATTCTGACAAACCCTTCAGCGCCATACATGTCGGAAGGATTGAACAGTACGTGCTGATTTTGTCGCAGTTGTTCGCAGAATTCAGTAGCGCTGCCGTGGTAGTCGGCGGGCAGGCGCAGCCATGCGAGATAGGTGCTTTCGCTTCGCGTGAGGGTGAATTGAGGTAAATTGGCTCTTATGAAGTCAGCCAGCAGTGTGTAGTTGCTATGAACGAGGCTGTTGAGTTCGTCCAACCACGGTTTGCCGTCAGTATAGGCCGCGATGGTGGCAGCAATACCGAAAGCGTTGAGTTCCCCCACTTCATGAATGTTGACGGCACGCTCTATCCATAATCGGTTTTGTGTGTCGGGGATGAAGATATTAGCGCATTGCAGACCTGCTATATTGAACGCCTTAGATGCTGAGGTGCATACGCAGTAGTCTGTGTCGCCGGCTATGGTGGCAAAAGGTGTGTATTCGTAATCAGGGAAACAGAACTCGCAGTGAATCTCATCGCTTACGACAAACACATGGTTATGTCGGCATAATTCAGCCAAGCGACTGAGCTCAGCAGGGGTCCATGCTCTGCCTGTGGGGTTGTGAGGATTACATAACAGAAAAACGTCGGCATGCTCTGATTTGTCAGCAAAGTCAGCCCAGTCGATTTCATAGTGCAGGGTGTTAGTCTGCTCGTCGTAGCCGGCAATGAGAGGTGATTGTAGAAGCTCCATCTCAAGGTTGTCTATGACAGTGAAAAAGCAGTTGTAGGCAGGCGTGAGGGTTAGCACTCTGAGCGGTCGGTCAGTCTGTGAGTCAGACTTTTGCAGGCGATGCCGCCGACGGAGTTGCATAGCGCGCAGAATGGCGGAAATGGCAGGAACAACACCTGTGACTGGTATTAGTTGGTCACTACAGATGCCATCCCAACCGTGTTGCCGGCTGAACCAGCGGCTGACAGCTTGGTAATAGTCGTCGGGGACGATGTTATATCCGAAGACTCCGTGATTGAGACGCTTCTGCATGGCTTCGATGATGCATGGTGCTGCTTTGAAGTCCATGTCAGCCACCCAAAGCGGCAAGGTGCCTTGTGCCTGCTCAGAGTCCCACTTATAGCAGTTGGAACCTCTGCGATCTATGAATTCGAGCATTACTATTCAGTTTGTGTTGTTGTGTTCTCACCCTCAATCTCAACTTTATCCTTAGTCTCAGTCTCATCCTTAACCTCATCCTTGGAGTTGGCGTCGATTATCTCGTCGCCACGGCTCTTCCACGGGCGCGGACCGAGGATTCGTTCCACGTCTTCGGAGGTGATAACCTCTTTCTCGATGAGAAGTTCGGCGAGTTTGTGGTGACCTTCTTGGTTGTCGAGCAGGACCTGCTTAGCTCGTTTCATCTGTGTTGTGATGATTTTCTGTGCTTCTTGGTCGATGAGTTGAGCCGTTTGGTCAGAATAGGGCTTCTGGAAACCATAGTCGTAGCGCCCTTGCGAGTCATAGAAACTGATGTCGGGCAGTTTGTCCGACATACCGTAATATGCGACCATGGCATATGCTTGGCGTGTTGACCTTTCGAGGTCATTGAGTGCACCGGTAGATGTTTGATTGAGGAACAGCTGCTCAGCCGCGCGTCCTCCGAGCAGCGAGCAGAGTTCGTCTTCTATATGTTCGCGGTTGGTCAACTGTCGTTCTTCGGGCAGGTACCAAGCGGCTCCGAGTGCCATGCCGCGCGGGACGATGGTGACTTTGACGAGCGGGTTGCCCCAGCGTAGCATCCATGATATGGTGGCATGACCGGCTTCGTGATATGCAATAGAGCGCTTTTCATCGTCGGTCATTATCTTGGTCTTACGCTCCAGACCGCCGATGATGCGGTCAACGGCATCCATGAAGTCCTGACGCCCGACAGTAGAGTGGTTGTTGCGAGCGGCTATTAGTGCTGCCTCGTTGCATACATTGGCAATGTCGGCGCCTGAAAACCCCGGCGTCTGCTTGGCAAGGAAGTTGATATCGATAGTATCGTCGGTCTTGAGAGGCTTGAGATGTACACCAAAAATAGCCTTACGCTCTTGCAGGTCCGGAAGCTCGACATGTATCTGACGGTCGAAGCGTCCTGCGCGCAGCAGTGCGGCGTCGAGCACATCGGCGCGGTTGGTGGCAGCCAGGATGATGACGCCCGAGTTGGTGCCGAAGCCGTCCATCTCGGTGAGCAGCTGGTTGAGCGTTGACTCGCGCTCGTCGTTGCCACCTGACATGATGTTC
>CAMHGK010000068.1 GCA_946184695.1 uncultured Bacteroidales bacterium | reverse complement strand
ATAAAGCAAATCCAATGCTATTAGAATCTCTTCCTTCTGCAACTGCAATCCATACGCATAGCGATATATATATTATAGCGAAGAAATAAAACATAGAGTCTCGTTTTTTTTTCTTTGCAAATATAATAATATTTTTTATTTTCCGCAAGAGTTTTAACGCTTTTATCTTTAATTGTAAACTATAAATGTCAAAAATATGGCTAAGTTAACAGATGATCAACTGCGATTTATCATTGACCTTGACGCCAAAGGCGCACAGGGGCAAATCAATACGCTTGAACAGTCTATCCGGAATCTTGAAAAAGAAAACGGCAACCTGCAGCGCACCATTACTGCCAATGAGAAGGAGATGGCTTCTTTAGAGAAACAGATGGAACGACTGCGCCGGAAAGGGGAGGAGAACACCACTGCTTATCGCACCCTGCAGAAACAGTATGATGGAGCGAAACAGTCGGCTGCGCAGTTCAAGCAGGAACTTGACCAGAATAACAAAAAACTCGAGCAAAACCGCAAACAGGTAAAGACCCTGACCGACGGTCTGAAACTAAACGAGATGTCGATGCGGCAACTGCGCGAGCGTGCCCGACAACTGCAACAGCAACTCGATGTAACTTCTAAGTCTGCGAATCCGGAGATGTACAAAAAACTCAAAAAAGAGTTGGAGGAAACACAACGGGCGATGGGGACGCTGTCAAGTAAAACAGGGTCATTATCTGATGTTATTAAGACGGCTGGCGGAACTATTTTGGGCTTTGTTGGCACAAAGGTTTTGGGAGCATTCGCATCTGCCATCCGCTCCGGCATTCAGACCATCATCGACTTCGAGCAGGAGAATGCCAACCTCGCCTCGGTGCTCATCAAGAGTCAGGAGGATATAAAGGCACTCACCGATGATGCCAAGCGTCTCGGAGCAACAACCCGGTACACCGCCTCGCAGATAACACAGCTGCAGACCGAACTTGCCAAACTCGGCTTTTCTGAGACACAGATACTAAAGTCAACGGAGGCGGTACAGGCTTTCGCCACCGCCACGGGTGCCTCGCTGCCTGACGCCGCCAAAGCCGGTGCTGCTGCACTCCGCGCCTTCGGACTCGACGCCTCAGAGATGGAGCGCGTCGTCTCAACCATGGGCGTGGCGACCTCGAAGTCGGCACTCGACTTCACCTATCTGCAGAACTCCATGTCCACCGTCGCACCGGTAGCCAAGAAGTTCGGTTTTTCCATTGAGGACACCACCGCCCTCTTAGGCACCCTCGCCAACTCAGGCTTCGAGGCTTCCACCGCCGCCACTGCCTCAAAAAACATACTACTCAAACTCGCCGACAGTTCCTCTAAACTCTCTAAGAAACTCGGAGAGCCGATTAAGAACATGGATGACCTCGTACCGGCGCTCCGCAAACTCAAAGACGGCGGCATCGACCTCGCCGAAGCCTTCGAGCTGACCGACCAACGCTCGGTGGCTGCCTTCGCCACGTTCCTCGACAACACCGACACCCTGCGCGACCTGCGCGACAGCATTACCGACGTCAGCGACGAACTGCATAAGATGGAGAAAGAGCGGCTCAAAACCGTATCGGGTTCGCTTGATTTGCTCTCGTCGGAATGGAACGGACTGATGCTCTCGTTCTATAATTCCAAAGGCCCGATAAAAGCGGTGATAGACTGGCTGACAGGCTTCGTCAATACCTTGAAAAAAGGAGTCGAGGCGATAGGTAAACTCGGTGAGGCACAAGAGACAGAGGCACAAAGGATGGAACGTATCTCGCTCAATGCATTCAAAAAAGAGGATATCGAGACTCAGCTCTTTCTGATTGACGACTATTCTGCTCAGTTGCAAAGAAGGGTAGGGACGCTGCAGCAACGTTATGACAAAATCATGCAAGACCCCTTTGTGTGGAATAAACCTAAGAAGCTTGCAGAATTGACGCAGGCAATAGAAGAGACCAACGCTATGTATGAGCAAGGTCTGCAGGCGCGAAAAGAAATAGTTGAAAAAGCACAAGAAGAAGAAAAACAGCGTGCTGAAAAGGAGATAGAGGCTACTCGGGAAGCTAACACTACCAAGACTAAACTTACCGAAGACCAACTTAAGCAACAGCAGGCATTGTACCGGCAGGAACAGCAACAGTTGCAAGACCGGCTACAGTCGGCACTTGTCGCTGAAGCCAATAACTACCTCGAGCGCGGCTATAGCCGCGAACAGTACGAGGCTAATGTTCACCGCTTGACGGTAGAGAGTCTGGAGCAGCAGCTGAAGTTAGCTCGTAAGTATGGCATCGATGTTAGCAAAGTGGAGAAGCAGATAGCCGACGAGCGTTTGCGTTTTAAGAAGAACTCCGACAAGCAGATCGAGCGGCAACAGCTTCAGAATAGCAAAGACCTGCTCAAGCAAGCTCGTGAGGGGCAGCAGCGTACTAACGATGCCGTGCAGCAGCTTCGTGACGAAGACCTCCGTCGCTTAGAGCGGCAGAAAGATGCCGAACTGCTTACGCAGACTCAGTATCAGTCGCGCCGGCAAGAGATAGAAGAGGCATATCTCGAGGCGCGTTTGGCGGCAGCGGTGTTGTATGCCGAGCAGGTGCGTGGCTTAGATGCTCAGGTGGTGGCTGATGCGCAGCAGGCTGTCGAAAAGGCGCAGGCTGCACTCAACGTAGCTCTGCAAAAGCGACTTAGTGAAGCGCAAAACTTCACCTCTGAGTTGTCGGACGTGCTTAAGTCGACAGCGGCGGCGATGGGCGACACTCTCGGTGGCAGTCTGCTGAAGAATATGTCGCAGGCTCTTGATGCCGTGATACTGTTCCAAAAACAGTCGAGAGAAGGGTTCGAAGACGCAGCACAACAGATATCAGCGTATTCGCAGTTGGTTGGCTCGACGCTGACGGCTCTGGTATCGTCGGTGTCGGATATGGTGAAACAGGTTTTCGAGACGGAAACGGCAGCTCTCGAGGCAGAGAAACAGAAACAGCTCACCCTTGCCGGCGACAACGCCGAGAAGCGGGAGCAGATAGAGCGTGACTATGCACAAAAGGAACTCGACCTGAAGAAGAAACAGGCGGATGCCGATGCCGCCTTGCAAACGGCGCAGCTGTGGATCTCTACTGCCATGGGTATTGCCACTGCCTGGGCTACTGCGATGCAACTCGGACCTATCGCCGGACCGATTGCCGCGTCGGCTCTTACGGCAGCGTTGCTTGCTACGGCGGGAATGCAACAGGCGGCTATCATACAACAGCGCGACGCGATAAAAAACACCACTCTCGAGTCGGCAACGACATCTCCGGGCACCGGTAGCACTTCGCAGACCACTACGCAGTATCAGATTCGTCCGGAATATGCGGGTCAGAATGGCGGTCAATATGCTGATGGCGGCTATACCGGCGACGGGGCGCGGCTGCAGCCTGCCGGCATAGTGCACAAAGGTGAGTATGTGGTAGCACAACCCGAGATGCGTAATCCGGCGGTGGTACCATTAGTGAGGGCTATCGAGTATCATAGGCAACAGCGTAAGTCGGGCGAGGTAGCTATGACGGCGAGTATGGCAAGAGGCTTTGCAGATGGCGGGTTTACGAGCCGAAACGATACTAACGAACAGCTCATCAGCGCTATCGATATGCTGAACCGTCAACTGAGTGAGCTGCGCCGGCAGCCGCTGAAGGCGCAGGTCAACTACTACGAGTTTCAGGATGCTGCAAACACCATCGACGACCTCAAACGCCGAGCCTCACTAACACACGCACACGCACACTAAACACGCACACTAAACACGCACACTAAACACGCATACATGTTCACTATTTCGCGAGTATCTGACAATCGGTTCTTCGACCTTCCTGACAGCGTCGAGGTTAGCATGGAGTACAACAGCCCGTTCTTCTCGGAACAGGGGTCGTTCTCGTTGCCTGTGACGTTGCCCGATACCGACACCAACCGTCAACTCTTAGGTTTTGCACACCGGCTCGACTATGTGTCAGCCGGCTCGGATATCGCCATCGATACGAAGGTCGAGGTGATTGTTAGTTTCCGGCTTTGGCAATATAGCGCCACCCTGTGCCTGCTCTCATACTCACCGGCCGGCTTCGAATGTACACTGTTACAAAACGAGAGTAGTGTATGGAATGCGCTGCACGACGTGACACTGAAGGAGGTGCTCAAGGGCTTATATTATGGCACTCCCGGCTCTTCGTCAAGGGGTGTCTCACGTGCTCAGATAGCTTTCTTGCAGTCACTCAACAATAGAATGTTGAATCCTCAGACTGAGTCTGTTGGCATACCGGTGGTGCACGATGACTTCGAGATATTCCCTGTATATACACCCAAGGTCACGCTCAATAAGCCCAAATACGACCCTACAAACAATGTGTGGCTTATCGAGCAGGGGACGATAACTGTTGATGGAAAAACGGTAGAGGGACCTGTGGGATATGGCATGACGGTGTTCTTGCATCTGACGTTCGTGCTCAAAAAGATATTCGAATATGTAGGCAGAACTCTGCGAATCGAATACCCGTCAGAGACGTTTGCCGGGCAAACAATGGAAGACGTGTTCTCGCATATTGTGATTCTAAATCAGACTATCGATGCCGTTGTCCCCGGGGCTATCTATTACGACACCCTTGTTCCCGATGTAAGCGTGCCCGACTTCCTGCAGTCGTTATTCGCCATGTTCGGAGCCGCTATCTTCGAGCCGTCACAGAAAGAGGTCACGCTTAGGTTTTTGCATACCTCTCTCTCTGCCGCTCCTGTCTTGCTTCCGGATGCGGTCGACTTCGCGTCGATACAATATGCCGAGCCGACACAGCTGCAAGTTGACATGCAGCATGTCAGACTCGATGCTGACAACGCTGTTGAAACTATGCAAGACCTGCTCAAGAACTACACCACCGTTAACGGGCAGATACCATGTATCGATACGCTTACTTTTAACTATTACGATTATCTGGATCAGCTGCTACCAGACCAGGAAACATATACCGAAGGTCAGCTCTTGCGTGACCGCTCGACAGGGCTTATCCTTGTGGCAGACCATACGGATGGCGGTCCCGGATTCGACCCCGGATATTATGCATGGCCGGTCTGCTACGACCAGCTGAGTCTAAAACCCGATGAAGGCGTGGCGTCGCGAAACTTAAGCAATGTGCTGTCGGATACGCATATCGCTTCGCGCAACCCTAAGGGCGACGAGACGTTCGACAACAACCTCTGGGCGCCTGTTATGCCGGGCGTGAAAAACGAGACAACCACCATCACACAGACCGTGACTACGGAGGATGGTTCAACGGTAGAAGACCTCACGCAAAACGACACGTGCCCGCTCGTGCTCTGTTATTTCTCGAGGGTGAGAATGTATAATCATCCTACCGTCGCTGCTTTGACATGGATCACATCCGGCTCGCCGCAATGGCTGCTTAATCCGTCGACGGTAAGCAAAGCTGAAACACAACAGCTCGACTTGAATGCTTCAGGCATAATGGCAACCATGCACCGACAATATCGGCAACTACTCAAGGAAGGTATGCACACCCTGACTCTTAATGTGAGGATGACACCACAGCAGATTGCCGAATTCGACTTTGCACAGCCTGTGTTATATAACACCCGCAAATATCTGCCACTCAGACTACGCACACGTCTTTCTGACCACGACCTGGTAGAGGCGGAGTTGCAACTCGTGGCGGTATAACCTTAAAATTAACACATTATGATAGTATCTTCATCGGTCGTCTCTTATTTTGCCAACGACCCTATTGTGTACATGTTTTTTATCAACCGTAATCTCATCGGAAAACGGATAGTGCTCAAGTTCGAAATCAATGGTAACGAACAGCGAGTAGTGGCGGTGGCGCGTAATCTTACCATTACCGGCATGGTTATGGTTGATATTGCTGACCTCGTCTTGCCATATCTGTCGACGTTGTATATCGACCGGGAAAATCAAAAGATAGGAGGTTATGCCACATTCCGACTCGTGGCTTATCGGGATGCGCTACTTACCGATGACAGTTTTATAGCGTACTCAGATGTGCAGCACATCGCCATCAAAGGCTCTATCGGTGAACTAAACCGCGCTGAAGGGAAAGATATACAGTCGGCCATTATTGCCAACAACGCTTTCCCGCTGCTCAGCGCGCATCAGACCGGCTCCGACACCGCGCAGTTCTATGCCTCCGAGCTCAGCGAACTCGAAATGTTTCTGCTAAGCTCCGAAGACGGCTCGATAACGCTTGTCCGACGCGGGCAACATAGTACCGAGGACTATTCTGATTCTATCATAGTGGAAGACGACACTCAGTTAGCCGCGTTTGCCGGAGCAGATATCGTTGGTGAAGATCCTTCCGGACATAGGCGATTCACACTTAAAACGGGCGGTGGGGGTATTTATTATATCGACGTCGACGCTGATCCTGATACCGATGAAGGTCACCTGTTTCGCTTTATCAATAAATATGGGGTATATGATGCCGTATTGTTTACCGGCATATTGCAGAATAATCCAGCTGCCAATGCGCCTGACACCTATTACACTTATAACTCGTATCTGCGCACGAGGCTGATGCAACGTAGAATACTAACCGAGAAATATATACTCAACACCGGCTTTATCGACCCTATGAGGCTCGATATCGTCAAACAGATGTTGCAATCGGAAAAGGTACAGATACAATTAGGCGACGACTATGTCGACTGCATTGTTTCTACTAATATCGATTTGCCGGTTGTCTTCAGGCAGCCGCAGAGCATTAGTCTTGAGATAGAGGTATTACAGTCTCTTCAATATCAGACAATCACACAGCTTTCTTCATGATTAGAAGTCGGGTGAGAGGTTGCGAATGGCATCTATCATTCCCGGATCGGCATGGTTGGCATATCGCGTTGTCATTGTGAGGTCATGGTGGTCGGCTGCCTGCATCACTGTCAGCGCCGGTATGCCTGCCTTTAGTTTGTCGAAGAAGCCGCTGTCGCGAAGCGAATACAGCTGCATTGTGTCGGGCAGGTCTAACGCCTTGCGCATCTTGAGCCACTCTTTGCCGTACATCTTACGGCTCAGAGCTGTCTGACCGGGCTTGAAGCCATAGCCTATCAGGTACCAGTCCAAGGGCTTGCCTTCTATCACCGGTGCTATGCGCTCACACAGCTCGGCGCTCAGTGGTGCCGCGCGGCGCTTGCCGTTCTTTGTCTTGTCGGCACTCATGTAGATGCAGTGTTCTTGCAGGTCTATCTGACTTATCTGTACGCGGCTCACCTCTGCAGGGCGCAAGAAACTCGTATATATAAGCTCCATCACAACCATAAAACCCGGATTTATCTCTTCAAAATACTCCCGAATGCGTCGGCGGGTATCGGCATCGATGACCACTCGCTTCTTTTCTGTCTCCTTTTTCACACGTATCGTATCAAACGGATTCTCCTTGCAGTAGCATTTCTCCACTGCCCAACTGAACAGCGCTCGTGCCATCTTAAGCTGGTTATTGTAACCGCGGGCTGACACCTTGCGCTCGTTATATACGTAATCCATATATCTGATAGCAAGCACGCGGTTAAACTGGAGGCACTTGCAGCCAGGTACTGTATTCTGGCACCACTCGCCGAAGATCCGGCAGAAACTCCTGTATGAGCGCAGCGTGTCGGGCTTCAGCTCCTTCTGTTTCTCTTCGATATACAGGCGCATCACCTCATCTAAGGTAGTGTAGTAGCGGATGTTCTCCGACTCGCCGAACGGCGACCACCCGCCGGCAAGCTGGTTGTTGATAGTCTGAATGATGTTGAAGGTTTGAACCTTGAACTCTTGAAGCGTACGACAATGCCGGCGTAGTTTGTTGAGCCGTATGCGCTTGCGCTCCATCTGATTTGTTACCGGAGAATACACGTAATACTCGATCTGCCAGTTATCCTTCTGGTGGCAGAGGATAGCCGGCACATAATTATTATACGTGTGTGAGAATTGTTGATGATTAGGCATTTTTTTTCTTCGGTTAAAATCGTCATCCCGACTATTAGAGTAATATCCTCTTAAATCCGATAGAGTAATATTCTCCTGAAATCCGATTCCAACCGAAGAGACCTGTGAAAGAAAATCTGGCGCAATTTCGGCGCACTTTTGTAACTAAAATTGGCTAACGTGCTGTTAGCCAATCAATGGGTGGAATGTGGGGCTCGAACCCACGAGAAATTGGCATAAATAGTTAGAACGTAAGTGGTTGGTATGTCGGGATTTGGATTTTTGATTTTTGGCTTCTGCGGCGCAGTATTGACGCAGAATTATCTCTGTATTTGTTTGATTTTTAATAGGTTTGTATCAAAGGCTATTTTAAGTTGTTTGGTAATGTCGTAATCTGGCAGAAAACGAGGGCTGTCCGGGGACTTTTTCTTTCCGTGGAACGACATTCTTAGTAGTGCTCATTTTCTTTCCATGATTATATTCTTAGTAGTGCTCATTTTCTTTCCGGGAACGACATTCTTAGTAGTGCTCATTTTCTTTCCGGGAACGACATTCACCGGAGTTATTTCTTGTTTTGCTTGAGTGAGGCAATGAGTTGCTTCTGGGTCTCGATGAGGGAGTCTTTGTCGGAAAGACGCTGCTTGAGATATTCATTTTCCCTTTCGAGTTCACGGACGGAGGTGGTGGTGACAGACTGACTGATGCCGGTGTTGCCATCGCCGATGAGCATGTTGGCGACAGTGGCGATAGGCTCGATGCCGAACAGTTGATTCGGCGACAGACCCATCTTCTCACATAATTTCTCTATTTTTCTTGCAGGCAAAGTGCCATTAGTGACAGCACGGTTGAGTCCCTGACGACTCATTGAGATGCTCTGAGCTAACTCTTCTATGGTAATTCCTTGCACCGACGCTAAGTCGGTTAGTTTTTTGTATGTAATCATAGTGAAAAGATATATAATTAGATATGGAAATGATGCAAAATTTTCTTTGGAAAATGCTTGCACCATACGGAAAATATGCGTACCTTTGCGTCGTTAAAACTCTCACAAAGATAAGCAAAATAATTGAGACGTTAAAACTTTAACGCAAAAAAAAAATGTATTAAGTTATGATAGACAGTAAAGATATGACAGGTAAAGCGGATAGGATTGACGGTCAGGATGGTCGGTTGTCGGCGGTGCTGAGCGGGTTGTCGGATGAGGAGCGCAAGGAAGTGATAGAGGCGATAAAGCAGGAGTGCGGGATACGCAAACAGAACCGCTCGACAGTTCGCCATTGGCTGCAGGGCTATACGCCGAATGTGCTATACAGGGAACATATCGATATGGCTCTGTGTAAGTGCGGGCTTGAGAGGATATATGGGTGAGATCGGGCGCTTGCTTTTGGGCGGAGCCGGATGGTAGCCGGTGAAATGAACGTTGCAATGGAAAATGGGCGCTTGCTTTTGGGCGGTACCGGATGGTATCCGGCGGAATGAACGTTGCCAAGGGAAATTTTTTTTGAACACATTAAATATAAGAGATATGGCAGATATAGACTTGTCGATATATAAGGAGGATGGCTCTGTGGGCTGGTATGCTGAAGAGTTGGCGCGTGTGGGTAAGGAGAAGATAGATGCCATGTACGCGGCTCTATATGAGATGGCTGACCGCTTAGAGGTAGGTCAGGGCATAGACATCGTGAAGCTGTGCAAGAACCCTGAGAATCGTCGTATAGCGGTGAAGGCGGGTTGCGAGATAATAGACACCTACAAGGTTCGTGCCGGCAACCGGCTTCGTGCGCTTCGTGAGAGCTCAGCGGCTCACAGTGATGCCGACGTGCAGAATACGCTTGGCAAGCAGTTTGAGTTCAACGGCACCTATACGGTTCTGAGGAGGTGGAACTGAGAGAGGGGAATAGCAGGCTGAGATTGGGTGCCGACAATCATCTGAGCAGCCAAGATTGGCTGCTTGCATTCATATAAAACAGCCGGATGGTATCCGGCGGAATGGACTTGCTGATAATGATAATATATAGCGGGATATGATAGTGATAAGTATAAACGTGAAGCCTTATATCGCTCGATATGCGATGCGAAGGTATAGTTGTAACGATGGTGCTGTGCTGTTGCCGGCGCACAGTGTGGCACTGCATGCTATCTACAACCGGCTGCAGCGGCGACCGTCGTCGGTGGTTCCGCGGAGCGGTAACCTCAGAGTGATGCTGCGTGAGGGTGTGGTGGAGAAAGATCTGACGAGAAACAACTACCTATCGGCATCGGCAGAGCGGCATATCGATAGGCTGCTGACCTTGGACTTCGACATGACACTGCATGAGTATATGGACAAGCAGTACTACCAGCGCGGGATAGACTACGAGATCTCGGCAGAGGCTTTCCATGCACAATATGACTTAGGTGAGACTCTGACAACCGGTGCCCTACTGAAGAAGCATATCAGGTGGAAGAAGGTACGCCGGGGCTTTAGGCGGCAAGAGGAACAGGGGGAGATAAGCTTTGATTTCTGATTTCTGAATGGTGGAAGCCCCGAATAAAATTCGGGGGGAATAATAACGAGAATAAGAATGGAAGACCCCACCCCGAATAAAATTCGGGGAGAATAATGACGAGAATGGAGAATGATAGATAATAACGAGAATAATAGTAACAATAATAGTAACACTAATAGTAACGCTAACAATAAATCATTATGGAACACAAGCAGAATTATGACCAGAAGGTGCGGGGGTATCGGAATAACAACCCGCTGAACTTGCGTATCTCGAGGAACGCGTGGAAGGGTAAGTTGCCCAAAGAACAGAACACCGACGGCAGTTTCGAGCAGTTTGAGACGATGGCGTTGGGGTTCCGGGCTGCGCTGATGAACATCCGGACTCAGGTTCGCAGGGGCAGGCGGACGGTCCGAGATATGATAACGGTCTGGGCGCCTGAGAGTGATGGCA
>CAMHGK010000067.1 GCA_946184695.1 uncultured Bacteroidales bacterium | reverse complement strand
GCTGTTTCACTATGCATCGCCTCGTTTGCATATCTTTTCAAACGGCAATGGTGGAGCATAGCAGTTCTACTGCTCATCGACACATGGTGCTTTGCCAATCTGACGTATTTCCGCGCAAACAACCTGCTGCTAACCCTTGATGTTATCCGTATAGCCGACAACTTGGAAGGTTTCGGGTCATCCGTATTGCAGTACGTAGATTGGTCATCGTGGAGTTTTTTGATTTCCACTATCATCTATTGCCTTACTTTATTTCTTGCGAAAAAAATATGCAATAACGGCACGTTTATAAGTTCGGCTATAATAAAGCATCAATATATTGCTTTTGCACTCGGTCTGTTATGTGCAACAGCTTGTTCGCTAACGGGTTCTGTTCTTTCTTTCAACAGCCGCCATGCGGAGGACGACAGCCGCTTCGATATAGAGAATCTGAATCCGTTTTTGATAGCATCGGATATGAAGGAGGAGCAATGGATAGACAGTAAGACCCAGTTGGACTACGTCAATAATCGCTCTATAATCATATATGCCGTAAATATGCTATATGAGGGATACATGTTAGACCGACGCCGGCAACAGAAAGTAGAAATAAGTGAGGATGAGATGCTGTTGCTGCAACGCGTTACAAAACACGATTCAGGAGAACATATAATACCAGAGCGCAACTTGGTTATAGTGTTCGTCGAGAGTTTTGAAAGTTGGACATTGGAAGTCAGGGATGTGGCAGGGCAGCCGGCCACCCCAAACATACTAAGCCTAATGCAGCGTCGTGCATCGCTGTATTGCAACAAAGTGAAGTCGCAAGTGCTCTACGGGACAAGCGGCGACGGTCAGATGATTTTGAATTCAGGTCTGCTGCCGTTGCAAAACGGAGTGGCTTGTCTAAGGTATGGGGTTAACACCTATCCCGGTTTTGCGCATTTGTATGCGCAAAGCACTCTTATAAATCCGGCAGGGAATGTATGGAACCAGACTATAATGACAAACTGATACGGTTATGAGAAACAAATATCGCCATCGGAACTCAATATTGACAACATAACGGTCAACTGGTGGAACGACTCCACCATATTTCACAAGTCGGTTGAGCATTTTGGCGGTTATGAAATGAATGAGCGTTTTTGTACTTTTATCATCACCCTGTCGTCACACTCGCCATTCTGGATGTACGACAGGAGTTTCGATATGGATCTGACTAAAAATTGGAGCGAGACGGCACGTAAGTACATCGGTTCTATCCACTATATGGACCATTATTTAGGTCAACTCATCGACTACATGGAAAGCCAAAACATGTTCGACAATACAGTGTTGGTGATAACGGGCGACCACACCATCTTCAAAGAGTCAACGCTTGACCAAATAACAGATGGAGCAAAGTCAGACAATCTGAGTGTAGCCAACGGCAAGAACTACTTGCCTCTGATAGTGGTTGGGGATGGGATAAGCGATAGTAAGGTTGTCAGTGACATAGTATATCAAATGGACATCTATCCGACAATCTTAAAACTGATTGGTGCTGACAATTATTATTGGCAGGGATTAGGGATTGACTTAATGTCGGACGAAACGCAGTGCCGGCAGATATCTGAGCACGAAGCGTATATATTGTCAGACAAGCTTATCAGGAGCAATTACTTCGGAAACTGGTAAAAAACATTGTGCAGCCAACGACAATTTGAAGCATTATTTTGGGGAAATAACGCAAAATTGTAACTTTGCAAGCGCAAACTCGGGAAAGTAAGTTTTAATGTTTTAATATCTCACGGATTTTAGGGATTATACGGATTACTTTATTTTGATTGCCTTACGGCATACTGATGACAGGGATTTTGAATACCCGCCCCCTACCCCCTCCCTTAAAGGGCGGGGGAGAGCCATGCGGATAGAAGGCAATGCATAATGCGAGAGACGCTTTGTAAAGCGTCTCTACACGCGGCGGTAATTCTTAATGCATAATGCTAAATTCATAATTATAATTATCAATTTTCAATTCTCGATTGTAAATAGCTGTATGGATACAAAAAAATCACTTAGTTATCAGCATATTGTTTTTGCGCTGCTTGCTATAGTTGTTTTCTATAAGTGCATGTTATTTCATAACCTATGCTTTGAGAGCACGCCTGAAAAACTGAACTTTGGTTTCTACCTCCCGAAAATTGCTGTTTCACTATACATCGCCTCGTTTGCATATCTTTTCAATCGGCAATGGTGGAGCGTTGTTGTATTGCTCATAATCGATACTTGGTGCTTTGCCAATCTGACATATTTCCGTGCAAACAACCTGCTGCTAACCCTTGACGCCATTCGTATGGCAGGCAACCTACACGGCTTTGAAGGGTCGATAAAGCAATACACCGACTTGTCATCATTCGTATTCTACATATCTACCGCCTTATATGCGGCAGCCATATTTATTATCAGCAGATTTACATCAAAGAAGAGACTGCTTGTTATTTTTTCTATTGCTTTTGGATTGGGATTGCTGTGCTCAATTATGAGCGGTATATGCTTATTCAAAAACACTCATGACGATAGCGCACACTTTAGATATGAGTATCTAAATCCTTTTATTACGCAAACAGAACTTACGGAAAAAGAATGGCAAAAAGAAAGGCAAAACTTCAATTACGTAGTTAGACATTCCATTATCACCTACGCCGTGAATATGCTCCATGAGGGGCGTCAGGAGGACAAAATAAGGCAACGGGACATTGAGTACACCGATGAAGAAAAGCAGATACTGAGCAAACTCGCAGGCACAAATACAACAGATACCATTGTTCCGAAATACAACCTCGTCTTTGTATTAGTGGAAAGTTTTGAGAGCTGGACACTCGAATTAACCGACAAAAACGGCAACCCCGTAACCCCCAACACCCTTAAACTACTGAACAGTCGTCCCGCGCTATATTGCCACAACGGTGTATCTCAAACAAAGCATGGCGTCAGCGGGGACGGACAAATGATTTGCAATTCAGGACTGCTGCCGATTCAGTCGGGTGCGGCATGCATGTTATACGGGCACAACACCTACCCCGCCTATGCGCACCTTTACCCGCAAAGCACTTTAGTCAATCCATGTTCCAATACATGGAATCAGAATGCCATGTCGAAAAATTACGGTTACAAGAAACAACTGACTATCACAGAAAACAGCCGCTATACCTCTTCAGACACCGAAAACTGGTGGAACGATTCCACTATATTCAGCAATACTATCAAAGACATACGACTAAATGCGCAAACTGAACCATTCTGCTATTTTATTTTAACGCTATCGAGTCACACCCCCTTCCACTTCCACGACAAGAGCTACAATCTCGAACTTAACGGGAACTGGAGCGAGAGTGCTCAGAACTATATCGGAGCGATACACTACATGGACCGTTTCTTAGGTGACCTTATCAACTTCATGGACAGCACCCGGATGTTCGACAACACACTACTTGTCATCACCAGCGACCATACAATTTTCGTGGGCGACAGGATAAACGACTTGGTAGAAGGAGCGCGGCAAGACGGCATAAGCGTAGCCGACGGGCGCAACTACGTGCCGATAATAATGACAGGAGCGGGAATAAACGAGAGCCGAGTGATTGATGAGGGAGTGTATCAGATGGACATCTACCCCACCATATTGAAATGCATTGGTGCTGAGAACTACTATTGGAAAGGCTTCGGAGCCGACCTGAACGGTGATTATGAGGGTTCGATTTATCAGTCGCGACAAATCCACGACTACAAAGCCTACGAACTGTCCGATAAGCTGATCAGAGACAACTACTTTGGGAAGCTGTAGTCGGAGTTAGAAGAAAAGTAGAAGAAAGAAGAAGAACGAAGTATGCACGATGCGTTAGCTACCCGCCCCCTACCCCCTCCCTTAAAGGGAGGGGGAGAGCCATGCGGATAGAATTCAATGCATAATTGCTTAATAAATAATGCATAATGCATTAATGAATTCTCAATTGTCCAACAGGTCGGGTCGGCGCTGCATGGTGTGGCGAAGAGATTCTTCATACAGCCATTCTTCCACTTTAGCCTGATTACCACTGAGGAGAATATCGGGAACTTTCCAACCTTTATAGTCAGCCGGACGTGTATAGACGCCGGCTTCTAACAGTCCGTCTTGAAAGGAGTCGCTCAGGGCAGAAGTCTCATCGCCAAGTGCTCCCGGGAGTAAGCGCACAATGGCATCTGTCATCATGGCAGCGGGCATCTCACCACCTGTAAGAACGAAGTCGCCAATAGAGTATTCGGCGGTGATAAGGTGGTCGCGTACTCGCTGGTCAACCCCCTTGTAATGTCCGCACAGAATGATGATATTTTCGAGCATAGACAAGCGGTTGGCGGTCTTCTGCGTAAAACGCTCGCCGTCGGGTGCAGTGAAGATAATCTCGTCGTAATGGCGCTCTGAAGTTAGATGGGAGATGATGCGGTCGATAGGTTCTATTTGCAGCACCATGCCGGCTCCAAAACCGAAGGCGTAGTCGTCAACCTTACGATGCTTATCAAGAGTCCAATCGCGAAGGTTATGCACATAAATTTCAGCCAACCCTTTGTCTTTGGCTCTCTGAATGATGGAGTGTGACAACGGACTTTCGAGCAACTCAGGAACGGCGGTGATGATGTCTATACGCATGATATATTAGAAGCTTTAGATACTTTGGAGGCTTTAGAATCTGTTGGGGATAAATATATGGGAATTGTCAAATGGAACTAAGGCACGGGGTCGTAGCCGCTTCCGCCCCATGGATGGCAACGGGCAATTCGCTTGATACCCAACCAGCCACCTTTGAATATTCCGTATTTCATTACCGCCTCCACCATATATTGCGAGCATGTCGGGGTATAGCGGCATGAAGGCGGCGTAAGCGGGGAGATGCAGTACCTATAGAAATATACAGGCAGCAGAAATATCTTGCGGAGAATGAGTTTCAATTTCAAGATTCAGAGTTATTTGTCAGAGTTCTGATTTATGATTTCAGATTTCTGTATTTGTTGGGCAATACGCTGTACGACAGCAGCCATCGATGACAGGATTTGCTCGAATGGCAATTTCTCTTTCGACATATAGTTGATGGCTATTTCAGCACAGAGAGTCTTTTCGGCGCAAGCTTGCCGGAGCGGCTGTGCGGATAGTCGGTAAGCCTCACGTAGTTGCCGTCGCAAGCGGTTGCGGTCGGTAGCATGTCGGAACAGCGATTTAGGTGCCCACAACAACACCTGTGGCAAAATCGGTGCAGACTTGTCAGAACCGCTGTTGGCAGCCAGACTGCAGCGTGGTTCAAGTCGATAGGTCACTCGCAAAGGAAAGACCGTCATTCGCCTGCCCTCGGAATAGAGCCGTTTGACTCTCTCTTGCCCGCACAGCCTCTCAGTTTTGCCAAACGAGTATGGCTTCATGCTCTTTGTGTCTTGTGTGTTACTGCTGATTTGAGTTTAAGCCTTGACGGAGGCTTTTTCGGCTGCTGCCATTTGTGCCTCGCGCTCGGCTTTCTTAGCGGCACGTTCGGCGCGTCTTGCCGCTGCTTTCTTCTTGCGCTTAGTCTCGGCTCCGAACTTAGCCGCCCTTGAACGGCGCAGGAAGTCTGCCTCGTTCTTTAGCAACAAAGCATCGATGGCTGAGGTGATGGAAGGATATTCCTTCGACGGTGACATAGCATCGGGCACCATTCCCTCTTCTGCAAAAGCCTGAGCAGTGTTCTGCCCCATGCATGCAATGAGTTGCTTGCCGGGTTTGAAGTCAGGGAAGTTCTTGCGAAAAGCCTCCACACCCTTAGGGGTAAACACTACAAACATGTCGTAGTGTTTTCTATTTTTCTCTTCGAAAGTATTTACCACGGTTCGGTACATAACCACCGGTGTGACAGATATGCCATGAGTGGCAAACATCTGAATCACATTGTCGGTATGCACATCAGAAAGAACCATCATATAGCGCTCATTAGGACGGCGCTGCATAGCAGGAAGGACATCTTCGAAGCGGTTGTTAGGCCCGAAAAACACCTTGCGCTTGCGATACTGAATATACTTTTGCAAGTAGTTGGCCACAGATTCTGAAATGCAATAGTAATGCATGGTTTCGGGAACCGTGATTCTGAGTTGCTCGCACAAACTGAAGAAATGGTCGATACCATGGCGCGAATTAAAGAGCACTGCAGTATAGTCAAGTATGTTAATGTGCGTTGCACGAAACTCCTTGACGGGCACCTGTTCAATACGTATCAACTGACGGAAGTCGAAATGAACACCATAACGAGCTTCCATGTCGAAATAGGGGGATTTTTCTGTAGCCGGACGAGGCTGAGAAACTAAGATGTTTTTAATTTTCAAGACCTTATCGTTTTAAGATGTGTACTACTAACTCGCAATGTACCAAGATACATTCAGCAAAATGCCTACCGGTAGCAATTCGAGCGTGCAAAGGTACAACAAAATATAAAAACACGCGAATATTTTATTAAAAAAAAGTCGAAAAAGTTTTACAGCTATGCTAACAATGAAGAGAATATACAGCAGTGTTGCCCATACGAGCACCACTTCGGGTCTCATTGAGAACCACGTCACGGAGAACATCAGGGGCAACAGCGCAAACACTGTCACCACAGTAAGCATCTCATCGTATTGCCGCAGGCACAGTTGCAAGGTTCGATTGTCGAAATATACATACGCTAACAGGCGTGCCGAGAGGTATTTCACCAATCCCACGATTGCCACGCACCCCATCAGTTTGAGCAGTACGGCAAAGCTAAACATCCCGCCTACAAAGGTGAGCAGATAGACAGTGAAGGCAATAACGATGAGCCGATACAAGTGCAGCACAAGTCTTGCAAAAACGGCAGATGATGATTCCGTGAACATGCTGTCGCGCTCCTTAACGTCGAACATCGATTTTACAGCACCTAACACCATACCTCTCTGCGACTTATACACAAGCAACAGAAGAATCAGCACCAGTAGCATCACCCAAGCCACCCACGACTCGGAAGCAGGAGATGATATGCGCGTTAACTGTTCCATTGAGACTTTTCCGTTTTTACAAGCTCTATATTACACCGGCATTCAGATTATGGCGCAAAGGTAGTGTTTTTTTTGTTATGTTAAAAAATTATTTGTGTATATGCTGAAAATATAGTACCTTTGGCGCACTTTTCGTCGGCACAGCAAAACATATCGGCTGTTAACATGAATTACTTTAGAAAATGAAAGATATAGAAATCCGCGAGGTCAAAACCCACAAAGAACTCAAAGCGTTTATCGAGTTTGCCAACGAACTCTACCGCGATTGCCCTAACTACTGCCCGCCTCTGTTCAACGATGAGATGGCAGTGTTCGACCGCAAAGAGAATCCTGCATACGATGTATGTGAGTCGGTAGAGTATTTGGCTTATCGCGACGGGAAGGTGGTAGGCAGGATCTGCGGTATTGTCAACCGCGTAGCCAACGAACATTGGAAAGTTAAGAAAGTTCGCTTTGGTTGGTTCGATTTTATCGACGACGAATCGGTATCGCATGCACTGCTTGACAAGGTGGCTCAGTGGGGAAAAGAGCGCGGTATGGACTGCCTGAACGGTCCGGTAGGCTTCACCGACCTCGACCACGAAGGGCTTCTGATAGAAGGATTCGAGTACTTGGCGCCCGTGGCATCGCTATACAACTATCCGTATTACATCAAGCACCTTGAAGACTACGGGCTAACCAAAGAAAACGACTGGATAGAGTTTCAGATAACTCCGCCGGCAGAGTTGCCTGAGCGCGTACTGAGAATCAAAAACATAGTGATGGACCGCTACCACCTGCGCGTGGATAAGGTGCACGATGTCAAGACACTGCTCAAGAAATACAAATACTCGTTCTTTGACCTGATAGACCAAAGTTATTCCGTCCTATATAACTTCTCGCCACTCACCCAACGACAGAAGGAGTACTACTCAAACTATTATTTTTCAATACTCAACTTCGACTTTGTAAGCATCATCGTTAACGAGAAAAACGAGATAGTGGGTTTAGGAGTATCGATGCCCGACATTTCTCAGGCAGTACGCAAGTCGGGTGGCAAGATGCTGCCATTTGGCTGGTTCCCCTTGCTTCGTGCACTCAAAGCCAAGCAATATGATGCCATAGATATGCTCATCATAGCCGTTCGTCCCGACTATCAGGGTAAGGGTGTCAACTCACTCATACTTGCCGAACAGTTCCCGTATTTCATCAAGTACGGAGTCAAACGGGTGGAGACGACCTCGATTATGGAAACCAACTGGAAAAATCAGGCCAACTGGGAGATGTTCCCTCACAAGCAACATAAGCGTCGGCGTGCCTACGTTAAGCAGATATGAAACCCGACGACACATATAACTTAGCCGTACAGGTACTGGACGAGTATATTGCCACCGGCAAACTGCGCCGCACGCACGAGCGCTACATCATACTCCGACAAATTTGCAACTTTCCCGCTCAGTTTACGGCAGAACAGCTGCAACTGCTTTGCACCAAAGAACTTGCCGTTTCCAGAGCCACTATATACAACACACTACAACTGCTACTCGATGCCTCACTGCTAATATCCTACCCGCTTTATGCCGGCTCTAAAACGACATGTTATGAATTGTGCATAAAGAAGAACTCAAGAATGTACTTCCGCTGCTCACAATGCGGGCGAGTTGTAGAATTTGAGGACAAATCCATCAGCAGCTTGGTTAAAAACAGACGCTATTCAAACTTCGTACCTACCAACCTGTCGCTCTATGTTTTCGGCACATGCAAAGTCTGTCGCCGACAATCAAAACGAGGCGGCAACAAAAACAGCAACTCGATATGAATATCAATCTCAATACAGCATACTGGATAATCTTCATTGGCATTGCCATTTTGAGTTGGATAGTGCAGAAGATTCTGGAGTCGAAATTCAAAAAATACTCTCAGGTCCCCCTTGGTCTGACCGGCAAGCAGGTGGCTGAGAAAATGCTCCATGACAACGGTATCGACGATGTGGTGGTGGTTAGTGTCAAAGGACATCTGACCGACCATTACAACCCCGCCAACAAGACCATCAACCTGTCAGACAGCGTATTCAACACAGCCTCGGTGGCAGCAGCGGCAGTGGCTGCGCACGAGACCGGTCATGCTCTGCAACATGCACTTGGCTATGCACCGCTCAGAGTACGCACAGCACTGGTACCTTTTGTGTCGTTTGCATCGAAATACATGTCGCTTGTGCTGCTTGCAGGCATGCTGCTTATCAACTACTCCGTGCTCCCGCTGCAATTGGGTATAGTCCTGTTCGGGCTTACCACCTTGTTCTCGTTTGTCACGCTGCCTGTCGAAATCAACGCTTCCATGCGCGCTGTCAGATGGCTTGAAGAAGCCGGTATCACCAACCGCGAGACCACTCCTATGGCAACTGAAGCACTTAGGGCTGCTGCCTACACCTACGTCGTAGCAGCACTTTCTTCGCTCGCCACTCTGCTCTACTACATTATGGTGGCGTCGAACAGAAGAAATTAAAAAACTGACGGCTTTGCCGACAAAAAGAACAATACTTTGGTTCCTAAAAAATAACCTATAAAACACTATCAATCAACAGATATACAACACACAAACGGCTCCGTAGCTTAGCTGAATAGAGCGTCAGATTCCGGTTCTGAAGGTCGTGGGTTTGAATCCCACCGGGGTCACCAAGAGCAGCAGACTTTAGATTAGGTCAGCTGCTCTTTGTTTGCAGCGTTTTTGCAGTCACCATGCACAAAAATTCACTAATTTTGGTTTTTGCAAAATTATTTGTAATTTTGCCGTCTATTTGTTTGTTATCATTATTTTGTCGATATATGGCTCAAAAGAAACATCATCCATTAAAAGTGGTCAGGGTAGCGTTAGCTCTATGTTTTTTTCTGCTTCTAACGGCTATGTTCCTCGATTTTACGGGTACTCTTCATCACTACCTCAGCTGGATGGCTAAGGTGCAGTTGTTGCCTGCAATACTATCAGTCAATGTGGCTGTGGTGGTTGGTCTGCTGCTTTTGACGTTTATCTTCGGACGCGTATATTGCTCGGTCATCTGCCCGCTTGGCGTCATGCAAGACTGCTTCACCTTCCTTTCGGGCAAGACCCGCAAACGCCGTTTCCGCCCGACCAAAGCGCATAATATCTTGCGATACACAGTGATGGTAGTGTTTGCCGTACTGATAGTTGCAGGGTTGCAGTCTGTAGCCCTTCTGATAGCGCCTTATAGCACATACGGCAGAATCGTCAACTCAATGTTTGCCCCACTCGTTGCACTCATCAATAACGGACTTGCAGCCATGGCTGAACGAGCTGACAGCTATGCCTTCTACTCCACTGATGTATGGCTCAAGTCAGCAGTGAGTCTGACAGTGGCAGTGCTGACTTTCGTCGGATTGGGAGTTTTGGCAGCAAGGCGCGGACGACTTTGGTGCAACACTATATGCCCTGTAGGCAGTCTGCTTAGTCTCTGTTCCCGCTACAGTATTCTGGCTCCTGTTATCGACAAGGATAAATGCACGCGGTGCAAGGCATGCGAGCGCGGATGCAAGTCGGAATGTATTGATATAGCCTCAGGCAGCGTGGACACGTCGCGATGTGTGGCTTGCATGGACTGCTTGGAGAACTGCCGGTTCGATGCCATGCACTATACACTACGCCACCGCCTTAAAACACCTTCTGCCGCAGCGACAAAGTCGGTATCGACAAAGACTGCAAAGTCTGAAAAACAGGCAAACGGCACTCCGGACAACTCGCGCCGACAGTTTCTTGCTACGACGGCTGCACTTACCGTCACCGCCTTAGCACAAGCCCAGCACAAGACTACCGACGGTGGTCTTGCCGCCATCACAAGCAAGCGCGTACCAACGCGTGCCATCGCTCTCAAGCCGGCAGGTGCACGCTCGCTCAAACACTTCACTGCCCACTGCACCGCTTGCGGACTATGCGTATCGGCTTGCCCTAATCAGGTGCTCCGACCGTCCAACGGACTGCTTACACTCA
>CAMHGK010000066.1 GCA_946184695.1 uncultured Bacteroidales bacterium | reverse complement strand
TTACCGTGGTATATCCAAGAAGGCTTTCTTCTTTGTCAAAGACAGCGAAATAGAATGTTTCTTCGTCCTGGGCACCTACGCTGCTCGGAGCGAAATCATCCGGGGACTTGAGGTCAAAATGCGCTACACCGGCACCATTGGTAGTGGCGGAGGCGGTATAGTTCTCCTTGTATTGCACTCCTCCGACACCCGTGTAGTGCATCTTCCAAACCACTACACCTGCCTGCGGCTGATTGTTCTTCACTACCTCTACATCTACCGTAGCCTCCGTCTTGAATTGAACGCAGCTACTCATCATCACAGCCACCAAGGCTGCAAACAGAATTTTGATTTTGTTCATATCATTTATTTATTTTGAGTTGTTATTTTATAGGGGCCCCGAGGATTTCTAATCCTTGGGGAAAGCGCAGCATAAGGCGAGTTTCCATTGAGCGGCTGAGCCGCGAGTCGTAACGAGCCTTAATGCAAGCGACCGCAAAGATACTATTAAAAATGCGTACACACAAGGTGTGCACGCACATTCTTATGCAGAGTTACAATAAATAACAAAGAATTTTACGAATGGTTACACTGCAGACTCCACTCGCGCGGAGAAATGCCCATTTCTTTGGAGAAGGTACGAGAGAATACAATCCTGTTGGAGAAGCCCGAACGAGTTGCCACTTCGGCAACAGTCAGATCCGGCTGATCTCGGAGCAGACGCTTCGCCTCCTCCAGACGGTAGCGGGTCACAAACTGATAGAACGAGCACCCGTACTCATCGTGGATAAACTTGGAGAGATAGGACCTGTTCATCGGCAGCACCCGATGCAAGTCCATGAGCTGGAAATCCGGGTTGAGATAAGGTTTCTCCTGCTCCATCCATTGCTCTACAACAGACTTCGAACTTGCCGCTTGCAGTTCTTCTATTTCCCCTGTACCTTGTGCATCGTCTCCTTGTACTTCGTCCCATTGTGCATTTCCCCATGGGTCTTTGCGGTACAAAATCTGCTCCGTGCTATAGACGAAAACAAAGAACAGCAACATATTCTGAGTGAAAGCGCGCGTAGGACTATCCGATACCATCATATACAGATAGGACAAGCATACAACCAACAACATGAACAGATAGCGAACAATCCACTGCACATCAATCGAATCCATGGAGGAGTAGTTCTCTTCACACCAGATGCGGTAAGCCCTCAGATGGGTAAGAACCAATACGAAAAGCAAGGCGGGATAGGCGGCAATCAGAAGACTTAAATCAACGAGAAGCGCATAATCCAGAACCACGAACACCACCATCGGCAGTAATTGTATCACTGCGCGTTTCCAGTTCAGCCAATGCGGACGCAATGCCTCAGTGGGGTAAAGCAGCAACAGCCAGCCGAGGATATTTCCGGCAAGCATCTTAAAGGCGCTAAGCGCTTCGTTGCCGAATTGGAACACCGGCATATGCCAGACGAACTGCTGCACCATGAAGACCACCTCCGCTACCCCCCAAGTCAGCAAGGCGAAACCGTAAACTTTACGCATACGCATTCCGTCCGAGTGGCGGAACAATATCCAAGCCCCCACCCAGCAGATGGCAGTATTGGCACCGTGCTGGATAGGCGTGAGCACGTTCTCCATAAATTCCACAGGAATGAACTGCGACAGGTAATAGTTCAGCATAGTGCATGCCGACAGAACAAGCAGAAAAAACAGCTCGGACCGGTAATCAAACCAGAGCGAACGGAGGGTGATAGTATTGTTTTGTTGTGTTGCGTTATCCGGTTGCATCGTATATAGTAGCAAAAAAACGTGTAAAGATACAAACAATTTTGTATCCTGCAAGTCTGTTACATATCTTTTGACGAGAAAAATGACCTATACGCCTAAAAAATGGTAAATGAAATTTTCATTTACCATTTTTATTGATTTGGGTATCTGACTATTAGTCATTTACTCCTCGTGCACATCGTTGTGCTTGTTTATTTGACAACGGTGCCGAGTGCGTTGTACTTGACTCCCTGACGCTCGATGATGAGTTGGTTGTTCTCAATGCACTTGCGGGCAGCGGTTTTGTTTTCGAGTTGCTCAACGCCTGAGGTGATGCCGAGCACTGCGTGAACGGTCTTGCCTTTGGAGTTCTTGCCGTTGACAGTTATCACGCCGTTCTCATCGACTACCACTTCACCCTCGGTGAGGAACCATACATCTGAGAATGTGTTGGTCTCATCGGCATAACCCACAAACGAATAGTACAGATTGCCACCGAACGACATGCCGCGGCTTGCGCTGACGGTCTGAGGCTCGGAGGTTGAGTTGATAGGATAAGTGCCGGCTACGATGTCATCAGCACCATCGGCAACCCAAAACTCGAGTGCTACCACGGTCTCGCCGTCGCGGGCGTCAACATAGATGGTACCATAGTCCTCGAGATAGTTCTTATTGATCTCATAGGTGGGCAGGGTAGCGTCGAAATCGGCTTCCTTATCACGCTCAAGCGGGTCGGGCTCGGTAGCTTTCAGGTTGAGGTTGAACTGCGGGATGTCGGTCTCGTCGGCGGTGTTTTGGCAGATGAGTTTACCGGTGATGGTGGCAGTCTTGGTGTCATCGTCGAAGGTGACATTCAGGTCAGCATCGACAACGGCAAAGAACTTATAGTTCTCGCCTTCGATGTCGGTCACCACGTAGGTGTATTCCTTGTCGAGGTCGGCTATGGTGAACTGACCGGCGTAGTCAAATGCGTTGGCTGCAATGGAAACGAACTGCGTTGAGTCGGCATTGTAGCCAAGTGCCTGCCATGCCATTCCTATTGAGCCGAGCTCAAGCCCTTCAATGTTCAGGTCTTGCTCGCGGGTAGCTTCGGGCTTTATGTATTTGAGGTCGAGGGTGTATTCGGTGTCGTCCATGCCGAGCACTGTGCCCTTCAGAGTCACATTGCCATTGCTATAGGTGAGCTCGAACGAGCCGCTGTAGATGCTGACCTCTTCTTCTGCTTCGAGTGGTTTGATGGTTCCCGTGCAGCCTTTCTTGCCGATGTTGTAGGTGCCACTGAGCTGGTCGGCTAAGCCCTCGGGACGGATGGTGAGCACGATGGAGTAGTTCTCGTCGGATGCCGAGAGGTCAACCAATCCCCATGTCTCGAATGCCCAGTCTTCTATGAGCAGGTTGTCGGCAGTGATAGAAGCCTCGTACTTAGCCCTTGGCTTGTCGAACGACATGGCTATACGGTAGATGTTGCCGTCGTCGCCGGTCATGGTTGTGGCGACGGAGATGGTGAAGTCGTCCTCGCCGGTCGATGCTGAGCCGTCCTTGAAAAGTATTCGTTTAGTTACGGGGTCGCCGTATTCGTCGATTTCGTCGGTAGCGATGTATAGGTAGCAGTTGGCCAGATCCATGTCTTCAGGCTTGAAGTCACCTACAGGCGAGTCCTCGTTGTCGCTGTAGTAGTTGACTTGGAAGGTATATACGTCGTCGTTGCCAAGCAGTCGCCATGAGCCGTCGTCGATGCGGTCGATGGTGTGCATCTTGCTGCTGAGAATGATGTCAATGGTCTCGCCGGTCAGCACGATGGGTTCTTCCTTATAGCTGAGGACGAACTCGTTGCCGTCTTGGTCGGTCACGGTAGCTGCGATGCTGGTGGCATATCCCTCGCCCTTAGTCTTGGTGAAGGTGGCAGCGGAGTAGTAGTGCCTCCAGCCTTCATCGTCCCCTTCTGAGGTCACAGTCTGCTCGTCCCATTCTGAGGTCTCAGCCTCCATGTCTTCGAGTGTGTAGGTCTTGCCGAGTTCGACGTCGCGTTTGCCTTCTTCAATAAAGATGGAGAAATAGAACGCCTTAGACCAGTCCTCGGTGTACAGACCATAAAAGGCAATATTCTCCTCAGGGTAGAGGGTAACTGCGTAGTCGCTGATCTCCACGTCGGTAGCCTCGGCTGGGGCTTTCTTTGCCTTGTAGATGGAGTGGTCGCGGGTGGCAGTTGCCTTGTCGGCTGTGAGTCTTTGACCGAACAGCTGTGCTTTTGTACCTTTTTGCTTTTGCACTTGCTCCTTTCTGAGTTGGTTCTTCAAAGGCCTTAGTGCCTTCGCGGGAGCAGCACTTGCGCTCAGCACTATCATCAGAGCGCAGAAAATAGAGAACATCTGTTTCATAAGAAATGAAATTTGGTTAATATGAAGCGGTGTTGTTGGAATAAGGGATTAGCGTGTGAGCATCAGTTTGATGTTGATACCGGCGTTGTCGGCCTTGATAGGATACGAGGTCGAGATGAGCGGTGTGGTGGACTGGTGGTCGTAGAAGAGTTGCAGGTTGACCTTCTGCGAGAGCACGTAGTCAGCCGAAATCTTAATGCCGAACACCTTATTGCCTGACGACGCCTGCGTTATGCCTTCTTCCACTTTGCGCAGAAGGGTCTTGACGTCCTTATACGATATGTCAACATTGAGTTTTAAGTCGTTCTTCACTTTGGTCTGCTTGTTCTTGAGTCCGAGGATGATGTCGAAGTCCTTGATGGTGTAGCCGAAGCCGAAGACGAACTCGTTGGTCATACCTTCCGTTAGTTGCACTGAGGTGATGTTCATGGCGAGGTTGCGCTGCTTGCGATATTCCACTTTGGCTGTCATCGAGTTCTTCATTGCCACGTTTACTCCGATGAGCGGTGAGAACTGCTCCGAAATGGTTATGTTGCCTATGTCGTATGCCGATGAAGGGATAGGCATGTCGGTGGTGACGTCGCGCACGAAGCCGAGCATGCGGTTCTGACCGCTGGCGCCTACCCATGTGGAGTACGACGAGAACGACTGTATGGAGTACTTGCAGACGTAGGCATGGGTTATGTTGACCGAGCGGAAGTGGTCTTTTATCCACGGCAGTTTGCCCAGTCCGTCGTAGGTGAGCGACCAGTTAGGCAGTATGTTGAGTATGCCGAGGAAGGGGTTGAGCGACACGCGGTTGACGTCGCGTCCGGTGTAGGCGGCGAAGAAAGCGGGCACGATGACGTCGGCTGAGTTGCGGTCGATAGTGCCGTAGGCAGGGTTATAAGGCTTGCCGCCAAGCAGGGTGTATTCGCGTATGAAACCTTGATCGGGGTAGGTGAGACCGGCATACTGCTCCTGCACGCGCTCTGCCATACGGTCGCGGTATTCGAGGAACCGGTTGAAGGAGCGGGTGGCGTAATTGTCGTCCACGTTGCCTACGCGCTCGAAGGCAGTGAGCATGGCTATCTGCGTGATGTTGAACGAGCCGGTGGTGTTCTCCTGCAGGTGGTCATAGGAGTAGATGATAGAGGTGGAGTTGGCTATATAACGCTTGCCGTTGACTTGCAACTTGAATCCGGGGAACGGCTCAAGGGTCAGTTTGACGTCGAAGTCGGCCGTGAACGAGCGTGTGGCAGGTTGCACGACGGAGGTGTCGCCTGAGAGCCAGCCGTTCTGTTTGGCTTTCTCGATGAAGTTGTTGGGTATGAAGCCGAAGGCAAAGTCAAGACCGGGTGCGAGGGCACGGTTGACATTGCGCTGTCCGAAGAAGCCTGCCTGCGGCGCAAAGCCCGGCACGGTCAGAGCGTCCGACTGGCGGTAGGTGACCTGCAGGCGGCGAATCATCGTACCGAAATAGGCTGCCACGTCGCCCAGTGTCTCAGTGGCTGAGCGCTGATTGGGGTCGGTAGTGGTGATGGTGAGCGAGGCAAGGTCGCAGTCTTGCTTAGCAGTGAGCGAGATACTGTTCTGGTCGATCACCTTGTACCTGACTGGCACCTTCTGTCCGTTGCCGTCTTTAACCTCGACGAGCAACTTCTCTTGCCCGAGCCGGTGAACGATGGTCATGGTGGTGTCCTTATGGAGCACCACGTCTTCGGTATAGGTCTTAGGTGTGAATCGGCGCCGGCTGTTCGAGCGTGAGCCGTAGCGGTTCTTCAGCTCCTTCCAGTATTTCGACTTGCCGTAGAGGTTCTCGAAGTTGAGTTGCCCGTCCACCTGCCAGTTATTGGTAGAGGCCACTACGTTGCCCAGATTCTTTTCGCGGTTGGCAGAAGTGGCGGTGCGCGTCCAGTTGTAGTTGGCGTTGTAGGAGCCGTTGGCGGTGATCCAGTCTAACCACGATACTCGGTTGAACGGTATGGAGGCTGAGGCGGTGAACACCTGCTGATAGCTGTATGGTGTGCCCCAGTGAGCAAGTGAGCGCTGTATGGTGTCTTTCCATGCCTCGTAGAAGTCGTTGGTGAAGGCGTAGTCTTTGATTATCTCGGGCGTGTAGTAGCCTTCATCGACGGTCGAGTTCATGGCGGTCTGCAGCGAGAACTTCAGGTTCTTGGTCAGGTCGTATTTGAAGTCGAAGTTGCGGTTCCATGCGAAGTCTTTTGAGAAGGTCAGGTCCATGTTCTTCGATGCGGCGGGGTCGGTGTTGAAGTCGCGCATCTTCATGTGGGTGAACTGGCGGTTCATGTCGGTCGAGAATGCCCACGACTGCGGCAGATAGTAGATATTGATTTCTTTGAGCCACTTCTGCTTGTCGAGTTTCTTGATGTTCTTGAAGGGTTCCCAGGGTTTGGGTGCGAAGTTGTAGCTGTAGTTGAACGAGCCCTTGTGGGTCTTGGAGTAGTTGCGCTCTATCTCGGGTGTGTGCTGGTTTTGCTCTGAGAAGGCGTATGATATGGCGAAGTTGGCAGGGTCGTAGAACATGTTGCGCTTCTTGGAGTGTATGTTGACCTTGGCCGTGGAGATGGTGAAGTTGGTGGAGGTGCGCGTCGAGTTGCTCATGGTGCGGATAGAGTCGCGCTCCTCTTTGGTGTTGTAGGTGTCGAGTGTCTCCGACAGTTTCAGGTCGGTATTGAGCGGGTCGTACTCCGGTGAGAGTGTCTCGTTGGTATATGCCACATAGAGTGGCAACTGTACCTGTGCCTTCTCGGGGAAGAGGCGGCCTGCCTCGAAGGCTGCCGATACCGACATCTGGTAGCGGTTGTCCATGTTGCGCGAGAGCACGTTGCTCTCGATGCTGCCGTAGCCTGCTGTTTCTATTCGTCCGGCGATGTTGAACTGACCTATATCTGACAGTGCCAATGCCATGTTACCCATGGCTGCCACACCGCCTTGCTCGTTGTAGTCGGACATGCGCAGTTCGTTGACCCACACCTCGCCTGAGCAAGCGCGTGGTCCGTTGTTGCGGATACCTATCATGATGTTCTCCACGTTTTCTATCGTCGGGTTACCCATGACGGTGATGCGGTTCTTGGGCTTGCCTGATGCCTCGTCGTAGATGGTGTATGGCTTCAGGTTCGACACCTCGGGATTGCCTGAGCGTTTGGCTTTGTTGCGAGCCACTTTGGCATCGGTGAAGACGGAGAAGGGGAAGTCGAACATGTTCTCCGGTCGCCATACCTTCTCGCGGTCGTTGTCGTTGCTATAGATACCCGCAGGTGTGAGCATGAGTGGTATCTCGTACTCGTAGTAGTTGGCTGTCAGGTCGGAGCCGATACGTATGAAGCAACTCAGGTCGCCGTCGCGCAGTTCGGGATCCTCGGCGAGTGCCTCGGCATGCACGAACATCTGCAGGTTCTTGTATTGGCGCATGTCGTATGAGGTGTTCTTATAGACAGCTCGTGCGTCGCGCGGCGAGAGGTCGTGTACGCGTAGCACCATGGCCTGCTCGTTTTGCGGGATGAGCTGTGCCTGTCCGGGGTCGGTCTGTCGGCTCACCCCGGGAGGCAAGACGTAGTTGACGGGCGAACGGGAAGAATTCTCTTCGATATTGACTGCCTGAACGTCAAGCGAGGCTTGCGTCTGCGGTGGATAGTTGACGGGGTAGAGGTCTTTGGTGCAGTTGCGCCATTCGCCGCGCACGAGGTCGAATGAGGCAAAACGCAGGAACGTCTCCTCGCGGAAGCCGGTGAGGAACATACGAACAAAACGTATCGACTTGAAGTTGCGGATAGAGCCCACGCGGCTCTCGTAGTCGCGGATAGGTATCTTGAACTGGTACCAGACGACGGTCTGAGTCTGTCCGTTCTCAAGTTTGACGCGCGATTCGAGCCTTTCGGTGATGTGCTGTGTTCCCACTTGCAGCATCCCAGGGCGCAGGTCCACCTTATATTGGAAGTACTTTTCGTATTCGCTCAGGGTGTTGTCGGAGTTGATGTCTTCTATATCGGGTTGCAGAGTAGCGGCTGAGCTATACGACTGGTTGCCGGTGTCGGATGCAGGTGAGTTGCCCTCGGTACCGTTGTAGTGCTTGTAGCGGTCGAGCACCGTCACCTGCTGTTCGTCGTAGTCGGAGCCGCGGTAGTAGTGGTAGTTGTCGCCTGCGGGGTCGTTGCGCGGCGAGAACGGGTCGTCAGCCCATGCTGACCATACGAAAGGCTGCACTCGCTGCTGGAGCTGGTTGACGTAGTCGCGGTAGGGGTGGGTGCCGCGGTACTCGAACTCGAACTCCTGATCGGTGGAAAGTCCGTTGAGACCTACATCCTGCATCTGTCGCGCACCTGTCTCATTGGAGAAGGCGTTGACGGTGGATGTGGCGCGCGGCACACGTCCCCAAACGGTGGTGTCGAGTTGGATGATGTCGGTGGCAGAGACGGGCAGTCCGTGCTCAAAGGCTTTCTTGCCGTCGCGCAGTATGTCCTCGCTGACGTCGCCGAGGTTGATATAGAGGTAGCCTCCGTGGTGCGAGGGGTCGGGGTTGGTCAGCGAGGGATCCATCAGCCAGAACTCTATGTACTCGATGTTGGCGCGCTCGAAGTCGGTGTTGTCAACGCGTCGCATAATGCCGCCCCAGCGCTGCTCCGGATTGGTCAGCCGTCCGTCGGAACCCATCTCCGATGCCACGATGTTATACTGTCCGCGTTCCTGCGGGTAGTAGGCGAGGTTGAGCACCGTCAGACGCGTGTCCTCGTTGCTCATCTGCTCGCGGTTGGGGTAGATCTCCTGCTCGTAGATGATACGTGTGCGGTGGTCGGAGAGCTGTTCGAGGTCGTCGCGTATATATTGAGGTGTGAGCGACGAGCGCGAATGCCCGAAGATAGGATCTACATGGTACCAAGCAAGGTGTGCGCGGTTCTTGAGGTAGTTGATGTCGTTGCTTAGTTGCGACTCTTGGAACATTGACGGGGTGGAGGCAAGTTTCCAATAGACGGGGTGGTGGATGTCGATATTGGTCTTGGTGGCCTCGAAGTCGTCGATATAGGCGAGTCCGATTCTGCCTACTTCGCGTGTGTGTCCTGGTATGAGGTGGGCAAACTCACCGTTGAGTTGTATCGACGAGGGGGCTGTGGCTGTAGTCCACGGCAGTTTGTCGAGCAGGTTGGTCAGCCACATGAACTCTTTCTTCCATGAGGCGTTCACTCCCCAGATGGTGTTCGAGAGCGGCTCTGAACCGGTGTTGACTTTGGTGGTGAGCGGTCGCTCGTTCATGTGCATTATCGTTCCGCCTACTACCAAGTCTTTCGAGAAGGCATACTCCATGTGTGTGCCTACCACCGTCTTGCGCTTCATTGAGAAGAGCGACTGGTTCTCAAGTTTGACATCGACGCTTGTGCCGGAGTCGAGAATCGACTGGTTGAGAATAGTCACCACGCCCATGGTATAGTCCACGGTGTAGTCCACGTTCTCGACGAGTTTGGCGCCGCCTGCCGTCACCGTGACCGAGCCGCGCGGCACGTTCATGGCGTTCAGGCGTATCTCGCTGCCCGACGTGCCTTTGTATTTACCCGTCAGGGTGAACTTGTTTTTCTCCGACATCTCTTGTGCTACGACCAGTGTGGAGTCGTAGAGTTCCTGGAAGACGTACTTGTCGGCTATCCGGTCGTCGCCTATCACGTGTCTGAGGTGCGAGCCGAACGGTTCGAGGACGGGGAAGATGATGCGTCCGTTGGAGGAAATGGCAGTGTAGCCTTCTATATAGTCGAACTTACCATCGGCGTAGGGGTTGTTCTTAGAGTCGAGGCGGTCGAGGTTCATCACGCGCAGCAGCTGCTTGCCTTTGGCGTCGCCTTCGGGCAGATATTGCACGCTGGTACCTATGGAGTCGTTGCGGTACATGATGTAGAGCTCAAACTTATCCTGCGTCATCTGTGTGGCGCCGGTGGAATAGATGTTCTTCATCATCAGGTCCCAGACTCCTTTGCCTTTTTTGTTGGGCGAACAGTTGGAGCTCTTGAGCATCTTGAGCATGAGCACATTGGGTGCCTTGAGGGCTTCGGAGCCGTCGGTCGAGAACTCACCTACCTGATACACCTGCCCGCCGTAGGAGTATTCGTAAGCCACGCAGAGCACCTCGTCTTGGTTGAGGGCGGTGCGCAGAGTGATATATCCGAGAGCCGAGTTGAGCGTATATTCCGATGAGCTGAGCAGTCGCGCCGACTCTATCTTCTCGTAATCTTCGCCACCCACGAGGTTAGGGAAGTACTGTTGCAGGGCGGCATTCGACTGCTGAAGGTTGCGTATCTCGGGGTATTGGTTGAGGTCGCCGTAGAGGGTGTTGGCTTTGTTGAAGGGGTAGTGGCGGTGTGAGAGTGAGGTGATATCCTTTCCTTGTATGTGGCTCTGGTCGGCTTCGCCGAGGTCGGCAAATGCAACCACGTTGCGGGCATTGTCGTACATGCCGCGTTTGTTGGTTACCCATACCTCTATCTTGTTGATAGTGACGCCGGAGGCTATGTATGGCAGTTGTGCCATCGACGCCTCGTAGTTGTCGCGGAAGAAATGCGAGAGGAAGAAGTGACGGTTCTCGTCGTACGAGTCGGCCGTTATCTCAAACGAGGTGGTCTGTGCACCGCCTTCTGAGCTTACCGACTGCGATTCGGAGTTCTGCTGCGAGAGCAGGGCCTGTATGGTGAACTTGCCGAACTTGAGGTTGGTCTTCACGCCGAACAGCGCCTGACTGCCGGTGATAAGTTGCGAGTTGAGCGAGAGCGACACATTGCCCGCCTCAAGGGTCTGGATGATGTCGTCCTCCTTGCCTTTGTAGTCGAGCTTGATATTCTGACGGTCGAAGTTGAATGACGCCTCGGTGTTGTAGTTCATGTTGAAGTTGAGCTTGTCGCCTACTTTACCGTTGACGTTGACCTGTAT
>CAMHGK010000065.1 GCA_946184695.1 uncultured Bacteroidales bacterium | reverse complement strand
TGCTCCAATCGGGTGAGCATCTCCTGCCACTGCGCTTCTGTCACGCCTCCTCCATTGCGCACCTTCTCTAACCTTAGGTACGCGTCCTCTGCCTGGTGCAGCGTGGCGCGAGCCGACAGCAAACTATTGTAGGCTGTAAGGCTATCTATATGTGCAAGTACTTGACCTTCTGTTACGTGATCGCCTGTGCGAACTTTCAGGTCGAGCAGCCTGCCGCCTAAGGCAAAGCCTAACGTAGTCTGCTCAGCGGCTTCAACAGTGCCTGCAAAAGTCACACCGCTCTTGCTCATAAGCGACTGCACGGGCATCGTCTCCACCACTACCGACTTGTCGATATGCGAAAAACTCTCAGTGCGGTGTCGGCATGACGAAGAGCATACGGCACATGCCGCAAGTAGTATTATAATGTATCTGCTATATTTCATATTCATTCTCTTGTTAGCTAATATTGGCTTAAAGTGCGCAAATTTACAGTATTTTTGTTTCATACCAAAATCTAAGACAAATTCTAAAAAATCTTTGTCTTATCTAAAAATCACTTTATTTCGGTATGGAATTTGTCATTTGCAAAAAAAGCATTATTTTTGTAGCCGTCAGTTGCGTGAGTGTTCCCGCTCGCGATATCCGTATATAAAGGCTAAGGAGAAAATCAAACGAAATGAGTTCAAAGAAACAAATTGCTATTTTAGGTTCTACCGGTTCGATAGGCACTCAGGCGCTCGATGTTGTTCGCGCTCACCCTGACGAGTACCAAGTGTATGGTTTGTCGGCTCATCGCAGTCTCGACTTGCTTGTAGCTCAAGCTCGTGAGTTCATGCCGGCTATGGTGTGCATAGCCGATGTGTCGCTGCTTGAGCGGCTGCGCGAGGCACTGCACGACCTTCCCATTCAATGCTATGCAGGCGACGATGCTATCGTTGATATGGTGACGATGCCTTCGGTGGACATGGTGTTGGCGTCGATGGTGGGCTACGCCGGACTGCGTCCGACACTCGAGGCCGTACGCTGCGGTAAGACTATCGCGCTCGCCAACAAAGAGACGCTGGTAGTGGCAGGCGAGCTGATAACGTCGCTTGCCCGGCAGAAGCATGTGGCATTGCTGCCTGTCGATTCCGAACATTCCGCTATATTCCAGTCGCTTGAGGGGGAAGACTATGGCTCAATAGAGAAACTGCTGCTTACTGCTTCAGGAGGACCTTTCCGAACTTTCAGCAGTGAACAGCTCCAGCATGTCACGGCACGTGAGGCACTCAGGCATCCGAATTGGCAGATGGGTGCTAAGATAACTATCGACTCTGCCACGATGATGAACAAGGGCTTTGAGGTGATAGAGGCTTGCTGGCTTTTCGGCGTTGCTGAGGAGCAGATAGAAGTGCTCGTGCATCCGCAGAGCATCATCCATTCTGCGGTTCAGTTCGTTGACGGCTCTGTGAAGGCTCAGCTCGCTCTGCCAGACATGCGTCTGCCCATACAACATGCCTTTTCGTATCCGCGCCGACTTTCAAACGACTACCCGCGCCTCGACCTGCTCAGTCTGAAGCAAGGACTCACCTTCTTCCCGCCCGACACCGAGCGTTTCCCATGTCTTCAGCTCGCCCGTGAGGCACTCCGGCAAGGCGGTAACATGCCATGTGTCGTTAATGCCGCTAACGAGGTGGCTGTCAGCGCGTTCCTCAAAGACCAAATAGCTTTCCTCGATATACCCAAACTTATAGAGCGCGCTATGAAGTCAGCATGTTTTGTCGAGCATCCTGACTACGAATGTCTTGTCGAGACCGACACAGAGACCAGAACCCGAATAACTCAGTATTTATGCGAAAGATAACACTCCTAATAGCGTTTGCTATTGCTACATTGCTGCCGGCACAGCAAAGCGTGATGCCACAGATGCTCGCCGACCTTATCGGCGGCAAGTATAAAGCCAAACCTCTGCCTGAACGGACAGAGCTGCCTGATGGACAGCGTTATGCACAACTCTGCAATGGCTGCATCGTGGCATATTCTTATAAGACCGGCGCAGCTACCGACACCTTGTTCAACGTCCGCAAGACCAAGAAACTCACTATCGACACCGTCGAGGGTTTTCTGTTATCACCTTCGATGCGGCACCTGCTTGTCTATAAGAACGTGCAGAAGGTGTATCGCCGAAGCTTCACTGCCGACTGGTATATCTATAATATCGAGCGAGGCGAGCTCTCGCCACTGAGCTCCGAGATGCCCGTCATGTCGCCAGTGTTCTCACCTAATGGCAGGTATATAGCTTTCTCTCGCCACAATAACCTGTTCGTACATAAGTTAGACTTCTCCACCGAGGTGGCAGTAACCACCGACGGCGCTGTAGGCAAGATTATCAACGGCACCCCTGACTGGCTCTATGAAGAGGAGTTCACCACTACCTGCATGTTCAGCTTCTCGCCCGACTCCAAGCAACTCGCTTTCGTGCGTCTCAACGAATCGGCGGTCAGCGAGTTCCGCTGGCAGGAGTTTCTCGAAGGCGACTACCCGAAAGACTATTCTCTGAAGTATCCGAAGGCAGGCACGGAGAACTCCAAAGCATCGGTCGTCGTGTATGACATACTTTATAAATCGCTCAAGACTATTCCGTTAGAGGAAGAAGACCGATATATCCCTCGAATTCGTTGGACCGACAACGAGCAACTTGCTATCTTCTGTCTCAACCGCCGTCAGAACAAACTCGACATGCTCATCGCCAACTCGCGCTCCACTCTGACGCATCCCGCTTACAGCGAGCATAACCCGACCGGTTGGGTGGACTACGCCGCCGTTGACGAATGGCAACTGCTTGCCGACGACAACATGGTGGTTGTCAGCGAACAAGACGGCTATCGCCATGCATGGCTCTATACTCAGAGCGGACAGCGTCAGAGATTGCTCACCAACGGTAACTACGACGTCACCTCTGTCTATGGCGTCGATGAGAAGAACGGCATACTCTATTTCCAAGCTGCTGCTGACGACCCCATGACACGCTATGTGTATGCGCTTACACTCAAAAACGGCAAGCTGCAACGGCTCACCACAGAACGCGGCACACACCGTGCTACCTTCTCTGCTGACTATAGCTATTTTGTAGATGCCTTTCAGTCAGCCACTCAGCCTACCACCTACACTCTTTATACCGGCAAAGGCAAGAAGGTGCGCGAGCTGCTCGGCAATAGCGAGGTTTTGAGTGATTTCAACGCTAACCACTTCGCCCGCAAGCGTTTCCTGAGTTTCCCAACCATCTATGGTGACACCCTCAATGCCTTCATCATTCTTCCCGATGCTCTTGAAGCCCAACTCGCCGACCGCGAAGGTTTCGATGCCTCGCTAATTCTCTCCGACCACCGATATCCGGTGCTGCAGGTGCAGTATTCCGGTCCTGAGTCGCAACAGGTGCTCGACGTTTGGAAGCCTGATTGGGAGTATTTCCTTGCCAAGCAGGGAGTAGTGGTAGTGTGTGCAGACCCGCGTGGCACCGGTGCCCGTGGCAAGGCATGGCGAGAGCTGACCTACATGCACTTGGGTGAGCTGGAGGCACAAGACCAAGTGGCTACTGCCAAGTATATGGCGTCGCTCAGTTTCGTTGACCCTGAGCGAATCGGTATATGGGGATGGAGCTATGGCGGATATATGACGCTACGAGCCATGACGGAGCCCGAAGGCGTTTTCTGCTGCGGCATTTCTGTGGCTCCCGTCACCGATTGGCGACTTTATGACTCAGGCTACACCGAGCGGTTTATGCAACGCGTTGAGGACAACGACCGAGGTTACGATGCCGCATCGGTGATTACACGTGCCGGCAGACTGCATGGTCGCCTGCTGCTGTGTCACGGAGTGGCTGACGATAACGTACACTGTCAGCAATCATGGAAGTTTGTTGACGCACTGGTTCAGGCAGGTGTGCAGTTCGATATGCAAATATATCCCGACGACAACCACTTCCTTAGAAAACGACGGAACTACTCGCACCTCTATCTGCGCAAGTGGGAGTTCCTTAAAAGTCAATTCAGAATTAACAATTAGAAATAAGAAATAAGAAATAAGAAATCTATCCGCATGGCTCTCCCCCTCCCTTCGCAAGGGAGGGGGTAGGGGGCGGGTTGCTAAAGAATTGCAATTATGCATTATGCATTATGAATTATAAATTAGAATTTATGAGAAATCCGTGGTGGTGGGTGCCAACGCTGTATTTTGCGGAAGGCATACCCTATTTCTTGGTCAACAACATATCCGTGATGATGTTCACGCGTATGGGTGTGCCTAACGGGCAGATGGCGTTGTTCACATCGTTGCTGTATCTTCCGTGGACGATAAAGCCGTTTTGGAGTCCGTTTGTAGATATTATCCGAACCAAACGCTGGTGGATAGTGGCAATGCAGCTGCTGATGACGGCAGCCTTCGTCTTGCTCACACTGACCATCCCGCATCCTTCCGCCGAGCAGATAGCAGCGGGCGCAACGCCTATATCTCTGTTTACCATGATGCTCATTCTGTTCATCATCACAGCCTTTGCCTCTGCCACGCATGACATCGCCGCTGACGGCTTTTACATGCTTGCTCTCACCGAGCACCAGCAGGCGGCATTTGTCGGCGCACGCTCGGTGTTCTACCGCTTGTCGTCAATCTTCGGACAAGGCGTATTGCTTGTCATTGCCGGTGTGCTTGAGACCCGTTTGGAAAACATACCCCTTGCATGGCAACTGACGCTACTCGTCACGGCGGTGCTCTTTGCGCTGATTTCGCTGTGGCACGTGTTCTTTCTGCCTAAACCCGACTCCGACCGCTCTTCGCTTGAGGGCAAGCAGCAGACTGCAGGTGCCATAATCTCAGAGTTTGGACGTACCTTTGTCACCTATTTCCGTAAGTCAGGTGTGTGGCTCGCTATAGTGTTTATGTTGGTATATCGTCTGCCTGAGGCGTTTCTGATAAAGATGATCAACCCATTCCTTGTTGCCTCAGTAGAAGCCGGCGGACTCGGACTGACTACTGAGACTGTCGGACTCGTCTATGGTACTATCGGCGTGGCGTTCCTGATGCTCGGCGGAATACTCGGCGGTATATTCGCCTCGCGTGTCGGACTACGCAAGTCGATGTGGTGGATGGCGGCATGCATGACGTTGCCCTGCTTTAGTTTTGTATATCTTAGTATGTGTCAGCCTACCAACCTATGGCTTATATCTACTGCTATAGCTATCGAGCAGTTCGGCTACGGATTTGGCTTTACGGCATATATGCTATATATGATGTACTTCTCTGACGGTGAGTTCAAAACTGCCCACTATGCCATCTGCACTGCCTTCATGGCGCTGTCGATGATGATACCGGGCATGTTCGCGGGTTACCTGCAGGAGGCTCTCGGCTATCAGAACTTCTTCTGGCTCGTCATAGCCTGCTGCGTGGCGACGGTGGTGGTCACCTTCCTCGTCCGCCGCAAGGTCAACGAACAATACGGAAAGAAGTAAGTAAAGAAGTAATCTCAATTCTCAATTTATCATGAAGCGTAATATTCCAAATGCTCTTACCTGTTGTAATCTGCTCTGCGGAGCGTTGTCGGTCATCTGTGTAGTCTATGACGGCAATTTTGCCGTTGCCTTTGCCCTTATTCTGATGGGGGCAGTGTTCGACTTTTTAGATGGCTTCATGGCTCGCTTGCTCGGTGTGTCATCGCCTATCGGAAAAGAACTCGACTCGCTTGCCGACGACATCACCTTCGGTCTCGCGCCCGCAGCCATGCTATTCATGTATATATTCGAACCGTTAGGCTATTGGGCACTTGTGGCTCTTCTGATGGCTGCTTTCTCAGCTCTCCGACTCGCTAAGTTCAACCTCGACGAGCGTCAGACGACATCCTTCATCGGACTTGCCACGCCTGCCAATGCCATATTCTGGGGCTCGCTGACCGCCGCGTTGTCGCTTTTCGCGCAGCCTCTGCCACTTTGGGTGCCGGCTACGATGGCTGTGCTGAGTCTGCTCTCGTGCTATCTGTTAGTTTCTGAGATACCGTTCTTCTCGCTCAAGTTCAAGAATATGAGTTGGCAGGACAACAGCGTGCGTTTCGTGTTCCTATGCGGGGCTTTGCTCATTATCATTGCTGCCGTCATTGTAGGCGCTATCGTCTCATGGGCTTATGCATTAGCAGCAGGCGCCGCCGTGATAGTGTGGTACGTCGCACTCTCACTATTCTCTCAGCGACGTGGAGAGTAATTTCTAACATCCTCATAATGCCTTAGCCTGATGAAGCGTGTCTTTCTCATTATAGAGTGTGTGCTGACGGTGTTTGCCGTGTCAGCACAAGGCGTACTCGCGGAGTCGGTGCAGGAGGCGCAGCATCAGCAGAGTAGGCAAGGGGAGAGGGGCAGAGAACTCACTATTCTCTTTGCGGGCGATGCCATGCAACATATACCGCAGGTGAGGGCTGCTTATAATCCTGCAAACGGCAGATACGACTACCATGACTGCTTCCGATATGTAATGCCCTATTTAGAGCAGAGTAGGCTGTGTGTGGTCAACTTCGAGACAACGCTCGACTCGCTCCCTTATACCGGTTTCCCGCGCTTCTCCGCTCCCGATGATTGGTTTTATGCGCTTCGCGATGTAGGTTTCCGTTACTTTGCACTTGCCAACAACCATGTCTTCGACAAAGGTGGCAGCGGACTCAAACGAACGCTCTCGGTGATGACGGAAGACCAACAAAAATCGCGCGATGCCGTGTCCGTGTCGGCTACGCGCGTTTTTTCTATGGGGGCTTATACCGACTCCATCGACCGCCGGAATCGTTATCCGCTGCTCATTGAGGCCGGTGGACTGCGAGTGGCACTGCTCAACTATACCTATGGCACCAACGGCATACGAGTAACACCGCCTTTTCTGGTCAACATGCTCGACACAGCACTCATCCTCTCAGACCTTTTAGCACTTGAAAGACAGGGCGTTGATGTTAAAGTGGTAGTCGTACATTGGGGAAATGAATATCAGACGCACGCCAATCATTGGCAGCGTGAGATGGCGCAGTGGCTCGTAAGGCATGGCGTCGATGCTGTAATCGGGGCGCACCCGCATGTGGTGCAAGACGGAGAATGGATAGGCAGTGTGCCTGTCGTCTATTCATTGGGCAATCTGCTCAGTAACCAGCGCAGGAAAGGAACCTACGGAGGTGTGTTGGCTCAGTTGGTGATTGATACCAAGACCCGCGCAGTCAGCGACTTGCGTTTTGTTCCGTTCTATGTTTATAGGGGAACGGTTCGCGGGCGCTATCAGTATTATCTGATACCCACTGCCGACTATCTCGAAGGACGTCTTTCAGTCAGTTTGCCTGCGTATGCGGAACACGAACTGAAAGAGATGCACCAATCAGTAGTGTCACTCATGCCCGACTTCACTATGCTCCGTTTGAAGCATATCGTTCCTGCTGACAACATTGATAACGATGCTTCCGATGCCTTCCCTCTCGTAGCACCTGCTCCACTGCCAACGAATATAAGAATCGAGTTCTAACAACTCTCAATTCTCAATTCTCAATTCTCAATTGTCATCACATCCTTTCGGGCATCTCAATGCCGAGCATTTCCATGCCCCGCTTGAGGATGTCGCCGACGGTGCGGCTGAGCATAATCCGCAGCGCACGTTTGTCGGTGTCCTGCTCAGAGAGTATCGACAAGTCGTGGTAGAACGAGTTGAACTCCGATGCCAACGCATAGCAGTAGTTGGCAATGAGTGCGGGCGAGAAGTCGTCGCCTGCCTGACGGACTACATCGGGGAAGTCAGCAAGCAACTGTATGAGCGAGAGCTCTTTGTCGTGAAGCGTCCCACCATCTTTGTAATCTAAAGTGCAGCTGAAACCATTCGCGTCGGCCTTGCGAAGCACGCTTTGAATACGGGCGTAGGTATATTGAATGAAGGGACCGGTGTTGCCGTTGAAGTCGATTGACTCTTCGGGATTGAAGAGCATGTTCTTGCGCGGGTCAACTTTCAGGATGAAGTATTTGAGTGCTCCGAGTCCCACCTTACGGGCTATCTCGTCGGCTTCCTCACTGCTGATGTTCTCAAGGCGGTTGACCTTGTCGCGACTCACCTCGCGGGCGTCGGCTATCATCTGGTCCATCAGCTCGTCGGCATCAACCACGGTGCCCTCGCGCGACTTCATCTTGCCGTTAGGCAACTCCACCATGCCGTAGGAGAAATGTACAAGGTCTTTGCCAAAGCGGAAACCTAAGCGGTCGAGCAGCAGGCTGAGCACTTTGAAGTGGTATTCCTGCTCGTTGCCCACCACATATACCATCTTGTCGATGGGGTAGTCTTGGTAGCGCAACTTGGCAGTACCGATGTCCTGTGTCATATATACCGATGTGCCGTCGGAGCGGAGCAGCAACTTCTCGTCGAGTCCGTCGCCGGTGAGGTCAGCCCATACCGAACCGTCCTCACGACGATAGAACAGACCCTCTTTGAGTCCGCGCAGCACCTCTTGTTTGCCTTCAAGATAAGTCTGCGACTCGTAGTATATCTTATCGAAGCTGACGCCCATACGGCGGTAGGTCTCATCGAAGCCGGCATACACCCATGAGTTCATCTTCGCCCACAGGTCGCGTATCTCTTTGTCGCCTTGTTCCCAACGAAGCAGCATCTGCTGTGCCTCGCGGATGAGCGGAGCCTCTTTCTTGGCAGTTTCTTCGTCCATACCGCCCTCAACGAGTTGCCTTACCTGCTTGCGATATTCTTGGTCGAAACGCACATAGTAGTCGCCGATGAGGTGGTCGCCTTTCTTTCCAGATGATTCGGGGGTCTCGCCGTTGCCGTATAGTTGCCATGCAAGCATCGACTTGCAGATATGTATGCCGCGGTCGTTGACGATATTGGTCTTCACCACGCGCCAGCCGTTGGCCTCTTGTATGCGTGCTATAGAGGAGCCGAGCAGGTTGTTGCGCACATGACCTAAGTGCAAGGGCTTGTTGGTATTTGGTGATGAATATTCCACCATCATCAGCGGACTTTCTTGGGTCACCGGACGTGTGCCAAAAGCAGGATTTGCACTTATCTGAGCGAGCATCGTCAGCCAATAGCGGTCGGAGATGACGAGGTTCAGGAAACCTTGTATGGCATTGTAACGCTCCACCTCAGGAGCGTTCTTGACGAGGTAATCACCTATTTCGGCTGCCACCTGTGCGGGAGCCTTGCGGGCAAGTTTGACGAACGGAAAAACAACGACGGTCAGATGTCCTTCGTAGTCCTTGCGAGTTTTTTGAAGTTGTATGAGCGAGTCGTTAACCTCTGTGTTATAGAGTTGTTTAACGGCTTCTTTTACGTGTTGAGTGAGTGTTTGTTCTAAAGACATGCTTTGTTGATTTTCTAAATTATATTGCTTTTGTTTTTTCTTTAAGCCATGCGGCTTCGTCCGGCGTGAGCAGCGGACTTACCTCTTGATATACATGCTCGTGGTAACGGTTTATCCACTCGCGCTCGTGCTCCGTGAGCAGCGAACGCTCGATGAGTGTGGTGTCGTAGTAGCACAGCGTCAGCGTCTCCCAGCGGAGGAAGCGGTCGTTGGTGGTGGCGGCAGCGGTGGCTGGTGCTTCGCGAACTACCACAAGGTTCTCTGTTCTAATGCCCCATTCGCCGGTACGATATATTCCCGGTTCATCGGAGCATATATTTCCAACTTTCAGGGGTGTGGGGTTCATGTCGGTGCGTACGTTCTGCGGACCCTCGTGGCAGCAGAGGAAATGTCCTACGCCGTGTCCGGTGCCGTGACCATAGGTGATACCTGCCTGCCACATATACTGCTTGGCGAGGGCGTCGAGTTGGTTGCCGCGTGTGCCCTCAGGCCAGCGAATGTCGGCAAGGGCAATGTGTCCTTTGAGAACGTAGGTGTAGTCGAGTTTGGCCTGCTCAGGGATGTCGCCACCGAGCCATACGGTGCGCGTGATGTCGGTGGTGCCGTCGAGATACTGACCGCCCGAGTCCAAGAGCAGCATGCCTTCGGGGTGTACCTCGGCGCAGTTGTCGCGGGTGGCTTCGTAGTGAACTATGGCGCCGTTACCCTTGTAGCCGGCTATGGTGCCGAAACTCTCCACAACGAAGTTCTCTTGCTCGGCACGCAGGCTGTGGAGCTTGTCCATCAGGTCAACCTCCGTGAGGTGTTCGTTCTTTTGGAACGCCTCTGTCTCAAGCCAACGGAAGAAGCGCGTCAGTGCTACGGCGTCCTTGCGCATAGCGCGGCGCACGCCTGCCAGCTCGGTCTCGTTCTTGATGCTCTTCAGGGCTTTTATTACCGACGGAGCGTCCACCTGACGGCAGGCTGCGGGTATGGCTTCTTGCAGCGCGCGGTTGAGTTGTGAACCGTCATATAGCACGGCAGCGTCCGTAGGCAGCGAGCTGATGCCGCTGAAGATGTCGGCGTAGCCTCTGAGCTCGACGCCCTGCTCATGCAAGTATCCGGCTGTCTTGTCGTCAATCTTCTCAGGCAGCACGAACAGTGTGCAGCGGTCCTTCTCAAGTAGGGCGTAGCTTATCAGTACGGGGTTGAAGTCCACGTCAAGGGCGCGTATGTTCAGCAACCATGCTATCTCGTCAAGGGCGCATACTATCAGCGCATCGGCTTTCTTCTTTGCCATCTCCGCGCGCACGCGGGCAAGCTTGCTCGTGGCTGACTCGCCTGAGTATCTGACATCGAAGGGGTAGGCGCGGGTGGTAGGTATTGCAGGACGACCCTCTTGCCAAAGCGGCGAGATGAGGTCGGCACTCTTTAGAGCCAAACCCGCCTCTGCAAAGGCTTTGCCGAGTTGCGTGTAACGGCTGACGGTGGCAAGCTGCGGGTCGATACCCACGCTGTCGCCCTCGCTCAGGTTTTCCGACAACCACTGCTCTATGCTCGGGCAGTCGATGTCGCTCTCGCGCATGAGCGAGAAGCCGGTGCCGGCAAGCTCCTTGTCGGCCTGCAGATAGTAGCGAGAGTCGGTCCAGAGCAATGCTGTGTCGAGGGTGACAACGGCAGTGCCCGCCTCACCGCGGAAACCGCTCAGCCAGCGTACGCAGCACCAGTGGGCTGCCATGTATTCAGAACTATGAGGATCGGTTGAGGGAACGATATAAGCATTGAGGTT
>CAMHGK010000064.1 GCA_946184695.1 uncultured Bacteroidales bacterium | reverse complement strand
ACGAAACGCACTCGTTTCCGTTAGCGGGTGCAAAAGTAGAGCTTTCCCACAATACCACCAAATCTTTTCTCATTTTTTTCCCATTTTTTAGCATTAAGTAGCCTTTTTGTTATCTCTAACTTGCAAAATAACCACTTTGGGCTGCTTTTGAGCTCTGTCAAGGGGAGCAAAGAACAAAGAACAAAGAGCAAAGAGCAAAAAGCAAAGAGCAAAGAGCAAAAAGCAAAGAGCAAAGAGCAAAGACCTCTACACTACAGAAGTTAGACAGCGAGTGCTATCCGCATGGTCAATTCTCAATTGCGAAGCAAGCGGCGGCGACGTTTACCGAAAAGTTGCCGAGGATGGTGCTGCTGCAGTACTGAGTCGGGCAGAGGACAATAGAATTGCAACTTCGTCACGTCGGGGATGTCAGCCAAAGGATATATCTTTGCCACGGCATTAGCTATCTGCCGGCGCAATGGATTGACAGACCCCTTGTCAACAGGGTGGACGCGGTTGGTGAGGATGATGATAGCCACCTTACGCTCGGGGTCGATAGCTATAGAGGTGCCGGTGTAGCCGCTATGGCAATAGGCTTTGTCTGACAAGAGCTGCCCCACAGGCGCGTTGTAGTCGGAGTGGCTATCCCAACCGAGAGTACGTCCCGAGTCCTCAAAGCCTATCGGTATCGTCGTCATACGCTCCACGGTGGCAGCACTGAGCGGTGCAGTATAACCCGCCACCACCGCCGTACTACTCGAAGGATTTAGAAGAAACCTGCAGAGTCGTGCGAGGTCACTTGCTGTAGAGAACAGGCCTGCATTACCTGACACACCGCCGTTCATGACGCGCGCAAGAGGATCGTGCACCACCCCATGCAGCAACCTGCGCGAATGGCGCCCTTCGCGGATATTCTCCGTCGGAGCCACCTGAGGCAACCACTCCTGTGGCGGGCAATAAGCAGTATGACTCATACCCAACGGCAACACCACGGCATGACGATAATAAACGTCCAATGGCTCGCCCGTCACACGTTCAACAATATGCTGAAGAGCTATGAAATTCAGACACGAATAGCGGAAATGCTCGTCACGACGCTTCTTTGACGCCGCACATATCTCCGAGAGCAGCGAGTCGGGAGCCGGAGAACCATAGGCAGCCTCCATTCGCTTAACATTAAGATACGAAGGCAAACCCGAGGTGTGCGTAAGCAAATGCGCTATGGTAACCGAATCGTTGAACTCAGCAATATAGTCGCTAACCTTATCGTCAATACTCAGCTTATGCTGCTCCAACAATGTCATGACTACCATAGCCGTTCCTACTGTCTTGCTGAGCGAAGCGATATCGAAGATTGTATTTGTGGTCATTGGCAGAGTGAGAGGATATACCTGACGATTGCCGAAGGCACGAAGATAAGCCACCGTGTCACCCTTCACTACGCACACCACAGCTCCGGGCACCACCCCGCGCCTTACTGCATCTTGTGCAAGCGAATCTACCTCTGCCCAGCGAGGCTGAGCCAATAATCCCACAGAGAATAACACGCAGCTCAGCAGCACAAGCATTTTATTATATATATATAAGGTATCCCTTCTCATAACGGTGGCAAAGGTACAACTTTTCACAATTATACGCAACAACTAACAACTACTATTACCTCAAGCATCACGCAACTAATTCTATTTGACTTTTTTGCTCTATTTTTTGATAATTGAAAATTATTATTTAACTTTGGCGGCGATTTGGCGAGCTATGCTTGCTGTCAGCACATAACACCCACACACAATCTCTCACCCGCAAATACTAAAAACACACAGATATGAAAAGCAAACATCTTCTCTCAGCTATATGCTTAGTTGCTATAGCCTTAGTCATCAGTTCGTGCCAGCGACGCCAGATGCACGTTGACAGCAGCCATGAGGCAGCCATCGCTGTCAACCAATCCCTCGACGAAATAGCCGACACGGCATACCTTAATATATTAGAGCCGTACAAGGTTCGCCTTAATGCCGAGTTAGACGAGGTCATAGGTCATGCACCTGAGGCTATGCGAGTTGCCAAACCTGAAAGCAACATGCTCAACTGGTCGGCTGATGCACTGCGCGAGATGGCACACCTCAAAACAGGCAAGGACATCGACTTGGCTGTGGTCAATATCGGCGGACTACGCTGCGAATGGGAAGCAGGCGACATACGCCTTAGAAACGTCTATGAGCTCATGCCGTTTGACAATAAGCTCGTAGTGCTCTCGCTCAGCGGCAAAGACCTGCTCGACCTTGCCCAATGCTTTGCCGACACCATGGGGCAAGGCATATCAGGTATGAAGCTGACTATCAGGCAGCGCAAAGCTGAGAACGTAACTCTAAACGGCAAGAAAATAGTGCCGCAGATGCTCTATCAGGTAGCCACAAGTGACTACCTCTCAGAAGGCAACGACCACATGGAGCCACTTGCCAACTATACGGCTATCGAAAAAACCGACATCACCATCCGCGACTTATACATCGAATACATCAAACTCCATCCCATGGTAGAAGCTAAGGTTGACGGACGAACAAAAGTCATACGCTAATCGGCGTCAAAGCCCATCAGCAGACTACTTCCCGCGCCTCGACAACTATAAAATACACTATGGGCACCTCTAAAAATCCATCGTTTTTTTGGTATGCCCTCAAAAACTCTTCGCAACTCCAAAACTTCCCCATCCTTATGAAACGTACTGCCAGCATTCTTGCTTTATTTCTGACTGTTGCCGGTTACGCTCTTGCCTGCACCAACTTCATGGCAGGCAGAGATGCCTCCGTCAACGGCGACATTCTCGTCTCTTATGCAGCCGACAGCTACTCTCTCTACGGCTTCCTGCGCTACCAGGCCGCTGCCGACCACCCCGAAGGCTCTGTCCGCAAGATAACAGACTGGGACACCGGCAAGCCTCTCGGCGAGATACCTCAAATCGGTCATACCTACTCTGTTGTGGGCAATATGAACGAGCATCAGCTTGCCATCGGCGAGACCACGTGGGGCGGACGTGAAGAACTCTACGGCGATAGCGGAATAGACTATGGTTCACTCATCTACATAGCATTAGAGCGTTGCCGTACGGCTCGTGAAGCCATCGACTGCATGACCCGCCTCGTTGCCGAATACGGCTATGCCTCAGAAGGCGAGAGTTTCACTATAGCTGATACAAAGGAAGTGTGGATATTAGAAATGATAGGCAAAGGTAAACAGGAGAAAGGTGCCGTGTGGGTGGCAGCACGCGTACCCGACGACTGCATCTCTGCTCATGCCAACCAAGCCAGAATAACACAAATAGACCTCAAAGACAAGAAGCACGAGAACTATCTATGGGCCGACGATGTTATCGACTTTGCACGCGCTAAAGGCTACTTCAGCGGCAAAGACCGCGACTTCTCTTTCTCCGACACTTACAACCCTTTAGACTTCTCAGGCGAGTTCGTATGCGAGGCACGAGTATGGTCGTTCTTCCGCCATTTCACTGATATGTCGGAGTATTATGACTATGCCATTGGCAAGTCCGACAAGCGTATGCCGCTGTTTATCAAACCCGACCGTAAAGTCAGTGTACAAGACTTTCAGCACTGCATGCGTGACCAATACGAAGGCACACCTTTAGATATAACTCAGGGTACGGCAGCCGGACCATGGCACACCAAACTGCGCTACGGCTCACTCGGTTTCAAACTCGACTCAGTTCAATACTGGTACGAGCGTCCCATCGCCACGCAGCAGACGGGCTGGTCGTTTGTTGCACAGATTCGCCCATATATGCCGGACCACATAGGAGGCATATTCTGGTTCGGCGTTGACGATGCCGCCACCAACCTCTATGTGCCCATGTATTGCAGAATAGACCAAGTACCTGAGTGCTACCGCGAGGGCAACGGCGACTTATACAACTACTCCCCCACCTCAGCCTTCTGGGCTTTCAACACCGTAGCCAACTTCGCTTATTCCAAATACTCCGACATGCTACCCGACATACGCAAAGTACAGAGCGAATGGGAAGAGTACTTCCATCAGACCATACCGTCGGTTGACAGAGCGGTGGCAGAGATGTCGCCCGACGATGCACGCAAATACCTCACTCACTTCTCGTGCATGCAGGCTCAAGCCTCCACAGAATCGTGGAAGAAACTATTTGAATATCTGTTAGTGAAATACTTGGACGGACAAGTACGCAAAGAAGAAAACGGACAGTTTAAGCGCAACGAATACGGAGAGCCCGTCGGACCCGACCGCAAACCCTTCCCCGAAGAATTTCTGAGAAAGATTGCTCCCGAAACAGAGCATGAATAGCAAGAGATCTAAATCCATACACAAAACAGAGCATATCCCGATATGAACAAGAGCACCATCATCATATTGGCAGCACTCATACCTGCCGTAATATCCATACTATTGGCACTTTATGATGTCCGCCATAAGGAGCAGCAGAAGATTGTATCCTTCGAGCAGCAGGTGGAGCAGATACGTACAGACCTGCACAATGTCGGACTGGCGGTAGTGGCGGTCAAAGAAAACCAAATAGTTTATAGCAACACATTCGGTTATAAGCATATCCCCTCAGCCTCTATTACCGATGCCGACGGACTGATCGATGCCGACCGCGGTGACAGCCTGCCACTTGCCAAAGACGATTTGTTTCGTATAGCCAGCATATCCAAGTCGTTCACTACGGTAAGTCTGCTGCAGCAGGTAGAAGCGGGACGACTCTCACTGCAAGACGATGTAAGCGAACTTATCGGTTTTCGTGTGCGTAACCCTCACTTCCCCGACACCAAGATCACCCTTGAGATGCTACTCTCACACACCTCGTCGCTCAGCGACAAACGCGGCTATTTCCGGCTTGACGTGCTCAACCCTGAGGTAAATCCTGAAGCTGACAGTTGCTACAACGATTATGCTCCCGCCACAGGCTATGAATACTGCAATCTCAACCTCAATCTTGCAGGTGCCATATTAGAACGGGTCAGCGGCGAGCGGTTCGACAACTATGTACTCGGTCACATCCTCCGTCCGCTCGGACTTTACGGTGGCTATAATATCGACTCGTTAGACGCGAGCCGACTCGTCAGTCTCTACTACGTAGAGCCCGACTCTGCCAAACGGATTCAGACATACCGCGCTGCCGATGCCTACGGCTCGCCTGCCAAGCGGCTCGAAAACTACCGTCTCGGCTACGACACACCCGTATTCTCACCCACCGGTGGCATGAAACTGTCGGCAGAGAGCCTTGCGCAGTGGATGCTCCTCCACATGAACAACGGCACCCGTCCTGCCAACAATGGTCTGCCCGCCGTGACGCTCATAAGCGAGCAACACTCGCTCGACATGCGCCAACCGCGCTCCGATGACGAGCACTACGGACTTACCCTTTGGCAAACCGACCTCTACTCACCCGGAGTCACACTGACAGGTCATACCGGCGGGGCATACGGCATGCGTAGCGCTATGTTCTTCAATCCGCAGGAGAAATACGGCTTTGTGGTCATCTCTAACGGAGCCCTCGAGACACCCGAAGAAATAGCAGATATGCAAGACCCTTCAGGCTCATGCGCCGAGGACCGCTCTATTCTCACTTCTACTCTGAGACTCATGTACCAAACATTTGTAGATTAAGAATTGAGCGACTGAAACAAATAGCGCAACAACATATCAAACACACATAATAACACAAGAATATGAAGAAAACTTTAATTTTTGCACTGACACTGCTAATGATGGTGTCGTGCGGTAAGCAGACCTTTGAGATTCGCGGTAACATCGACCCCGAATTCAATGCCAACGGACTGAGGGTGACATTACTTATGAGCGATGAAGACACGGTGAGCACCTTAGTTGAGGATAATGCTTTCAGTCTCAAGCACGATGTTGATGAGAACGCCGACATTGCCATACTGCTCATCGACGACGGACGTTTTGCATACGAGACACTTATCCCCGAAGAAGGAATCATCAACCTCGACATCACCAAAGATTCCACCACCAACAGGCCTTTCTGCCATATAGGCGGTACCGAGAACAACGACCTTCTCTCTTCGTTCACCTACAACGCCATGCAAACCATGATGGAACTCGACGAGAACGAGGACAAATACACCGAAGACGAGGCTATGGCCATCTATTCAGAGATGCTCATGGAGTTCATGCGCGACAACATCAACAACAAGGCAGGAATAGCAGTCTTTGCACAGCAACACTACTACCTCAACACCGACCAACTCGGCGAAATATTTGCGCTTATGGACGAGCGTACACTTGCCAAAGAGGATATTCAGAAGGTGCATGAGCGCTACCTGACCAAGGTTGCCACCTCAGAGGGCAAACCCTTCACCGACTTCTCCGCCCCCACACCCGAGGGCACAGAGCTCGCCGTGTCAGACCTTGTGGGCAAAACCGACTTCCTGCTTATCGACTTCTGGGCATCGTGGTGCGGTCCGTGCCGTCAGAGCATGCCTGAGGTAAAAGCTCTCTACGAGCGCGCCAACGGCAAACTCGAGATTTTGGGCGTATCACTTGACAACGACGAGCAAAATTGGAAGAAAGCCATTGAGTCACTTGGTCTTCCGTGGAAGCATATCAGCGACCTCAAAGGCTGGCAGTGCGAGGGTGCACGCATATATGGCGTCAACGCCATCCCCGCCACCGTGCTTATCGACAAAGAAGGCATCATCGTCGGCAGAAACCTCTCCGCAGCCAAAATAGCAGAACTGCTCTCGCTCAAATAATAACTTCAGATACTTCTTTAAGACAAACGAGGGTGCACCACAATGGCGCACCCTCGTTTGTCTTGTTTGCTTTCTGCCGTACTCGTACACGCACGCTCAGCTCTGCTGCTTCGGACGCATGGTAACCACAGGCACAAGCATCTCGTCCATCGACACGCCTCCGTGCTGGAATGTGTCGCGATAGAACTGAACGTAATAGTTGAAATTGTTGGGATAAGCGAAGAAGTCATCTGCAGTGCAGAACACATACGACGAACTCAGGTTGGGGGCAGGCAAACCGACTTGCTGCGGATGGTCAAAACTAACCACATCCTTACTCTTGTAACTCAAAGCCTTACCCACCTTATATCGAAGATTGGTATTGGTATTCTTGTCGCCCACTATGCTCTGAGCATTTCTAACTCGGGTAGTACCATGGTCGGTGGTCAGAACGAGTGTATAGCCCATTTTGGCTATCTGGCGTAGCAGATCGAGCGTTGGTGAATGGCGGAACCATGAAGCCGTCAGACTGCGATATGCCGATTCATCGGCAGCCAACTCACGCATCATCTTACTCTCAGTACGCGAGTGTGAAAGCATGTCTATGAAGTTGACCACTACAACCTGCAAATCAGGATTATTATCTTCTTTTTGAGATTTGAACTTGCGTATCATCCGCTCTGCAAAGTCGCTCTCGTTGATTTTGCAATAGTCATAACTGAAACTGCGGCGATAGCGGCGCATAAAAGTACCTATCAACTCACTCTCATGCTGATTCTTGCTCTCCTCATCGCCTTCTTCCACCCATAGGTCAGGAAACATCTCTTTTATCTGCAGAGGCATTAGTCCTGAGAACAACGCATTACGTGCATACTGTGTTGCTGTAGGCAGTATGGCAGTATAAAGACTCTCATTTTCTGTATCGTAGCTGTCTGAGAGCATTGGCTGCAACACCTTCCACTGATCGTAGCGAAGGTTGTCAAACACAAACAGACACACCTTCTCTCCCTTATCCAAAAGCGGCAGTACTCGGGTCTTCATCAGGTCGGGTGAGAGTAACGGACGCTGAGCGGCATTTGGTTCAAACCACTTGATGTAGTTCTGCTTTATGAAGCGGGCAAAACACGTCTCAGCCTCGCGGCGCTGCATCAGAAGCATCTCGCGCATCGAACTGTCGGACGACTCCAACTCAAGCTCCCAACGAACAAGGTCACGGTGGATAGAATAGAAATCATCTACGCTTCGAGCCATGTTAATGCGAGCTGCGATATCCTGAAACTCCTGACGATACGACGACGAAGCATGCTGCTCTACTATGGTTTTCTGGTGCAGATGTTTCTTCAGGCATAGCAATATCTGATTCGGATTGACAGGTTTAATCAGATAATCGGCTATCTTCTCGCCTATTGCCATATCCATGATGTTCTCTTCTTCTGATTTGGTTATCATCACGACCGGCACCATAGGCAAATGCCGCTTTATCTCAACCAGAGTCTCAAGCCCGCTCAAACCCGGCATCATCTCATCAAGAAAGATGATGTCAGGCTGTTCCTGTCGAGCGAGTTCAATAGCATCAACGCCATTGTTAGCAGTGACTACACGATAACCTTTCTGCTGCAAGAAGATGGTATAGGGACTGAGAAGTTCTATCTCATCGTCAGCCCAAAGAATAGTGGTATTCATAATTAAAAAGATGATTTGGTTAAGAAAGTAGAAACACTCATAAGCACCCGTTTATTACAGAAAGATTATCAAGCTGCCTGACAATTGCCATGTTTCCAAAGACAGCTCATAAAACTCACACCAAAAATCGTTCCATTTTAGTAGGCGCATCTTACTTTTTCATATTTTTAGGCGACGTCGGTTTGTGTTTTGTAAAAAAATTACTATTTTTGCACCCTACAACCAAAGCCAATGCGTTAATTTAGCCGCCATGCACACTCGACCTTTATATCTTGCCCCGATGGAAGATGTTACCGACCCTGCTTTCCGCATGCTGTGCAAGCAGTTCGGAGCCGACCGTGTATATACTGAGTTTGTCAATGCCGATGCCGTCATTCGTGATGTCAAATCAACAATGCGCAAATTAGAGATTTCTGATGCCGAGCGCCCTGTTGCCATACAGATTTACGGACGCACACCGGAGTCGATGGCAATGGCAGCTAAGGTAGTTGAAGAGGCACAACCTGACATCATAGACCTGAATTTTGGTTGTCCTGTCAAGAAAGTAGCAGGCAAAGGAGCAGGAGCAGGTTTGCTAAAAGACATCCCGCTGCTGCTTGAGATAACGCGCGCCGTGGTCAAGGCAGTAAGTCTGCCTGTCACCGTCAAGACTCGGCTTGGTTGGGATGATAACAGTAAATGTATAGTAGAACTTGCTGAGCAGTTACAGGATGCCGGCATAGCAGAACTCACCATTCACGGGCGCACACGCGCCCAGATGTACAATGGCGAAGCAGATTGGTCACTCATCGGAGAGGTGAAGAACAATCCCAGAATACACATACCCATCATCGGCAACGGTGATGTTGACTCACCCGAGAAAGCTCTCCAATGCTTCGAGCGCTACGGAGTGGACGCCGTGATGATAGGCAGGGCCACTTTCGGACACCCGTGGATTTTTCAGGAGATACGCCACTATCTCGACACAGGCGAATTTCTCCCCGCGCCTAAGTTGGCATGGCAGGTGGAAATACTCAAGCAACACGTAGAGAGTTCTATTCGCTGGATAGGCGACGAGCGCAAAGGTATAGTACATTCCCGAAGACATTTTGCTGCATCTGTAGCCTTCAAAGGACTACCCGATATCAAACCAACAAGAATACGGCTGCTGCAAGCCAATACAAAAGAAGAAGTATTTTCCATAATGGACGAGATAGTCAGCCGATACTCCGACATGGCAGAACTATAGGTACTGATATCACTATTTGGCTGTATCAAAAAATTATCTTAACTTTGCCGCATTGTTGCAGCAGCCGACTCAGCCTGCCGACAACGGCTAAATAAATAATCAGCAAAATACATTGTAAAGCATGAAACTGATAGACAAAATCGTAGAAGCAATCCAAAACAAGAAAGGTCAGCGCATAGTAACCATTGACATGCGCAAACTGTCCCCCAAACCATGCGATTGGTTTGTTATTGCCGAAGGCGGTAGCAACGTACAAGTTACTGCCATCGCCGACGAAGTTGAAGATTTCGTTAGGGAGCAGACCAAAGAGAAACCCATAGCTATAGCAGGCCGTGACAATGCCGAATGGATAGCACTTGACTATGGCAACGTGATGGTACATATATTCCAGCGGGCTGCACGCGAGTATTACGACATCGAACAGCTCTGGGCAGACGGAATAATCAAACAAATAGAAGAATAACACGCACTCTGAACATGGACGACAATAATAACAACTTTGACAAAGGGTCGGGCAACAACTCCAACAGCAATCCCCAAAAGCCTAAGCGCCCGAATTTGAGTTGGGTATATCTGTTAGTGATGACAGCCTTGCTATTTTTCTTCCTGACGGGCAATCGCAATCAGTTTGTCAGTCAAGACAAGAAATTATCCTACACCCAGCTTCAGGCATACATAGAGATTGGTGCCATTGATAAGATCACCGTATACGACGACAACCACGTAGTGGCATACGTCAAAGACGACTTTCTGCATGTCGTCTTTCCCCCATCTGCTAACGACTCTATTGCAAAGGTCAAAGATGCCACCATAACTACTCTCATACCATCTGTAAGCGAATTCTCTGAGTATATGACCGCCCAAAACACTGTCCGCAAAGACAGTGGTCAGCAGTCTATTGACCTAACATTTGAGAAGTCGCGTGACTACCTGATGATAATACTATGGCAAGTACTGCCTTTCGTGTTGCTCATCTTGTTCTTTGTATGGATGAACCGAGGCATGCGTAATGGTCTTGGAGGAGGTATATTTGGTGTAGGCAAGGTCAAGGCTGAAGTAATCGACAAAGACCAGAAAGACAAAGTAACCTTCAAGGACGTAGCCGGTTTGGAAGGGGCCAAACAGGAAGTTCAGGAGATTGTGGATTTTCTGAAAAACCCCAAGCGCTACACCGACCTCGGCGGTAAGATTCCTAAGGGAGCACTGCTTGTAGGCCCTCCGGGAACGGGTAAGACACTGCTCGCCAAAGCAGTAGCCGGTGAGGCTAATGTACCTTTCTTCTCTATGTCAGGTTCAGACTTCGTAGAGATGTTTGTGGGTGTAGGAGCAAGCCGTGTGCGCGACCTTTTCCGTCAGGCAAAAGAGAAAGCACCGAGCATCATCTTCATCGACGAGATCGATGCTGTCGGCAGAGCACGTGGCAAGAACATCATGTCGGGTGGCACCGACGAGCGCGAGTCAACGCTCAACCAGCTGCTCACCGAGATGGACGGCTTCGGGACCAAC
>CAMHGK010000063.1 GCA_946184695.1 uncultured Bacteroidales bacterium | reverse complement strand
ACGGATAGCCAAACGCCTTGACGCACCTGTCCTTAAAGCCAACGCATGGCACCACCGCACCGATGCCCTGTCCTCTGTCGCCACGGCAATAGGTATCGGCGGAGCACTCCTCTTAGGCGGACAATGGGCTGTTCTTGACCCGATAGCCGCTATATTGGTCAGTATTTTCATTATCGTTACGGCTGCCAAACTCATACATCAGTCAATGCAGGAGCTGTTGGAGAAAAGTCTGCCCAAAGAGGTTGAAGACAGTATCCGCGACATAGTGGCAGAGGACAATGAGATGAGTGAGTTGCACAACCTGCGCACACGCCGTGTAGGCAATGTTATCTCTATAGAGATGCACATGCGCATGCCCGGCGACACTACCCTTACCGAAGCGCATCGCCACACCATGCTTCTTGAGCAACGTCTCCGCCAACACTTCGGCAACGGCACATTAATCAATATCCACCTCGAACCGCTCAAGATTGATGGTCACTATCCTATGTAATTTTAGTTCTGAGGTGTAAAAGCGTGAACACTTTACCCAATAGAACTACAGCATAGACATAAAAAAATTGCAACATTTTTCTGTTACAATTCTTTGATAGTTAGGTAGCCCGTTATGAACCGGAAAACTTATTCATCGAAATCCTTGACAGGATGAGATTTTTTTCTTTTGAGCCACTGGGCGGACTCGAACCGCCGACCCACGCATTACGAATGCGTTGCTCTACCAACTGAGCCACAGTGGCATTCTATAACTGAGTTTTTTCTCAGGTGCTTACCTTTCTATAAACGACTTATTTTAATAAGCGGGTGCAAAAGTAATGTAAAAATTTCATATACGCAAATGTTTGTTGTTTTTTTATTACAATATGCAAATTCATTATCTGTGCAATTAGCATAAGACAGGAAATTCACATAGTCTTGCAAAATGATGAACGACATCCTGGTATGGAATGATTTACATCATCCAATTTGTCAGTTAAGATTTGGATATTTGAAAAATAGTTTATACTTTTGCGATATGTTGTATTGATGCTGAAATAGATGAAGATAGTATTTACCACCCGCTTGCCTGAAAAAGCTTTTGATGGACTTGCTTTGCATACTCTCGTGCTGCCTGAAACAGATTGTTTTACAGCTGACGAGCTTATGTCACATTTGTCAGATGCTGATATTCTTGTTCCCACTTACGACTATAATATTACAGAACCAATGTTGCAATCGGCACTTCGCCTACAGTTGATAGCAAACTTTGGTGCAGGGTTTAACAACATCCCGATTGAGTGGTGTCGGCAGCATGGAGTGGTGGTAACTAATACTCCTATACCGGTCATAGAACCTACAGCTGAGCAGTGTTTTGCACTGATGCATGCAGTGGCACACCGCGTAGGCGAACTTGATAGTCGTTTGCGTATGCCGGATTATGGCGGCATACGTTTCGGAGTGATGCACAACCTCGGGCGAAGTCTTTTTGGTATGACACTCGGTATTATTGGAATGGGTAGGATAGGGCAAGCATTAGCTCGCCGCGCGGTGGCTGCAGGGATGAAGATTGTCTATCACAATCGACATCGACTAAGTTCGGAGATCGAGAAAAGATACGATGCACATTATGTCAGTTTTGATGAATTGCTTAGGATTTCGGATTTCGTGTCATTGAATCTGCCTTATAGCCCTGAGGTGCATCATCTAATTGACTCAGCAGAACTCCAAATTATGAAACCTACGGCGTTTTTAGTTAATACCGCCCGAGGGGCACATGTCAATGAACAAGCATTGGCTCATGCTCTACGAAACAATGAGATAGCAGGCGCAGCAATGGACGTTTTTGAGAATGAGCCACATATATCTGCAGACCTGCTTCAATGTCGCAATGCCGTATTCTCACCGCATATCGGTACAGGCACCATTGAGGGAAGAATAGCCACATGCGACAACATTGTGGAGAACATAATGGCATACCTCAATGGAGATTTCAGCCGATTAAACCGTGTAGTTTGATATTGATAAGAAAACGAGAGATATAAAAGCAAGGAGAGTGTGTCAAAAATGAAGTTGATTTTTTAATATGTCCAAAATTACCCAAAATTATCCAAAAATTATTTATATAGGTCAACAATTAAAGAAAATTATCAACAATTATTGATAAAAGGGGGTGTGCCAATAGTTTTGACACACCCTCCTTATTTTTTCATACACCTAATTTCATACACCTTTTATACCCCGCGTACTTTCCTGTTCGCAAGGTGTCCTGAGGCGTAGGCCGGTGCGCCGAACTGTGTGGTGTTTTGAAGGACGGCTTTTCCGCTGTTCCATTTCTCCATTTCAGAGCGTTTGACAAGATAACCGGTTATTCGTACAAGGTCTGAGTCTGACGCATAGAAAGCTATATATTTCTGTCCGACGGAGAAAGCTCCCTTGACTATGTCTAAGATGGCAGCCGGGTTCTGCTTGCCTGTTATGTCAAATGGAAGAATGTCAGAGCATCCTGTTGGAATAAACTTATGAAAACGAGCAGAGTGGCGCAAATGGTCGTAGATTGATTCGGGTTCATCGCCTACCGGAATACGCACGCCTGAGGTGATACCGTAGTCGGTGTCGATACCCACTTGTGCGTGAAGTAGCAGTCGGTGGTTGGATATTTCGCAATAGGGGCACTCATAGCCCGCTGCAAAGTCGGATATGATGGTCATTATCTGCTCTGCAAGGTCATCAGCCTCCTTGTCGGTGCCATATTTCTTTCCGCCGGTCATAAACATATTGGCAGCCTCAGCCAGTCCGACAAGCCCGAACATAGCAACGAAACGGTCGCGACTGACAAACCCTTCGGTAGCAAGGAAGTTACTCTCGAAGAAGCCTGACTTCTCGACGATGAAGCGAATACGCTCTGACATATAATCAGCCATACAGCGTAACGCTTCCGGCAGCAGAGTGCTGAGAAACTCTTCTTTAGATGTGGCAAGTGCGGCAAGTCGCGGCAAGACGATTCGCGTCAGCGTGTAGCTGCCTCCACCAATCGGAAGAATATTATAACACGACGAAATGCCGTATCTATCGTATGTTTTGGCGTTGAGCTTGTGGTTGCAGATTGCCGGATTGGCAACATAGAGTGAGGTTAGTATTGCCTGTTCTGCAAAGTCATCGGGAGTAATATCAGGGTCATACTTGAGTGTCAGATTTGGCACAGCCTGTTCTAATTCTTTGTCAACTTGCAAAATCAGTCTGCCTGCGCGTGAGGGCTCCGGCCCGAGGTTGGCATGGCAGAAAGAGTCGGTTATGGTGCGGTCCAAATAGATGAAGAATAGCCTTAGTTTGCGCATCACCTCTTCGTCTGTAAGGTCTTTTATGAACGGCTCGATGAGCTTGTCAAGGTCGCCAAGAAAGACGGGGTAGGTAGTGATAGAAGGTACGTGCCGGTAGAGTATCTGCAGGAAAGTGAGCAACTCGTCGAAATTGCGAGGGGCGTCGATTTGCAAAAAACGCACTCCTTCGCGCACTGCCTTCTCATAGTCAGGCATGATGTAGCGCGGACGATATGGAGCATTGCCCTCGTTGAGGTTGCATATAGCTCCTTTCTCAAAGAAAAAACGTGTGCGCTCAGACATCGGAATAACGGAAAGGGTGTCTTCGGCTGCATGAGCAAGGGCATTCACTTTCTGCTCGTATGAGAGTTTCTGAGATGTTACAATAGAATAAATGTCAGACATGGCGTTAGGATAATTAATAATTATTTAGCAACCCGCCCCCTGCCCCCTCCCTTGCGGAGGGAGGGGGAGAGCCATGCGGATAGTATTCTGTTATGACTTATTTTTGTTTGAGTTTGCGGGTGGGGACAACCGCGCTCCAAAAGACGGCTGCAAAGTTATTGTATTTTTTTTGTTTGTGCAAATAATGTTTTTTATCAGTACAAACAATGCTCGCAGTTATTACAAATAATTCTTGCTGGTATTTTTTTATACGTATTTGCAATATATTTTACGCTCTTGTTTTTGCATTTGCGGAAAATATATTAAATTTGCACTTTGAAATTCTACAAATGTCTGTGGTCCGTTGGAGGATGTTGCCGCCAACGGGACAGCGCATAAAACTGATATCAAATGGAACGATTAGTAATTATCCCGACTTACAACGAGAAAGAAAACATTGAGGCTATCATTCGTGCCGTCCGTGCGTTGCCATTGGATTTTCATGTGTTGGTTATCGATGACGGCTCTCCTGATGGTACTGCCGACATCGTTAAGCGCCTTATGTCTTCTGAGTTTGCCGATAGTTTGTTTATTGTAGAGCGTGCCGGTAAGCAAGGTTTAGGTACAGCTTATATAGCCGGTTTCCGATGGGCTATAGAACACCAATACGACTATATCTTTGAGATGGATGCTGATTTTTCGCACGATCCCAAAGACCTTGTTCGTCTTTATGAAGCCTGTGTCAACGACGGAGCTGATGTGGCTATCGGTTCGAGATATCTGACGGGTGTCAATGTGGTCAATTGGCCGATGGGCAGAGTGCTTATGTCTTATTTTGCTTCTAAATACGTAAGGTTTGTGCTCGGAATTGATATTCACGACACTACTGCCGGTTTCGTATGTTACCGCCGTCAAGTGCTTGAGACAATGGAACTCGATAAGATTCGCTTCAAGGGCTATGCCTTCCAAATAGAGATGAAATTTACAGCCTACAAGTGCGGCTTTAAGATAACAGAAGTGCCCATTATCTTTGTCAATCGTGTGCTTGGTACGTCAAAGATGTCGGGTGGTATATTCTCGGAAGCATTGCTTGGAGTAGTAAAATTGAAAGTATCATCATGGACTCGCAAGTATCCCCAAAAGAAATAGTAATTATGAAACGTCTGCTGCTTATTAGTTTTCATGTGCTTTTGTTGTTGCTCCTTGTATGTTGTGGTGGAAAGGAGGTTGTCACAGAGGATGGCAGTACTTCTGCCGATGCAGCAGAGATACGTTATGAATATGGAATCCCGATAGATTCGTTTTATATAGTCGAGGATAAGGTGGGCAGTGGCGAGTCGCTTGGTAAGATATTCTATCGTGCGGGTGTGCCTGCTCATATAGTTTCACAGCTTACATCTCTTCGTAGCGAAGACTTCGATGTCCGCCAATTACGTGTAGGGAACACGTATCTTTTCTTTTATCCGTTAGTACAAGGTGTGGTCGGCGCCGATACTGTTGTCTATGAACAAGACAGCGTGGCACATGCTGTGGTACCAGAGTATTTTGTTTATCGAAAGACGATGACTGAGGATGTGATGTTTCATCTAACCGACTCACTTCATGTAGAGAAACAAATCAAAAAAGTTATTCGTCGTCCTCGTCAAAGCATTCTCACAATTGAAAGTTCACTATGGCAGGCAGCTGTCGGTCAGGGACTGTCTCCTGAGCTCGTGTTAGAACTTAGCGAGGTCTATGCGTGGACTATCGACTTCTTCGGTCTGCAAAAGGGTGATAGCATAAGTGTCTATTACGAAGAACTCTATGTAGATACTACTTTTCTCGGTGTGGGCAAAATCTATGCTTCGCATTTTTTTGCTTCATCCGTCCCTCATAAAGCCTACTTGTTCGATTCAGAGTCAATGTTAGATAGTGCCGATGTCTATATTAACGGTTATTTCGATGAGAACGGCAAAAATCTTAAGAAGGCTTTTCTTAAGGCTCCGCTTAACTACAGGCGCATTTCTTCTACCTTCACTTATGCTCGCAAACACCCTATTTACAAGACTGTACGTCCGCATACCGGTGTTGACTATGCAGCGCCAATGGGGACGCCTGTTGTGGCATTAGGTGATGGCAAAGTGATAGAAAAAGGCTATAAAGGTGGGGGTGGCAATACCATTAAGATACGTCATAACTCCACTTATACTACCGCCTACCTGCATCTGTCGAAATACGGCAAGGGTATCAATGTAGGAACGCAAGTAAAGCAAGGGCAGGTGATAGGATATGTAGGAAGTACCGGTGCCTCTACCGGACCCCACCTTGATTTCCGTGTTTGGAAAAACGGTACCCCTGTCAATCCATTGACCCTTGAGTCGCCTTCTGCAGAGCCTGTACCTAACCGTTGTATGTCCGATTACCTTCGTCATGTGGCGCGCATGGATAGCCTGCTAAGATAATGCTTTAGGGCACATCTGAAATCCCGAAAGATTTCAGATGTGCCCTAAAGATTAGATGTGTTAGAAAAAACTTATAACATTTTATAGTATTCTTCTAATAGTTGGTTGGCTGCTATGAATGATGACAATTCGTTGTTGAGAACTTTGCGTTCGGCTTCACTAATCAGGTGCTCCATTTGCTCGTTTTGGTAGAAACTATTGAGCAGGTGCGAGTTGATAGTCTCGTACATCCAATATTTGGCTTGTCGAGTGCGTTGACGGTCGAAATAGCCGTTGCGTTTGATAAAGACTATGTAGTCTTCAACCATCTTCCATACGTCCATTATTCCCGTTCCTTCTACTGCCGAGCATGTTGTTACGTCCGGCTTCCAGCCTGATTCCGTTGGCGGAAATAGTGCTAAGGCATTTCTGAACTGAGTCTTAGCTACTTGTGCTTTATTGATATTCTGACCGTCACATTTGTTGATGGCAATACCGTCAGCCATTTCCATTATTCCGCGTTTGATACCTTGCAGCTCATCACCCGTTCCCGTAACTTGCAACAGCAGGAAGAAGTCAACCATTGAGTGCGCTGCTGTTTCGCTCTGGCCGACTCCCACCGTCTCAACAAAGATGGTGTTGTAGCCGGCAGCCTCGCACAGCACTATTGTTTCGCGAGTCTTTCGAGCCACGCCGCCGAGCGAGCCGGCTGAAGGAGACGGACGAATAAAGGCGTTCTTTGCCATAGAGAGCTCTGTCATACGAGTTTTATCCCCCAAAATACTTCCTTTCGATCTCTCTGACGACGGGTCTATCGCAAGCACAGCCAGTCGCTTGCCCGCTTCGCAGAGCTTGGTGCCTAAACTTTCAATGAAAGTTGACTTGCCAGCACCGGGGACGCCCGTAATGCCAAGTCTGACCGACTTACCGGAGTAGGGAAGGCAACGCTCTATCACTTTCTGAGCAATAGCTTGGTCACTATTCAGGCTGCTCTCAACTAAGGTCACAGCCTGACCAAGTATGGAAATGTCGCCTGCAAGTATTCCGCTGACATAATCCTCTACTTCGAGCTTCTTGCGTTTGCGACGAAAGACGGCGTAAGGGTTGACAGTTGGGGGACTAACCACTCCCTCGTTGACCGTAAGACCTTTGTATTCTTCTGAATTTTCGGGATGTTGCATGACTTTGGGTGTTTTGTATTAGAAGTACTGACTAATTGAAAAGCGCTGCGCTATCATCGTTCTACGATGCAACAATAGCGCAGCGCTCTTATTATAACAAGTGGATTATTCTACTTTCCACTTAACTGAAATCTTGATATGCGAGTTTTTCGGGTCGTTGGTAATAACCTCTATCTGACGCGAGTACGAACCAGCTGAAAGCGACTTGCTGTCGGGAATCTCGATTTTCAAATCTGACGTCTTTCCGCTCTTGACAGTCAGTCTGCTTGCCGATACTTTAAGCTCTTTAGGTGCTATCACTCTGCGGATAACCAGCGGGTTGATACCTGCATTTTTCAGTTGAACTTTCTTTGTCAACTTCTGACCTGCTGCTACTGTGCCGAGGTCGATGCTGTGTTCGATGGTAGCAATTGGTGACTCCTGAAGTTGCTCTGTAGTCAGTTTGCTGAAGTCCTCTTCAACGTCTGCCGTGATGCTTACGCGATACTCATCGGTCAACTGCTTTACTCCGTTAACAACGAAATATACCGAGTATTTTTGTTCACCCCATACCGGGCAAAGCTGCGAATTGAACAAAACATTAAGGTTGCCGACTTCTTTGGGTTTCAGGGTTCCGAGACTTACCATTGCAGTGATGAAATCGTAGTTGTTAGCAAATGCTAAATCTACGGTAATGTCGTTGTTAGTAAGGTTGGTATATTCGAGTGTGCCGGTACGCTGAGCTCCTTTCTCTATTCTACCGAAACTAATCTCTTTCGATTTTAAACTCAAATCCCCCATCTTAACGCTGTATCTGATAACAGGCTGAGCCTGACGGGGTATGACTTCACCTCTGATGTAGAGCTTCTTCTGGGTTGTCTTTGTCTCGTCCTTACCCTTGACGGTTACGGTGATGGTCTTCGTAAAAGGTCCGGGGCGGCCATTAGGGTTGTAGGTTACGGTGATGTCGCCGGTTTTGCCTGGTTCAATAGGCTCGCGAGTCCACTTGGGCGTGGTGCAACCGCACGAGGCTTTCACGTTGCTCAGCTCGAATGGCTCCATGCCCTCGTTAGTAAATTGGAAGATATACGACACACGACCATCTTCTTCATGAATCTTACCAAAGTCATGATCCATCTCTTTGAAAGTGATGACAGGATCCTGTGCCATCACGGCTGCTGATACTAATAACAGCATGCCAAACAATAAGTTCTTTTTCATTTACTATTATTTTGAAAGTTAATTATTCTTTTGTTTTCAGCCCACCGGCAAACACCTTACTCTTTTCATTAATAGGTCGGCGTTGTACCACGCAATTCCCTACAAATTCCATACCAAAGTACATTGTCGGCGAGTGTCATTTCAGAAACTCTTGTTTGCTGATGAACTCAGTCGCTTGACGGAGTTGATTTCTTCAATTTTTCCAAGCTCGTTGCATATAAGTTGTATTTCCTCTGTATCATACACTTCCAACTCAAATGTGCCCGCAAAGAGACCATTGCGAGCTGTAATTTTTACTTCGTGCAGATTGCAGTTGAAATGGTTGCTTATTATCTCGAATATCCTGACAAGCAAACCTTTGCTATCAATACCTTGCATTTCTATCGTTTCTGCGAATGTCAGTGTATGGTGCATTCGCCACTCAGCCGTGCACAGGCGTTTGCCGTAGTTGGATTTTATCCTCTCGGCGTTTTTGCAGGTGGCTTTGTGGACTATGTAGATGCCTTGTTCGTCTCTGTAAGCGAATACCTCATCTCCGGGAATGGGGTGACAGCATGGAGCCAATTGATATTCTACATCGCGGTTGAAATCACTCAAGATAATATGTTTCAGGTTTTGGTTAGGACGCTGCGTGGCACTAATGGGTTGGGTGTCGTTGACCTCATCACCTAATGGCAGCATCTGCTGTTGTTGCTGTTGCGGCTGCTTGTGCAAGGGGTTGGAGAATAACTGCCACCATCTCTTCTTGCTCGGTACGAGCAGACTCTCTAATGGCTTAAGTGATACGACACCTTTGCCTATTTGCATAAACATGTGGTTGGGGTGGCGGAAACCGTAGTAGGTGCTCAAGCGGTAAATCGCCATATCGCGAATCTCGCTTTTCCCCAAGCGCTGAAGTTCTTCGTCAAACAGCTGTTCGCCTAACTTGGTCAGGTCGCGTTCTTCGCGGCGGAAGTAGTTACCCAGTCGCGATTTAGCTTTTGACGTAACCACCTGATTTAGCCAGTCGCGCTGAGGGCGTTGGTTTTCAGAGCGGATAACTTCTATCTGATCGCCACTCTGGAGTTTGTAATCTATCGGCTGAAGGGTATGATTTACTTTTGCTCCAATACATTGTTCTCCCAGCTTTGAGTGTAGTTGATAAGCAAAGTCAAGTACGGTGGCCCCAAGCGGAAGGGTCATCATCTCACCTTGTGGTGTGAAAACGAATATCTCAGAGGCAAAAAGATTGAGTTTAAAGTTGTCAAGCAAGTCAATGGCATTCGGGTTCGGGTCTTTGAGCAATTCGCGAATCTGATGTATCCACTGGTCCAGACCGGTACTGTCGTCAATGCCCATCTTGTATTTCCAGTGTGCTGCCAAACCTTTCTCGGCTATCTCATGCATGCGCACCGTGCGAATCTGGACCTCTATCCACTGGCCATCTTGAGCCATAACGGTCACGTGCAAAGCCTCGTAGCCATTCGATTTCGGGGTGGAAATCCAGTCGCGGATGCGTTCAGGATGCGGACGATATATCTCTGTTATAGCAGAATATATCCCCCAGCATTGTTCGCGCTCGCTGCGGTCGGTGTTGGGGGTGAAAACAATACGTGCCGCTATCAGATCATATACATCCTCAAACGACACGTTCTTATCTTGCATTTTTTTGAATACGGAATACGGAGTCTTGATACGAGCTTTCAGTTCAAACTCATATCCCATGTCGGTCAGTTTCTGGCGTATAGGTGCAGCAAATCGCTCGAATGCCTCTAAGCGTGCATTACTGTTCTCCTGAAGACGACGGCATATCTCAGCATATTGCTCAGGATGCTCATACTTAAAACTCAGGTTTTCTAATTCTTGCTTTATTGGGAATAGACCTAATCGATATGCCAAAGGTGCGTATATGTATTGAGTTTCGCCGGCTATCTTGAGTTGCTTCTCTTGAGGCTGAAACTCAAGTGTGCGCATGTTGTGAAGTCGGTCGGCTATCTTCACCAATACCACTCTGACGTCGGACGACATCGTGAAAATCAACTTGCGGAAGTTTTCTGCTTGCTGGCTTGCTTGCTGACCGAATATGCCGCCCGATATTTTTGTCAGACCATCAACTATATGTGCAATCTTCTCTCCGAATAATGCCTGTATGTCCTCAACGGTTGTATCTGTATCTTCCACAACGTCATGCAGTAGAGCTGCGCATATACTCGTCGAACCTAATCCTATTTCGCGGGCTACTATCCGAGCCACCGCTATAGGGTGCATAATGTATGGCTCACCACTGCGACGGCGAACGCCGGCATGGGCCTGCTTGGCAAAGTGATAAGCACGAATTATTATCTCCTCACGCTGATGGCGGCGAGTAGTAGCATAATCAGCAAGCAACGCACGAAACTCTTGCTCTATCTGAAGTTCTTCCTGATCGGTGGTCGTTGTGTTGTTCATAGTTCTGTCTATTACCCGAAAAACGCCGCAAAGTTAGAGATTTATTGTCAAAAAAACAACGAAAATAACGCTTTTTTTTATAAAAAAAACATACGTCTTGGCTATTTCAAAGAATTTTAGTATCTTTGCGCGCTATTTGCAAGAATGTTTGGAATACTTTTTGTAATAGTCTTTAATGCGAAACACAAAATTCTATCAATACTATGAAAGACTTAAATCTTACGACACGCATAAGTGTATGCGAGTATCAGGAACTCTCTAAGGAAGACCGCGAACTTGTTGATGTGGCAAAGCAAATGGTGGCTCACTCCTATTCTCCTTATTCCAATTTCAAGGTAGGGGCTGCTGCCCGACTCTCCGATGGTAGAATACACGCAGGGGCTAATCAGGAAAATGCGGCTTATCCGTCGGGACTGTGTGCTGAGCGTACCACCCTTTT